>JAFRRK010000029.1 GCA_017428115.1 Bacteroidales bacterium | reverse complement strand
GAGAGTTGAGGGTTTAGGGTTTAGGATTGAGGGGGCTGTTTTGTGGGGGAGGGTGTGAGTCGTGGGTTTGTAAGTTTCATGTTTTGAGTGTGATGGGGGTGTGGGGCTGTGGCTGTGGGCGAGTGTCGGGGGCTGCTAAAAAAGTTTTTTTGTGTGTGTTTTCAAAAAAAGTTGTATCTTTGCATTTTGAAAAATGACAAAAATTAATACTATGAAGAAGATTTTCACTATTGTATTGCTGCTGGCCGTGATGGGCGGCGCAATGGCACAAAACCAAGGGACTAAGGAATATGTGTCGGCCTTGATCACTTTTGCCGACACCACTATGCTGCCGCAGGACACGCTGAACAAGTATGGCGTGATGTTGCAAACCCGCTCGGGCCGCATGGCCAACGCCCTTATCGACGCAACGAAATATCACGCTTTTCTGAACGCTAATCTGGTAGAGCGTGTGCAGCCTTCGACGCGCGTGTTTCTGCGCGAGGAGCAGCTTTCGGGCAGCTGCAGCGGCAAGTGCAAGCACCACCAGGCCGGTCGCGAGGATGTGCGCACCGACCTCATACCCCACAGCGACATTTTGAACGACGAGGCTAAGGGCTGGTATCTGGGCTTCTATCTGGGCGGCACGAACAACCGCATGGATGTGGAGAAGGCCCGCACTAGCGGCACTTGGTATGCCGACCGCGGCGTGGATTTCGAGGCTGTGGTGGGCTACCAGTTCAACCAGTGGTTCGGCATCCGCAGCGGCCTAGGCGTGCTGACGAAGAACTATATCACTGACCTGGATGTAGCCTTTGTGGACAATACCAGCACGTACCGCACTTTCTATCGCGACACCTATCTGCAGCTGCCGCTGCTGGCCGACCTGTCGGTGGGCGGCGAGGATGTGCGCATCCACTTTTTGGCGGGCGGCTACTGCGCCTACTGGCTGGCACAGTGGAGACACGGCTATGTGTATGTGGCCGACGACCCACGTCCTTTCATGGGCGACGCCTACTCGTTTGTGAAGAACTACGACAACCGCTTTGACGCCGGCTTGGCGGGCGGCATAGGGCTGAGCCTGCGCGTGAACCCCCATTTCCAGCTGCATTTCGAGGGCGACTACTACCACGGCTTGGTGAGCACCGCCAAGACTCCCTATAAGTCGTTTAACCGCACCTGGACTTTTGGCATGGGCATGACCTATCATTTCTAGTAGAGAGGGGCGCGCCGACCCCCCAGAGGCCCTCAGCGGCGGAGGGGCGAGGCGAAGCTCTGATAGGTAAATGTAGACGAATTTATAAATAATTTTTTTGTTGATAAATGAGTGGCGGTCGGGAAGTTGAAACGTTCGTTTTGACTCCCGACCGTCTTTTTTTTTACATTATGCCACAGGGGTGGAAGATGCATGTGATGAGGGACGGGCTGTGGCGTTTTTTTTTTTTTTTTAACCCAAATCGGACAATGGGGTTTATGCCAGATTGGTATTGAAAAAGCGAGACAGGATATAAAAGTCGGCCTAATGACCGATTTGGGTTTAAGTAAGGATGTATGACTATGATTGTTGTAGAGAGGCCTGAGCTGCCCGATTTTTTGTGCCACCGCGACCCCGAGAGCCACAAGGGGACTTACGGTCATGCGCTGCTGGTGGCTGGCGGCAGGGGCAAGATGGGTGCGGCGGTGCTGTCGGCAAGGGCGTGCCTGAGGAGCGGCGTGGGGCTGCTGACGGTGCATGTGCCAAGGTGCGGGGTGGAGGTGATGCAGGTGGCGGTGCCTGAGGCGATGGTGTCGGTGGACGAGGATGAGGGGCGTTTTGCGCATGAGTTCGCCCCTGAGGAGCTGGCGCGCTACGACGCTGTGGCGGTGGGGCCAGGCATAGGCACGGAGAGCCAGGCGGCCCTGCGGAGCCTGCTGGCGGCGGCCGAGGGGAAGGCAGTGGTGATAGATGCCGACGGGCTGAATATGTTGGCACGGATGGAGGACGGCATGGAGCTGCTGCGGCTTCACTCGGCGCGGGCGGCCACGATTTTGACTCCCCATGCCAGGGAGTTTGAGCGGCTGTTTGGCACGGCGGAGGATGAGGCACGGCGGCTGGAGGTGCAGCGCGAGCAGAGCAGGGCGACGGGGTGTGTGATAGTGCGCAAGGGACATAGGACGCAAACCACTGGCAGAGAGGGCGAAGTGTATGTGAACAGCACGGGCAACGCGGGTATGGCGACGGCTGGAAGCGGGGATGTGCTGACGGGTGTGATGTTGGCAATAATGGCTCAAAACAAAGAGGGTCAAGTAGATGCAGCGATGTGTGCTGCTTTGGCGGTGTGGATACATGGCAAATCGGGCGATTTGGCCACCGAAAAACAGTCGGAATGCAGCCTCACGGCGGGGGATATAGTGGAAAATTTGAAGTATGCAACTATGTGTGATAGAGTGTGATGAGTGGTGTGAGGAAGATTTTTTTGAAAAAAAATTTTGCTGAATGGGAAAAAGTGTGTATCTTTGCAACCGCTTTTGAAAAGAAAAGCCAACAAATCTTCCTCAATAGCTCAGTTGGTTAGAGCACCTGACTGTTAATCAGGGGGTCGCAGGTTCAAGTCCTGCTTGGGGAGCCAAGGAAAGCCGCAAGATGTGATTGCGGCTTTTGTTGTATATAAGGTTATGAGAATGATGCTGTATACGTTGTTGTGCGCCGTTGGGGCCGTGGCATTGCTGATGCTGGGGCTGGGGGTGAAGATGTTGTTTGACCGGAGGGCGGAGTTTAAGCGCCATTGCAGCAGCATGGACCCTTATACGGGCGAGCGTGGTGTGTGTGTGTGTGGCAGGGCGGCAGGAGCGCGCTGCGAGCGTGAGGGGAGATACCAGCCGCTGGAGGTGAACGACGAGCTGATGGAGGAAGTTTTTTGTATTGAGAATTAAGAATTTAGAATTAAGAAGTTGGGCGGGGGGGCGTATTGATTTTTGCGCTGGTTCTGTTGTAGATGACTTCTACAAGTGCACCTCGGAGAGGTGTGACAACTAATAACACCGTACAAGCCGATAGGCGCAGTGCGGTGATGATCAAGAGAAAACGAGGCGGCGTCCCGAAAGGACGCGACAATGAACAGGGATTCTACACACGGATTATATTGAAGACATTATATTAAAAAAAAAGATTATGAACGGTAATTTTGTATATAACAATCCTACGAAGTTGTATTTTGGCGAGGAGTCGCTAGGTTATTTGGCTGAGGAGTTGAAGTGTTACGGCCCTACGGTGATGCTCAGCTATGGCGGGGGTTCGATAAAGCGCAACGGCATTTACGAGGCTGTGGTGGCACAGCTGCAGGCTGCGGGCAAGAGGGTGGTGGAGGATGCCGGCGTGATGCCTAACCCCACTTATGAGAAGGTGATGGAGGGATGCCGGAAGGTGAGGGAGAACGATGTGGACCTGATTTTGGCTGTGGGCGGCGGCAGCACTATCGACTACGCCAAGGGCGTGGCGGCGTCGGCCTACTGCGAGGAGGAGCCGTGGGAGAAGTATTGGGTGAAGCAGGGCAACCCGACATGCAAGACTGTGGCTGTGGGCGCGGTGCTGACGATGGTGGGCACGGGCAGCGAGATGAACGGCGGCAGCGTGATAACGAACCGCAAGGCGGGCTTTAAGCTGGGCAAGGTGTTCGGGCCGGCGCTGTATCCTAAGTTTGCCATATTGAATCCGCGCTATACGATGACTGTGCCGCAGTATCAGATGGTGGCGGGTTTCTTCGATATTATGAGCCATTTGATGGAGCAGTATTTTGCGGGCAAGGCCGACTGCACGACCGACTATATTGCCGAGGGGCTGATGCGCTCGCTGGTGCACAGCAGCCGCATAGCGGCCAAGAACCCGCAGGATTATGAGGCGAGGGCCAATATAATGTGGACGGCCACGTGGGCGCTGAACACGCTGCTGAAGTGCGGCAAGGGAGGCGACTGGGAGGTGCACCAGATAGGCCACGCCATAGGGCTGGTGACGGATGCCACGCATGGCATGACGCTGGCGTCGGTGTCGCTGCCTTATTACCGCCATGTGATGGGCGACGGGCTGCACCAGTTTGTGCGTTTCGCACGGAATGTGTGGGGTGTGCGCCCCGAGGGTAAGAGCGACGAGGAGGTGGCCGCCGAGGGCCTGGCATGTCTGGAGGCATGGATGAGGGAGATAGGTGTGGTGATGCACTCGGGCGAGCTGGGGGTGACGGAGGAGAACCTGCAGGCGGTGGCGGACGCGGTGCTGATACTGCCGGTGGGCTATCGCACGCTGACGCGCGACGAAGTGGTGGAGATATTAAGGGAGAGCATGTAGCCATGGAAGAGCGGCCGACGGGAAAGGACTATGTGGGCAGCGACGCCCAGTATGCCGAGGTGCAGCGGACGATGAGGCTGTGTGCGGAGATGAACACGGGCTATCGTACGGAGGAGGAGGTGCGCGGATATTTGCGCGAGATAACGGGGGCGGAGGTGCCTGAGACGGTGCGCATTTTCACACCGTTTAATATCAACTATGGCGGCAGGACGCGTTTTGGGGCCGACAGTTTTGTGAATTTCGGCTGCACGTTTCTGGCCATAGGGGGCATCACTGTGGAGGAGGGGGCCTTTATAGGGCCGCATTGTGTGCTTGCCACGGAATATCACCCCGAGGAGCCGGCGAAGCGCCACAGCCTGCTGACGAAGCCTATTGTGATAGGGCGCAACGCGTGGCTGGGGGCTGATGTGAAGGTGCTGGCGGGGGTGACGGTGGGCGAGAATGCCATTGTGGCGGCAGGCAGCGTGGTGACGAAGGATGTGCCGCCGAATGTGGTGGTGGCGGGGTCGCCTGCCCGCTTTATACGCGAGATAAGGAGGCAGGAGTGATGACGATGACAATGACAATGGGGGGGAGCCGTGGGAGTTAAGAATTAAGAATTGAGAATTGGGCGGGAGCCGGTTTTTTCACGACTAGCCTGCATTAAACTCTAAACTTTAAACCTTATCGAATTGAGATTTGAGATTTGAGAATTAGGCTTGCACATAAACATTAAACTCTAAACTATCAACTCTAAACCTTATTGAATTGAGAATTGAGAATTGGGAGTTGGGAGTTTGGGTTGAGGGTTTGTGATTGAGGTTGTTGAGGAGGCGGTAGTATATTGCGTGAGAGTGTAAAGCTTTGATTGCGGGCAGATGATAGAAGTCTTATATAGTTATATGAATATGAAAAAGTATCGTTTATTAACCGCGCTGGTGCTTGGCGGCATCCTGACGGGATGCGGCAACAGCGGCCAACCAGCAGAAACATCAGACACTATGAATCAGAATCCTACACCCGGCACAGGGGGCGACCACTATGTGCCTATGGAGCAGCGCACGGGCGACACGGCGGTGGTTTATTTCACACGCGACATGTCGGCCAACGGCCTTATGAAGGCTTATGAACAGGTGAACGGCAATATCACGGGCAAGGTGGCCGTGAAGTTGCACACGGGCGAGAAGAACGGCCCCAATATTATTCCCCGCGAGTGGGTGAAGGCCTTGATGGCTAAGGATATCAAGGAGGGCACCATTGTGGAGACGAACACCTATTACGAGGGCGACCGCTATACTACCGACCAGCATCGCGCCACGCTGAAGGTGAACGGATGGACGTTTGCGCCGGTGGATATCATGGACGAGGAGGACACGGTGACGTTGCCGGTGAAGGGGGGCAAGTGGTTTTCGCGCATGAGCATGGGCAGCCATATTACAAATTATAACAGCCTGGTGGCGCTGACCCACTTCAAGGGGCACGCACAGGGCGGTTTTGGCGGCAGCAATAAGAATATAGGCATTGGCTGCGCCGACGGGCGTGTGGGCAAGGCTTGGATACATACCACGCCGGGCCAGCCTGACCAGTGGGATATTGCCACGGAGGAGTTTATGGAGCGCATGACGGAGAGCACGAAGGCCGCGATAGACTATTTCGGCAGCCATGTGACGTATGTGAACGTGATGAGGAATATGTCGGTGTCGTGCGACTGTGAGGGCACGGCGGCCGAGCCGGTGGTGACGCCTAATGTGGGCATCCTCTCGTCGACCGACATATTGGCTGTGGACCAGGCTTGTGTGGATATTATTTATGCTATGACTGAGGCGGAGCACCATGATATGGTGGAGCGCATTGAGAGCCGCCACGGCCTGCGCCAGCTGAGCTATATGAAGGAGCTGGGCATGGGGCACGACCGCTATGTGCTGATAGACCTTGACAATGGCGGACGCCGCATAACTGCCGCCGAGGCGGCAAAGGGGTTGAAGCCTTTTGTGCAGGGCAGATAGCCTTTTGCGTTTCCCCTGGAGGGGGGGCTGCAAGGCCGAATAAGAAAAGGGAAACCGCCTCTCACAGGTTGTGGGGGGCGGTTTTTGTTTGTTTGTGTGGGGATGTGGGGCGGCTAGTAGCCGAGGATTTTGAGCATTGATTTGTGGCTTTGCTCTTTGGCGAAGAGCTTGGTGGTGTAGTCGCCGTTTTCGTCCTTGTCGATGATGATGTGTTTGGGAGCAGGGATGAGGCAGTGCTGAATGCCGCCGTAGCCGCCGAGGCTTTCTTGGTAGGCGCCGGTGTGGAAGAAGCCGATGTAGAGGGGGTCGTCTTTCTGTAGTTTGGGTAGGAAGATGGCGTTGGCGTGGGAGTCGGCGTTGTAGTAGTCTTCGCTGTCGCAGGTGAGGCCGCCGAGGAATACGCGCTGGTATTCGCAGTCCCAGTGGTTGATGGGGAGCATGATGAAGCGCTGGTTGATGCCCCAGGTGTCGGGGAGGGTGGTGATGAAGGAGCTGTCGATCATGTACCACATTTCGCGGTCGTTTTGTTGTTTTTGGTCGAGGATGCTGTAGAGGGTGGCGCCGCTTTCGCCGACGGTGAAGCTGCCGAATTCGGTGAAGATGTTGGGTTCTTCGACGCCGCGGTTGGTGCAGATGGCCTTGATTTGAGCGAGGACTTCTTCGGCCATGTATTCGTAGTCGTAGTTGGCGGCGAGGGAGGTTTTGCAGGGGAAGCCGCCGCCGATGTTGAGGGAGTCGAGGTCGGGGCAGACGCGTTTGAGGTCGCAGTAGACGTTGACGCACTTGGAGAGTTCGTTCCAGTAGTAGGCGGTGTCTCGGATGCCGGTGTTGATGAAGAAGTGGAGCATCTTAAAGGTGAATTTGAGGTTGGGCTTGACTTGCTCTTCGTAGAAGCTGACGATGTCGCTGTAGCGCATGCCGAGGCGAGAGGTGTAGAAGTCGAATTTGGGTTCTTCTTCGGCGGCGATGCGGATGCCGAGTTTCATGGGGATGTCGGGATGGGAGAGGAGTTGGTCGAGGGCGTAGTATTCGTTTTTGTTGTCGAGGATGGGCACTATGTTGTGGAAGCCGTCGTTGTACATGCTGACGATGTTTTCGATGTATTGAGTGCGTTTGTAGCCGTTGCAGATGATGAAGGTGTCTTTGTCGATGAGTTTTTGCTCGAAGAGTTCTTGGATGAGGTTGATGTCGAAGGCGGAGGAGGTTTCGAGGTTGATGTCGTTTTTGAGAGCTTCTTCGAGTACGAAGCTGAAGTGGCTTGACTTGGTGCAGTAGCAGTAGTTGTAGCTGCCTTGGTAGTCGGTTTTGGCGATGGCGACGTTGAACATGCGTTTGGCACGCTGGATTTGGGAGGTTATTTTAGGCAGGTAGGTTATTTTTAGGGGCGTGCCGTATTGCTTGATTATTTCCATCAGGGGGATGTCGTGGAAATAAAGTTCGCCGTCTTCGGTGCGGAATTCGTCTTGCGGGAAGTCGAAGGTTTGGTCGACTAGGTCGTAATATTTGTTTCTCATCCGTGTTAGTTAGATTAAGGGTTGAACATGGTATCCGACTTGTTCGGATTGGGCTGCAAAGGTACGAAAAAAAGTGGATGCATTGGTATTATTTTATGAAAAAATCAGCCGAAAGGGGGTCTTTCGGCTGATTTATAGTGATATGTGTTGTTGTTTATTTTTTTATGAGCTTGCGTGTGAGGTAGGAATCGGGTGTTTCGATACGGATAAAATAGATGCCATTGGGCATTTTTTGGAGGTCGAGAGTGGTGGTATCGGAGTGTGTTGGTTGGTGGATTAGGGCTTGGCCCATGACGTTGAGGAGGGTTACGGAGCGCATTTGGCTAGCGGCGACGGTGACGGTGGAGTGGGTGGGATTTGGGTAGAGTGAGACGTGAGTTTGGTCGGCGTTGGGGGTGATGGAGAGGAGTGTGGTGCTGGCTTGGCCGCTGCACTGGCCACGGTAGCCGACGACGGTGTAGGTGGTGCGTTCGGTGGGGCATACGGCAATGCATTGGGCGGTGTCGCCGGTGTTCCAGATGTATTGTTCGGCGCCATGTGCTTTGAGAAGGAGGCATTGGTCGGAGTAGTTGTTGGAGATGCGCTCAATGGTTATTTGAGGTTCGTCGAGCACGGAGAGAGAGAGGTATTGCCAGGGAGAGGAGGAGGTGTCGACGAAGGAGTAGGTGCCTGTAGTGGCGGTGGAGATAGTTTGGTCGGCGAATTGGTAGGGGGTGTTTTTGCAGACTTGGTCGAGGGTGAATATGGGACGTTGGCCGGTGAAGGGGAGGCGAATGTTGTCGATCCAGGCGCAGTCGCTTCCGGAGGTGCCGTTGCGGTCTTTGGAGTAGCTGAAGGTGAGGATGTGATTGCCGGCGGGGATAAGGAATGAGGCGCGTTGCCAGTCGACTTCGCCGGAGGAGGAAATTTTTTCAGAGCCGTCGAGGTAGAAGCGGAAGAGGTCGTAGCCTTCTTCGCTGGATACTTTGTAGTAGAAGCTGATGCTGTCGTCTTCGAGGTTGTTCCAGGAGATGTTGAGGCGTGATTCGGAGCTGCGGGGGAGATTGGTCATGCTGCGGGCGGAGTAGGTGCCTTCGAAGGTGTTGGAGGTTGTTATTTCCCAGGGGTGGCTGTTGAAGGTCCAGGGGTGGCGAGTGAAGTCGCCTGTTTCGAAGTCTTCGGTGTGGTTGATGCCGCAGCTGAGGTGGAGTGTTTCGAGGAGTTGGGTGCCTTGTGGGGTGGTGGCGTAGAGGTAGAAGGGGATGACGGCATTGGGTGCGAAGCTGTCGAGAGCGGTGTAGAACGAGACGGTGAGGCTTTGGCCGGGGTCGAGGGTGTCGAGTTGCACGGGGTCGGGGTGTTGGCTAATGAAGCCGTAGTCGTTTCTGAGGGTGAGGGTCATAGGTTGGCTAGGAGAGGTGCCTATGTTGGATATGCGGCAGGTGATGGTGGACGGGGCGTTGGCGGTGAGCTGGGGCGAGGCTTTGGCGTTGGAGACGGAGATGCGTGGAGCAGACACTTGGATGTTTTTGCGGCGAGTGGAGTTGCCTGCGCCGAAGTCGACTTGAGCGGTGAAGGTGAGTGTGGCGCCATCTTCGAGGCTGTCGGAGAGGTAGACGGGGCACATGGCTGGGAGGAGGATGGTGTCGCCGGGGTTGCAGCGGGTGAAGTGGGCGACGGGTTGCACGATGGTGGCGAGGGGGTTGTCGCAGGAGAGGGTGATAAGGCCTGTGGTGGGGATGGTGTTGCCGATGTTGGTGATGGTGAGGTTGAAGTAGTTCATTTGTCCCGGGTGGGGTTGTTCGGCGGGTTCGATTTGGGTGAGCATCACGTAGGGGCCGTCAAGCACGGCGACGGTGATTTCTTCGAAAATGGGCTTGCGGTTTTGGGCCCATGCCACTAGTTCGTAGGTGCCGGGCAGTAGGTCGGGTGGGAGGTTGATGTTGGCTTCGCCCGAGGCGTTGGCATAGGCGGCGGCCATCAGTTGGTGCTCGTCGGGGGTGGTGATGGCGACATAGGCATAGGGCGCGGTTTGTACGGTGTAGGTGGCTGAGCCAACGGGTATGACGGATTGGTATTCGAGTGTTATGTCGGCTGCCTGTCCGAGCCAGGGCATCAGTGAGGGGTCGCCGAAGAGCTCGTAGATTTCCCAATAGTAGAGTGTGTAGGAGCCGTACATTTCAACAGCATTGTTGCCGGCGACGTTGATGGAGCCTGCGGTGGTGTGCCATGCTGAGTGGGCTTCGTTGTGGGTGTGGAAGAGGCGGTCGTACATGCCGAGGTGTGAGGCGTCGTAGTTGGCGTTCATGGTGTTGGTGATGTTGGAGCGCACGCCTACGGCCCAGCAGAAGTCGTGGGGCCAATAGGTGGAGTTGGTGGCGCCGATGTAGGTGACGGCTCCGGCATTGTTGTTTTTGCGCAGGAGAGCTTCGCCAAGGCAGGCGTCACTGTAGGTGGTGTTGAATTTGCCTGAGAGGCAGCAGTTGCCGATCATGACGGAGGGCATGCCGTTGTTGGTCATTGAGGCGACGGCGGAGGTGTTGAAGTTGGGGATGGACCATTCGTCGTCGTAGCCGTGGGCGGAATAGTTGACCCAACCGCAGCCGCTGTTGTAGAGTGTGCGGAGGCTGTTGCTGGCGCCGGTGGTTTGTGAGCTGCCTTCAACGTGAACGCCGTCGGGGGCGAAGTTGATGTTGTTTTTATAGTAGTGTACGTTGTTGTAGCCGTTGCTGGCGTTGATGTAGGTTTTGGCGATGTAGTCCATGGCGGGGTCGGCATAGTTGTAGGCGTTGTCGCCGTTGTAGCCACGGTCCACGCCAGCTATGAGCACGCTGTTGGCCAGGTAGCTGTCGTTGTCGAAGGCGTAGTTTTCGTAGAGAATGGTTTTTTCGATTTGTGGGGTGAGTTCAGAGAGGTTTTGTGCCGAGAAGCGACCTTGGTAGCAGTCGGGGATGTTGTCGCCGTCGGTCCAGGTGACGTAGTAGAGGTCGGTGACGTGGTCGTTGGCGGGGTTGGAGCAGCGTGAGTCGAAGGCGGGTATCTGCTGGTGGTCGCCCACAAGAAGGAGGTAGGTGGGAGCTGGGAGGTCGTCGGTGGCGTTGGTGTAGAAGCTTTTGATATAGCTGGCTATGGAGGTGGAGGAGGTGCCTACGGAGGGGTCGTTAGTGTAGCCGACGGTGACGAGGAATCCTTGGCGTTTTTTCCAGGCAATAAAATTGTCGAGTGCGCCACGGAAGCTGCTGTGTGCCACTATGAGGTAGTGCAGCGGGGCGTCGTCGCGGATGCTTTTGCTGTCGGGGAGGGTGTTTAGAGCACCATTGCCTATGGCAAAGTCGGGGGAATGGTAGCGGCTGTGCATGGCTGTGGTGGCGGCGATGTCGGCATTGTGGTAGGTAAGGGTGATGGTCATGTCGGTGATGAGGTTCATCTCGCCGGTGGCGGGGTTGTAGCGTAGGGGTGAGATGCGGAGCAATGCCAGGTTGCGGTCGCGTCCTATGCCTAGGCGTTCTACCCATGCTGTGGGGCCGTCGTTGAAGGCATTGAGGGCGTAGTAGGCACTGTCCATTGCCCAGGGGAGTGCTTCGCGGTCGGCCTTGCTAGGTGCGGGTTGTACTGGTATGACGGGGTGGGAGAGGGATTTGATGTTGCGCGTGCGCACTTGTGAGACTTCCACCGTAACGTTCTCGCACAGGGGTATTTCAACCATTTGGGTGACGATGGGGAGGTTGGGGCGCCCTATGTGTGTAGAGGGTGCGCTGTTGGCAAGGTTTATGACTGAGTAGGAGCCGCCTTCTGTCTGAATGGTGCTAATGGTGGGTAGCACGGTGGTGAAGGAATAGGTGGCCTGGGAATAGTCGCTGCTGTTAACGCTAAGGGTTTGAGCGACGCTGCAGGTAGTGCCTAATATCATCAGGCCCAGCAGCAAGGCAATGGATTTTTGTTTCATTTTAATGAATGCTTTATGTGTGTGTATCATTATGTATTATTTTTCTTTATATGGGGGAGTGGTTGTCTTTTTTTTAGGTGTTGAAGATATTCCAGGGGTCGGGGGCGGTGATGACTACTGGCTCGTGGCGGACAGGGTGGTCGAACTCTATCTGATAGGCATGGAGCGAGATGCTGCCGTCGGGGTTGGAGCGTGGATAGCCATACTTGAGGTCGCCTTTGATGGGACAGCCTAGGTGGGCCAGCTGGCATCGTATCTGGTGGTGGCGGCCGGTGTGGAGTTCTATTTCTATCAGGTGGTAGCCGCCTGTCGATGTGGCTAGCTGGCGGTAGTGGAGTGAGGCCAACTTGGCTTTGTTGTTTGATGAGTCGTGTGTCACGAAGCTTTTGTTTTGTGCCTCGTTGCGCACCAGATAGTTTTCGATAAGTGCCTCAGGTTGGGGAGGCATGTTTTTGACAACGGCATGGTATATCTTTTTGAAATGACGTTCTTTCACCATCTGATTCATGCGGCTCAATGCCTTGCTGGTTTTTGCAAAAAGGACTACGCCGCTCACCGGACGGTCGAGTCGGTGAATGACTCCACAGAATACATTGCCAGGTTTGGCGTCGCGTATTTTGAGAAAGGCCTTCACCTCTTCAGCCAAACAAGGGTCGCCACTCTTGTCGCCTTGCACAAGCTGACCGGGCAGTTTGTTAAGGGCTATCAGGTGGTTGTCCTCGTAAAGGATTTGGTCGGCAATGCTCATGGCTCTACAGTGGTAGGGGGCATAATGGTGCAAATGGGTGAAATGGCGTTGCGCACCACGTCTTGAAGGTCGACGTTGATGGAGAAATGTTTGGGCACGAAGAGGTCGATGCGCGAGCCGAATTTGATGAAGCCCATTTCTTGGTTCTGCTTCACCTGCTCGCCCTCGCGGGCATAGCACACGATGCGGCGAGCCATGGTGCCGGCTATTTGGCGTATCATGATTTTCTGTCCGTCGGGCAGGCGCAGACCTACCGAGGTTCGCTCGTTGAGCACGCTGCTCTTGGGATAGGAGGCCACGAAATAGTTGCCGCGGTGGAATTTGAAGTATTCGACGGTGCCGTCGCAGGGGTAGCGGTTGACGTGTACGTCGGTGCCGTTCATGAAGATGCTGATTTGCATGCACTCCTCTTTGATGTATTCTTTTTCCATCGTTTCTTCGATGGTGACGATGATACCGTCGGCGGGGGCTATGAGGCGGGTGTTGTCCTCGGTGAAGATGCGGCGCGGGATGCGGAAGAACATGGCCACCATGACCCAGAAGCCGAGCAGTAGGGCCATAAAGAGGTAGTGGAATATAGTCCAATGATGGACGAAGAATATCATCAACAGGTAGATTATCATTACTACGGCGAGCAAGCCAATGATTAGTTTCTTACCTTCACGGTGTATGTACATGGTAGTGGGAATAATATGGGTTAAAAGAAAATGTAAGATGCTACTATGGCAATTACGGCAAAGGGGATGATCATCAGCAGGCTGTCGAAGCGGTCGAGAAAGCCGCCGTGGCCGGGCATGATGTTGCCTGAGTCTTTAAGCCCTACAGAGCGTTTGAGCATTGATTCCACTAGGTCGCCGAGGGTGCCGATAACGCCGCACACCAGTGCCAGTAGCAGCCAGAATAGCCAACCGCTCGCTTGTGTATCGAACATTGGGCCAACGAATATGCCCACCGCCACACAAGCTATCAGGCCTATGGCTGTGCCTTCCCATGTTTTGCCCGGCGAGTGTTTGGGCCACATCTTGTGCTTGCCTAGAAGTGAGCCGCCCATGTAGGCGAAACTGTCGTTTACCCACACCATGATGATGCACATCATGAGTATGTTGTACTCATAATGCAGTATCGGCATGAGTCCTAGAGGCAGGGCGCAGTAGACTACAGGAAGCAGTGTGTGGAGCGAGTCGCCAAATGGACGTTGAGAGTTGCGCCAAAGTTCGGTAATAAGTACTATCGGTAGGGATACAAAGAGCAGCAAGACTGACAGCAAGATGAAATCGAAGAAGATAGTACTATTATTCTGCATCAGCATAAGGCCGATTGCCAGCACCATGAGGGTGGTGAATAGATATCCAAGCGGTTTGTTGGGATGGTTGTCCTGCATCTCGGCGATGCGGTAGTATTCAAAGGCACACCCCAGCGCAACAAACAGGGCAAAGGCAGTGAGGATGGCGATGCCTATTGTGTCGTTGCCAATGATGCGGCCGCTATATATGGAGCCTATAAAGAGTAGCGCATATACGGTGGCACTGGCTGTTCTAATCCAAAAGGTTTTCATTGTCGTGTTGGGGTTGGTCGTCGGTAGGATTGGAAGGAGCGGAATTGTCTGACTCCTCAGTGGATGCAGAGGCCAGTTTTTGATTCTCCTCTTCCTTCTTTTTTTCTAAGTCGGCTTGGCGGGGGCCGTAGATGCGTTCTAGGTCCTCGCGGAAAAGCACCTCTTTCTCATATAGCTGGCTAGCCAATTCGTTCATTTGGTCGCGGTGGCCGAGGATGATGCTCTTGGCACGTGCATAGGCCTCTTCCACAATGCGCTTCACCTCCTTGTCGATGATTTCGGCGGTTTTCTCGGAGAAGGGTTTGGTAAAGCCGTAATCGTTCTGCCCGGAGGCGTCGTAGAAGCTGATGTTGCCCAACTCGGGGCTCATGCCGTAGTATACCACTAGCGACTGGGCCATCTTGGTGGCGCGCTCGATGTCGTTGAGGGCGCCGGTGCTTATCTTGCCAAAGAATATCTCTTCCGAGGCACGGCCGGCCATGAGGCTGGTCATTTCGTCAAACAACTGCTCGTAGGTGGTTATCTGTCGTTCTTCGGGCAGATACCAGGCTGCGCCCAGCGCTTTGCCGCGTGGCACGATGGTCACTTTGATGAGGGGGTTGGCCCAGCGCAGCAACCAGCTTACTGAGGCGTGACCACTCTCGTGGTAGGCTATGGTGCGTTTCTCCTGTTCGGTGAGCACCTTGGTGCGCTTTTCTAGGCCTCCCACAATGCGGTCGATGGCATCAAGGAAGTCTTGTTTTTCAATCAGTTTTTTACCCTTGCGGGCAGCGCAGAGGGCCGCCTCGTTGCACACGTTGGCTATATCGGCACCAGAGAATCCCGGGGTTTGCTTGGCAAGGAAATCGCGGTCCACATAGCCTTCGGTGTTCTCGTCGTTGTTGAGTTTCAGGTTGCGCATGTGCACGTTGAAGATGCCCTTGCGTTCCTCTAGGTCGGGCAGTTCCACATATATCTGTCGGTCGAAACGTCCGGCACGCAGCAGGGCTTTGTCCAGCACGTCAGCGCGGTTGGTGGCGGCAAGTACTATCACATTGGTGCCGCTGCTGAAGCCGTCCATCTCGGTGAGGAGTTGGTTGAGTGTGTTCTCGCGTTCATCGTTTGCGTTGCTGAGGCCGGCATGGCCACGGGCGCGTCCCACGGCATCAATTTCGTCGATAAAGATGATGCAGGGGGCTTTTTTCTTAGCCTCGTCGAAAAGGTCGCGCACGCGCGATGCGCCTACGCCTACAAACATCTCCACAAAGTCGCTTCCCGACATGGAAAAGAAAGGTACGTTGGCTTCGCCTGCCACAGCTTTAGCCAATAGAGTCTTACCAGTACCCGGAGGTCCTACCAGCAGCACACCCTTGGGTATCTTGCCTCCCAAGTCGGTATATCGGCGGGGATTCTTCAAAAAGTCCACCACCTCCATCACTTCCTCTTTTGCACCCGCCAGTCCTGCCACATCTTTAAAGGTGACGTTGGTGGGGGTCTTGCCGTCGTAGACTTTTGCCTTGCTCTTGCCTACGCCAAAGATGCCGCCACCGCCACCGCCCATCTGGCGTTGCGATATACGGCTCATTATCATGAAGAAAACAATGAGCATGAGCAGCGGGCCGAAGACAATGAAAATGTCGCGCCAGGGGCTGGTGC
Organism: Bacteroidales bacterium; assembly: GCA_017428115.1. Taxonomy (GTDB): domain Bacteria; phylum Bacteroidota; class Bacteroidia; order Bacteroidales; family P3; genus Colimorpha. The sequence goes on along the minus strand of JAFRRK010000029.1, from coordinate 23,031 downwards.
GTTTCTCGGGTGTCAGCTCCACGCGCACGCCTGTCTCCTCCTCAATCTGCTCGAGGTCTTTCTCAAAGCTTTCGAAGGTGACGAATTCATAAAGGTAGAACCCTGTGCCCGAAGTCGGCTGGCTCATCATATTGTGGCCTACTAGGTCGCTGTATGAGGTGTCGTTCTTGATGGCGGTCGGCTTGATATATATCTCGGCAAATTCTTGATTGACTATTACAATCTTAGTGTAGTCCTGTTGACGGATGATTGATTCCAACTTAGCCCATTTTATCTTGTGGGGCCCGTTGGTGCTATCCTGTCTTAGCAGCATGCCACCCAATACTAAAATTATGGCGCCATACACCACATACATCACCCATCCTTTCTTGGGTTTGGTGTTGTTAGGCGATGGTTTTCCTTGGGGGGACTGGGGCTTGCCGCTGGGGTTTGTGTTGTTGCTATTGTCTGCCATTGTTCAAAAAACTCAGTTCTTTTCGATTACTGTTCCGTCTTCCCATAACTGTTCGAGACGGTAGAAATCGCGTTTAGATTGTTGAAATATGTGTATCACCACATCGAAATAGTCCATCAATATCCACTCGGCGTTGGCATAGCCTTCCACCTTCGAAGGGTTGAGGCCGGTGGCTTTCTTTACAATCTCATGCACATGGTCGCATAGAGCGCTCACGTGCGACGGCACATTGCCCGAAGCGATTACAAAGAACGAAGTGGGGGCCGAGGGCAGACCGCGTAGGTCAAGTATTTTCACATCCACGCCCTTTTTCTCTTCTAGGGCATTGGCGGCCAGTTTGGCCAATATCTCAGATTCTGTCATATTTCATTCTTAATTCTTAATTAGTATTTCCTACTTCAACCAATTTGGCTGTCAGTGTTCTGATGCCGTCGGCTTCCTCTATCTCCACCCGCACATACCTCTCGGGCAGCAACTCTTCGATTTTCTCGGTCCATTCCGTAAAACAATAATCTCCGCTGTAGAAATATTCCTCGTAGCCTATGTCGTAGGCCTCCACGGCCGACTTCAGGCGATAGAAGTCGAAATGGTATACCGGCATCCCCTCGGCAGTGGAGTAGGCATTGACAATGGCGAATGTGGGACTGCACACATTGTCTGCCACACCCAGCTGGTGGCACATCTCCTTGATGAGCGTGGTCTTTCCAACCCCCATTTTGCCAAAGAAGGCAAAAAAACGCTCTTCGGCAAAGACTTCCAGCAGCTGTGCCGCAACTTCGGGCAGTTGGTCGATATGACTGATTATAGTGTTCACGGAGTGGGGCATGATTATCTTAGGCGGTCGGCGGCGCGCACCTTTTCTTCATCTTTCTTGATAGAGCGTTGGGCGAGGAACATCAGCACCACCGCCACAATGGGGCACCAGGTCCCCAGCCCGTAGTTGACATCAATGTCGGTACATGCCATGGGGACAGTGACCTTACCAATATAGGCATCGACAGCCCAGATAAAGATTAAGAAAATATCCACCACACCCAAAAGAAAAGCCACTGCCACCACCCGCATCTGGGTTGTCCTTTTTTTATAAAGGAACATCGCCACCAGTGCCGTAAGGGCCGACAAGATGGTGAGCACCGTGAGCGGCCACACCTTGATATAGTCTTTCTGCCCCATAGTCACTGCCTCGCCATCCAGGATGTCGCTCATCAGGGTGGGGTTCTCTTTGGCAATCAAGTTCAGTTCGCCATTCACTGGCACACCCAGTGGGGAGTTGGCAGTGAACGAGGCAATGGGAAACGTAAAGCATAGGGCCATGGCGCAGATGGCCAGCAGCAAGAAGAGTGTTTGTTTTCTTTGTATCATCTCTATGTTATTCTCAAATGATTAGTTTTAAGTTTAGAGTTTATAGTTTTTGAGTTTAGGGTTTAAAGCGAAGGGATTGTGTATATTTTTTGATGGCACCGACCTACTTTTTAGTTCTTAATTCTTAATTCCTACTTCTTCAGATTTGAAATTCCATCAAGTCTCGATAGTGTCGCTGATGCCATTTGCCCAACACCTTGCCTTCCTTCAGCAGGATAAAGCCGGGATTGGAGCGCAGCATGGTTTCGATTGCCGTAACGTCGGCAAAATAGAACTCCAGTTCGTCGAGATGGTTGGCGTATAGGAAGTTCTCCACCTCCTCGGGCAGTGCCGAGGTGAGCAGCACCATCTGTATGCCATTCTCCTGGGCATAAGTAAGGGCTCCCTGCATGGCGGCCACACCCTGTTCGCCCACCTTGTCAAGATGGTGCACCGTGGCTATCAGCACATAATCGGGAGAGCCGATAAACTCCTGTGCGTGGTCGTTCATCTCCCTGTCCAGCATCGAAAAGCCATCGGCCTTAATCTCGTGGGGGTCTTCCACACGGCTGCTCTCCCATTCCCACTGCTCCTCCCAGGCGGGGTCTTCCATCCGCTTCACCAGCTCTTCCGACGAGAATTCCTCACTCTCGCCGGTAGTCTTGTTGCGGTAGGTGACATAGCTCTTCACCTGCAGGCTCTCGTCGAGGTCCACCATTTGGTTGCCCACCTTCCAGGGACGGAAATCGATGCAGGGCTCATTATTGATATTGTAGAACCCGAAAATCAGCATCAGCAATATCGAGAAGGCTGTCACCAACACATCCCGTTCAAACCGTTTCCTACGTCGCAGATTGCGGGTGAGGAATATCCACACCATGGGCACATCCAGGGCTATATTCTTCCAGAAAGTCTGCCAATTGGTCAGCTCCACCGCGTCGCCGAAGCAGCCGCAGTCGGTCACCTTGTTGGTGATGGCGTCAAACAGCGTGGTGCAGGTGAAAAACACCATCATCAGCATCAACAGCCATGCGCTCAGGCGGCGAAACGAGCCGAACAGCAGCAACATACCCACCGTGAATTCCAATACAATCAGCGTCATTGCCATCACGGTGGCCATAGGCACCAGCCATTCAAAAGTGATGCTGCCGAATTGCCACGTGGTGAGGTATTCCGTAATCTTGTACGAAGTGCCCAGAGGGTCCACCCCCTTCACAAAACCAGAAAAAACGAACACCGCCCCCACCAACACACGGGCCGCCACATTCAGCACCCAATTAGTCTTATTATCCTTAATCTCCATAGTATTTAGTTCTTAGTTCTTACTTCTTACTTCCCTCCTCCTTCTCTTCGGTGCGTATCAGGCAGAAGAGCGAGTAGTTGATAATATCCATATAGCCGCCCTCCACACCTTCCGACACCAAGGTCTTGCCGTCGTGATCCTCAATCTGTTTGATGCGGAGCAGCTTCATCAATATCAAATCCACCATCGAGCTCACGCGCATCGAGCGCCAAGCCTCGCCATAGTCGTGGTTCTTATCTAGCATCAGCTTCGTGGCGCGGCCTATATGTTTGTCATACAGGGTCAGGGCCTCGTCCAGCGGCAGCTCCAGGCTGCCCTCCTCTCCCAGCTCCTGCTGTATCAGGGCCATCACAGCGTAGTTTACCATCGCCACCAGCTCCCCTGCCACATCGTCGCCCACGCGGTTCTCACCGCTCACCTGGATGCTGCGGATGCGGTTTGCCTTAATAAAAATCTGGTCCGTCAGCGATGGCAGTCGCAGCACTCGCCACGAAGAGCCATAATCGCGCATCTTCTTGGCGAAGACCTCGCGGCAACGGGCTATCTGAATATCAAAAACCTTCCTTGTATCTGGCATTCTTGCTATTTACTATAATTCCAACAAAAAAATCATTATTCACTAACGCCTCATTTCTTTTTTTATTGTTGTGGCACAATTAAAAAAACAAAAAAACGTTCTTATATACAAATTACAAAAGTACTACTTTTTTTTAAAACATATACGACGCAGTGCATTTTTTACCTTTCACCTTCACCTGCCAGGGACGAAAAAAGTCATTCCAACGTCCTGTCATCATGGGCATTCTCAACGTCACACCCGACTCGTTCTATGATGGTGGACGCCACACCACCCCTGATGCCATTCTTGCCCATGCCCGCCAGCTACTCGACGACGGTGCCGACATTATCGACATCGGTGTTGTCTCCTCCCGTCCCGGGGCGATTCTGCTCAGCCCAGACGAAGAGGCGGTGCGCCTGGTGCCGGTGGTCACCCTGTTGCGTCGTGAACTGCCGGCAGGCACCCTCCTTTCAGTCGACACCTGCTACAGCCTTCCGGCATCTAAGGCCGTAGAGGCTGGAGCCGACATGGTCAACGACATATCTGGTGGACAACTCGACCCCCAAATGTTTCCCACCATCGCCTCCCTCCAAGTGCCCTATGTCCTCATGCACATGAGAGGCACCCCTGCCACTATGCAGCTACCCGCCAACACCCAGTATGGTAATATAGTTGAAGACCTGGCCGACTATTTCACTGCCAAGCTGTCCCTCCTTGAGCATCAAGGGGTCAGAGAGGTCTTCCTCGACCCCGGATTTGGATTTGCCAAAACCCTCGAACAGAACCACCACCTTCTCCATCACCTACACCAACTGGTGCAACTATTCCCCCAGCACCCATTCCTCATTGCTCTCTCCAACAAGTCGATGATCACCCGTCGGCTTCCCTCGCTTGCCACGGCGGCAGCCTTCCCCGAAGTGCCTGCTTCCGAGTGGGGTACGCTGGTGCTCAATACGGTTGCCCTTCAGGCGGGTGCAAGTATCCTGAGGGTACACTCCCCGCGTCCCGCATGCATTGCAGTAGACCTGCTTTTCGATAATTAAATTAGAAACAATACGACTTATTATATATTATCATGTTCCCCTTTCCTGAAATACGTTTTGTCGACATTCTAGATGTCCTGTTGGTAGCCATATTAGTTTACGAACTTTACCGTTTGGTAAAGGGCACCAATGTAATCCGCATCTTTTGGGCGGTAGTGGCGATAATCATTTTCTGGCGCATCTCCGACCTCTTCAACATGCGTTTCTGTTCGCAGATTTCTGGCGCCATCATCAATATAGGCATCATCGCCCTTGTCATTGTGTTCCAGCCCGAAGTGCGCAAATTCCTCCTGCTCATAGGCACCAAGACCCAGCTGACAGGCGACACGATGGTGAAGCGATTCCAATTCTGGAGGCGCGATGTGGGCAAGCGGGTCGGCATCAATCTCGACCCCTATATCCAAGCTTGTATGCACATGTCGTCGAGCAAGACGGGCGCATTGATTATCTTCCAACGAGCCAACTCTGTTGAGGAACTAGTACGCACAGGTGAGATTATCAATGCCAAGGCCTCTTCGCCCCTCATCGAAACCCTCTTTTTCAAAAACTCGCCACTCCACGACGGTGCCGTCATCGTGAAAGACAATGTGGTGCTTGCGGCCCGTTGTATACTGCCTGTCACCTCACGCACCGACATCGACCCCAATTTGGGCCTGCGACACCGCAGTGCCATTGGCGTCACCGAACAGCTCGACGTGGTCAGCGTCATCGTTTCTGAGGAGACTGGGGCCATCTCCTATGCCCTTGAAGGCGAGATACACCACGATGTCACCCCAGCCCAACTCCGTCAGGCACTCGAACAGCTGCTCAACTAAACCTCATAAGGCATACTCTAATACCGAATGAGAACCAAGGGAGAGGCCGCCCGTCTTTCAGTCTTAAATCAAAGTATGACATTACTTTGTCCTCAAAAAACGATATAATCATATTCTTTTTCTTCCATTAGATAATGTCGATTGGTAAATATTTGACTGTTTGGTTGTTAGTCGTTCTGCGATATTAAGTCGGAGAACAAATGGAGGGCAAACGAGAAACGAAAGAATAGGTGGAGTTTCATGGATTTACCTTACTTGTCAACAGTATTATTAAGGCAGTATTGTTAAGGCTTGAAACTTCGATATTGCTTCTTTTTTCCTTCGCTTCTAAACGGAAGAACAGGCGAAGAGCATACGACGCAACACTTGCCGCCCAATGGGGTCTGACGGAAGCAATGAAGAAGTATTGATGAGGCTGTTTGAAGGCTGCGGTTTGCCTGAGTATAAGATTTTATTATCTCATTTTATCGAAAAACGATAAAAAATATTTCTGTTTAAATAAAAAGTTGTATTTTTGCAGCGTCAAAAACAATTGGCAATAATCAGTGTACTGCTGTCTATCGATATGAAAAATAGTAATATATCGCATATTCGCTTGCTCTATGGCCTGTTCGCAGGTATCTTATTGATATGCCTGGGGCTTTTCTTCTCTCATATTTTTTATGCTGAGGAAGAGCCTTTGGTGGGTGACCTTACGGCCTTTAATAGTCGTTATGCTTTCACGGTAACTGACCTTCATGCTTCGGCTTCATTGTATGCCGTCGAGCACCCTATAGAGGGTTTGCCTGCCGGAATCTCAGCCCATGCCCATGTCAACCGCTTTGATGTCGACTGCTATACCGACGATGAGGTTATTGGTTCCGACCCCCGTCTGCGGTGGGCCACTGCGTTGCAGCTTTTCAGCGTCGTTGCTCTTGTGGCTATTGTGGTGCTGGTGGTGGCGGCGCTCATCTCTTTCTATCGCAGTGCCAAGCAGGGCAAGGTGTTTCCCCGCCGTTGTGTGACGCTGTTGCTGGTTATTGGGCTATTGTTGCTGCTCCTTTCGCTCAGTGTCGACACCCAGAACTATCTTGAGCGTAGCCTTGCCTACCGCCTGCTTGCCAATGCCCAGTGGGTGCCGCAGGCACGTTATACAATCCATTTTACACGCATATTTTTCGGCCTTACGATAATCTTTCTTTCGCAGATTATTAGAATAGGGCGTGAATTTCAAGACGAACAGGAACTGACGATATGATAGTAGTAAACCTTGATGTCATGATGGCGAAGCGCAAGATTTCGCTTACTGAGTTGGCGGAACGAGTGGACCTCACTCCTGCCAACCTCTCTATTTTCAAGACTGGCAAGGCTCGCGCTGTCCGTTTCAGCACGCTCGACCGTATCTGCAAGGCACTTGATTGCCAGCCCGCAGACCTCTTGGAATACCGCCCAGTGGAGACAACTGATGATTAATGAAGCTGTTAAAATCCTTATTATCGAAGAGAAAACCTAATTATAATACAATTAAATCTAAAACACAATGAAAAAACTTTTCACACTCCTCATGCTCCTCACCTTGGTAGGCAGCATGGCCTTTGCCCAGACAAAACCGGCGAAGGAAAAGAAATCCGACCTCAATGAGAAGATGTCGGTCGACAAGAAGGTGCGCATTGGTAAGCTTGCCAACGGCATGACCTACTACATTCGTGCCAACAAGAAGCCCGAAAATCGTGTCCAGTTTCGTCTGGTTACCAACGCCGGCTCTATTCTTGAGGACGACGACCAGCAGGGCCTGGCCCACTTCTGTGAGCACATGGCCTTCAACGGCACTCAGTACTACAAGGGCAACGAGATGATCTCTACCCTCCAGAAAAACGGTATTGAGTTCGGTCGCGGCATCAATGCCTACACTGGTTTCGACCAAACGGTTTACTATGTGGAACTGCCTGCCGACAATCCCGAATTGATGGAGATGGGCTACAAAATTCTTGATGGCTGGGCTTCCAAGCTTCTCTTTGACCAGAGCGAAATAGAGCACGAGCGTGGCGTCATTCTCGAAGAGTGGCGTGGCGGTCTTGGTGCTAGCGACCGCCTGCGCAAAGCCACTTGGCCCATTATGCTCAAAGGCTCCAAATATGCCGACCGTCTGCCTATCGGACTTGAAGAGGTGATCCGCAACTTTGAGCGTCCCACCATTGTCCGCTTCTATAACGACTGGTATCGTCCCGACCTGCAGGCCGTTATCATCGTGGGTGATGTCGATGTCAACGCTGTTGAAGCCAAGATACACGAGTATTTCGACAGCCGCAAGGCTCCCGTCAACCCCCGTCCCCGTCCTGAGTTCGACATTCCCGGCAACAAGGAACCCCTTGTGGCTATTGCCACTGACAAGGAGGCCACCAACGCCAGCATGATGCTCCTGTGGAAACATGCCAAAGCCCCTCAGGGCACGGTAGGCAACTACCGCGATGCCATGATGCGCAACCTCGTCAGCAATATGCTTGACGAACGCTACAACGAGCTCTCTGAAAAGGCTACCGCACCCTTCCTCTATGCCGGTGGCGGCTATGGTGGATTCCTCGGCCGCAGCTGCGATGCCTTCATGGGTAATTGCGCCCCTAAGGAGAACCGTATCAACGAGGCCACCGAGGCTGTCCTGGCTGAAATATTCCGCGCCCAGCAGCACGGTTTCACTAAAGGTGAATTCGAACGTGCCAAAGAGTCGATGCTCGAAAGCTATCGCAAGAGCGCAAAAGAGGCTAACAAGACTAATAGTAACAACTTTGCCGACGAGTACACCAACAACTACCTTGATGGCGAGGTCATTCCCGGCATTATGAAAGAATACAGCCTTGCCAAGGAGTTTTTGGCCGAGGAGGGTGGCAACGCCATTACCCTCGAAGAATGCAACCGCCTTATCGACAATTGGGTAACCGACGAGAACTTTGTATACTACCTCACCGCTCCCCAGCAGGAGGGCTACAAGATTCCTACCGAGAAGGAAATCATCGCCATCTACGACCGCGCCCGCAAGGCCAATTACGAGCCTTGGGTAGACAATTTCAAGGATGAGCCTCTCTATAGCCGTGAGCTTCCTGCCGTCACCCCCAAAGTGACCAAGACCAATACGGTGCTTGACTATAAGGAATACACCTGTCCCAATGGTGTCAAGTTCATCGTTAAGAAAACCGACCTCAAGGACGACGAGATCCGCATGAGCTCCTATGCATGGGGCGGCACCTCGCTTTATAGCGATGCCGACTTCTTCGCTGCCAGCCAGGCTGCCGGATTTATCGACGATGCCGGTATAGCACAGTTCAGCAGCACCCAGCTCACCAAGAAACTCAAGGGTAAGAATGTCTCCATCAGCCCCAGCATCAGCGGTGAGACCCAGGGCTTCAGCGGCTATTGCGTGCCTAAGGACCTCGAGACTATGCTCCAGCTTTTGGCTCTATACTATGAGGCTCCCCGCAAGGACAAGGAGTCGTTCGATAAGAACATCGACCAGATGCGCAACCAATACAAGTTCATCGGCGAGAATCCCCAGTATGTCTTTATCAAGAAGTATATCGAGGCCTCCCGTCCCGGTGATCCCCGCGCTATCGTCATTCCCACCGAGGAACAGCTCAACAGCCTCAACCTCGACCGTATGTATGAAATCTTCCGCGAGCGTTTCAGCAATGCTGCTCATCAGACCTTCTTCTTCGTGGGTAATATAGAGGATGCCGACATCGACCTCATCGCCAAGTATCTTGGCAATCTGCCCACCACCAAAGCCAAACCCGAGAGTTGGAAGAAACTCAAAGACTACACCTTCAAGGGCACTCCTCGCGTCACTGCTTATAAGGGCACCGACAACCAGGGCATTATGCTCATGACGGGTACTACCAAGGGCTACAAACACAGCGTCAAGAATGCCGAAATCATCGACCAGCTCAGTGCCTGTATGGAGATTACCGCACTCGAGATCATCCGCGAGAAGATGGGCGGCACCTATAGCCCCAGCGTCAACGTCTCTTGCAGCCGCATCCCCGATGCTGAGGTGGACTGGGTATTCTATATCAACTGCAACCCCGACAGCTCGGCACTTATTGAGAAGGCTGCTATGGAAATCCTCAATCAGTATATCAAGGAAGGCCCCGATGCCGAGACTTTGGCAAAAGTGCAGGAGCAGCAGATTATCAACCGTCAGAACGCCAAACAGAACAACAGCTTCTGGATGGGTCAGATTATGGGCAGCTACCGATATAATGAGAGTCGCGACTATGTCGTTGACGGCTACGAGGCTATCGTGAAGTCGGTCACAGCTAAGGACATTCAGGCCGCAGCTAAGAAGTATATCGACCTCAAGCATTATCTTGTCGTCTTCCTCAAACCCGAGGCCGCCGAGTAATGTGCTGGGTGTAACCACGCATTTATTGCGCTATATAGAGTGCTCTCCCACTTAGGGGAGCACTTTTTTTGTATGTCGCAGCCTCACTGCCCTCCGTTCTTAAGGCTTGCGGTTGTGGGTGTTGGTGGATAACTATTGCGTTATTAGTATAAAGTTCGACAAGCCTTTTTTATTCCAAAAGCGACATGCTAGAAGCTGTTTCTTAGTATTATTTGCAATAATAATCAGTGGGTTGCCAATATGCCTGTTCTAATTTGTCGCCCCATGGGGCGAAACATGCATTCATCCCCATTGTCATTGTCATCGTCATCATGTCCCACTTTACTTCGTGACGTTGCTTTGGCTCGACAAAGATAGCGAGCTTTCTTTGTTCTCGCTTTTTACAACGTTGTGCCACTTTTTTTTCAAAAAGTGGCACCCTAATTTTTGCCTTTTTCGGTATAATTATATCTGAAGGACGACATCACTCACCTCAATTTTCTGAAGGACGACATCACTCACCTCAATTTTCTGAAGGACGACATCACTCACCTCAATCACACTCTATACCTTTGTTGTGCTTTCGCCGTGCCTTCGTTTCCGGAAGCGAAAACAGGGCGAAGACATGAACAAGTCAGGCAGCCTCCATCACAAACAACCCGACTAAGGCCCGGGAGAAGAGAGACGAAAACGTATGGCAAAAAACGACTCGGAATGCGAGCCTGATTATACTTGTCAAACTTTAGTTAATAATAATAGTAGAATTGGAGTTTTTTTTTTAAAATTAATTTTTTTTTGTATCTTTGCATTTTGAACAGACGTATCGCTTGCGGCGTTGCGTATTAATATCTAGGCTATTATGTTCAAAAGGATTATTTTTACGTTTTTTGTGGCAGCAGCTGTGCTGCCTGCTCCCAGATTGTGGGCTCAGACGACGTTGTATAGTTGCAATTTTAACAGTGTGGCGGACAGCGCAGGATGGCTGTGGTTGCAGCAGGACCAGACGAACCAATGGGTGATTGGCACGCCCGACGGCATGACGGACGGCTGTCTGTATGTGTCAGCCGGTGGCGGCTCAAGTAATTATTACAACTCTAGTGTGATGAGTGTCAGTTATGTCTGCAGGCGTGTTGCGTTGCCGAGGGGCTGGATGAGGGTGAGCTTCGACTGGCGCAGTAATGGCGTTGAGTATTATGGCTATTATAGCGACTATCTGCGGGTGCTGCTTCTTCCCAGTGATGTGATGCCTGTGGCGGGGATGGAGATCAACGATCCTCTCCCGGCAGGTGCCTCTTGGCTGGATGGGGGAACCCCCTTGGTGTATGGCACTTCGTGGAGTAGGCATAGCTCCACCTACTTGGTGGAGAGTGCCGACACGTTCAACTTGGTGTTTATGTGGCACAATTATCTTTACGGTGCTGATTCCCAACCTCCCGCCGCCATTGACGACCTGCTGATAGCTGTCGACAGTTGTCCTCCGGCGACATGGCTTTATGTCGACCCGCTGACACCAACATCGTTCACACTACATTGGTCTGACCTGGGGGTCGACCCGTCGGTTAGGAGCTGGGTGCTGGAGCTATGCTCCGCATCGCAACCCTTTGGCTCGGGTACTAGCTACACGACTACGGACACTATGTATGTGTTTAACGGGCTGGTGCCTAACACGGATTATAGGGTGTATGTGCGTGGGATTTGTGGCGGCGACAGTTGCGATACGGAGATGCTGCGGGTGCATACACCCTGCGTTGCAATAGGCAGCCTCCCCTATGTCGAGGATTTCGACTCGGTGTCGTTGAGGCAGCTGCCCAGCTGCTGGCGTAGGTTGTCGACAGTGGGTGTGGGGGTGACAACGGACACCGCCGAAGGTGGACTACTGCGGTGGTCGACAGAGGGTAGCAGCAGGCATGGCGTGGTGCTGCCCGCCGTGGATGTTGCAGGGCGACAGCTGGGTGAGATGCAGCTGACCCTGCGGGCCAGATGTGCTGTGGGAGGTGTGAGCCGACTGCTGGCAGTGGGGGTGATGACAAACCCCGAAAGAGAGGCTACTTTTGTGCCGGTCGACACGCTGCGGTTTGTTGCTGATGTGTGGCAACGGTATTGTGTAGGCTTTGCCTCGTATGACGGTAACGGAAAGTATATAGCTTTGCGCGAGATGGACGACAGTCTGGCGCTGGGCGGCATTGTGTGGCTGGACGACATGGTGGTTGACTTTGTGCCTGACTGCCCTGTGGTGTATGGCTTGGAGGCTGCCCAAGTGTCGGCGGTGGGCACATGGCTGAGCTGGGATGCGCCACAGCCTACCAGCAGCTATGAAGTGAGGGTGGAGCAAGTGGCGTGGACAACAGGACCGGCCACTGCTCCGTCTGATAGCAGCATTGGTTTTCTGGCCTATGAGCCCAGATTGCTTCTTGACGGTCTGGAATCTTTCACTACCTATAGGGCATGGGTGAGGGCACGGTGTGGCACCGGCAGCTATGGACAGTGGGAAAGCGTCAGCTTTACCACCCTGGCACTGCCCTGTGTGGCCGGTGACACGGCGGGGGCTGATACGGTGGCATTGGGCCTGGGTAGCAACCACACCACAGGCGTACCAGTGTCGTATTACTATGTCAATTCGTTGTGCCAAAGTATTTACACTGCTGCCGAACTGCACGCCGCGGGCTTGGAGGCAGGTCTGATAACGGGTGTGGACTATACCTTTACCGCCAACAGCCATCCGATGATGGTGAGCCTATATTTGTCGAATACGTCGGATGCAATGTATGGCGCGGTGGGCGATATGTTGCCTGTGTTTGCCAGCCAGCGGGTGTATGGCCCTGCCTATTACGCGGCGGGTAGCAGTGGAACAATACATTTCGACTTCGCCACCCCCTATGTGTGGGACGGCATAGGCAACCTGGTGCTAACTTCAATTATTAACAATGCCACTGGTGCCATGCTGTCGCCGATGTTCTACGGCAACAGCACGCAGATAGGTGTCAATCGCACGGTGTTCGGCTTTCTGAACGACACTGCGTTCACCCCCGACAATATGGCTGATGGCAACTTGTCGTTGAGCCAGTATAGGCCGTCGGTGATGTTTCGTACGATGGAGTGCGTGACCACAGCCGAATGTGCGCCGCCGGTGGTGGTGGTGCGTGAAGTGGGGGCCGACTATGCCCGAGTGGAATGGACCACAGGATATGCTGAGACGGCGTGGGACGTATATTACCAACCAGTTGGAGCCGACACTGTGTGGAGCCTTGTCGACAGCGTTGTGACAAACCATTATTGCTATATTCCCCTGCTGCTGCCGCTGAGTGAATATAGTGTGCGTGTGGTGGCGCGCTGTGGCGATGGCAGCGCATACGCCGAGGCGCACTTTGTTACCCAGTGTGGTGCAGTGGGCAGTTTGCCGCTGGTAGAGGATTTCGAGTCGTTCATAGCACCGTGGAGGGGTGATATGGAGCCTTGTTGGCACCGGTATTCAATAGTTTCGGAGCCTCCTCATATACGCAACAATAATTACCATGGCGGCGCTCAATCGCTGCTGTTGTCCACTTCGTTCAATATGCGCGATGTGTCCTTTTTGTCACTGCCCGCCATGGAAATGGATGTGTCGTTGCTTCAAGTTGAATTCTATTCTTTTAGTCTCTCAGGCTATGATTTGAGGGTGGGAGTGGCTACTGACCCCGACGACTACACCACTTTTACCGAGGTGGAACGTTTAACACCCTTGAGTACGGGTGTATGGGAGCATCAGGAGTTGGACTTTGGCGACTATGGAGGCGAAGGAAGGCATATTGCCTTTATGGTGGTAGGAAGGGGGTCGTCGCTGTTTCTTGACGATCTGAGGGTGGATTATACCCCGCCTTGTCCCCGCCCACGCGGCATTGTGTTCGGATCGATTGGTCGTACCACTGCCGAGGTGGAGTGGGACGGCCGAGGGGTGGGCAACTATGTGGTGGAGTATGGTCCCAGTGGTTTCGTCCCTGGCACCGGCATCATGAGGTCTACCACCCACGACACTATAACTCTTACGGGTCTTAGCCATTCGACTGCTTACGACCTTTATGTGCATTCACTTTGTGGTGGGGGGGACACGATGCACTCGTTTCCTGTCTCGTTTAGTACCCTATGTGGCACTATAGGCAGCCTACCCTACACTCTGTCGTTTTCTCAAATGGATGTGGGAACGCGCCCTTATTGCTGGACTTGCGGAGGTTATTATTCGAGCAACTACCCTTATGTGGTGGATGTTAGCGGTGTGTGTCGTGCCTTTTCAATGCCTGGCAATAGGTTTACGGAGGTGTATGCTATATTGCCCCCTGTCGACACTTTGCTGGGTGATATGGACAGCCTTCAGGTGGTGCTTAGGGCATGGCGCGACCCATCACGCCCCTCAATGTCGCCCCATTGCATAGTGGTGGGGGTATGTAGTACGGAAGGCGATTTCACTACTTTTTACCCGTTGGATACTGTGGCCCTTACGACGATACCAACTATTTATGAGGTGCCTCTCCATGTTGCGGCAGGAGGTTCGGTGTCGAGCCTGGGTAGGTCGATTGCGCTGTATTCTACTGCTATAGGCGATGCAGCCGCCAATTATGTGTTTCTTGATAGTGTGGCGGTGGAATATATTCCCTCATGTGTTAGCCCGCAAGAGCTGACCGCTACGGCTGTCGGTACCACTGTCGCCACAATCGGATGGTCTGCTCGCGGTGGAGCCGCTCGGTGGCAGGTGGAGTATATGCCTCACGGTGTAGCCATCGGCAGTGGCACTCGCCTAATGGCTACTAGCAATAGTGTTACGCTCACAGGTCTCGCACCCGCTACACAATATGACTTTTATGTACGTGGCATCTGCGGCGAGGGCGACACCTCTCGTTGGAGTCATCAGCCGGCCTTTATCCTTACCCGTCAGGTGCCTGCCACAGTGCCCTACACCTACAATTTCGACTCGCTGCAGGAGTGGAACAATTGGCAGGTGCTTTCCAATTGCGCTGTCGGTTGGTACAGAGGCGTGACAGATGGAGGATACGGCCATTGTATGTATCTCTCTGCCGATAGTGGTAACACTCGTAGTACCTTCACTGACAGAGTGGTGAATACTGTGGCATTTCGCGATATTGATTTCGGTAACAATGATACCAGCTATGTACTTTCATTCTCGGCTATTGCGGGCACCCCGACTAGTTATGGTGGCGCAGTGGGCGGTTTGGCAGTATTTCTAGCCGACCCTTCGGTATCACCGACGGCTCCCTCCGATATGGTCTTTCAGTCGCCGTGGGGACCACTTGACGAGCTGACGCTACTGGCCAACATACAGGTGGGGAGCACTTGGAACGACTATTCTATTGTCCTGGACAGTTTGGTGGGGCTGCAACGGTTGGTGTTTTATAGCTACAATAGGGTGGAATCGGTGTCTCAGACGAGTGCTTTGCAGCCTGCGGCGGTTGACAATGTCGCCATATTGCCTCCAGAATGCCAGCATCCCTATTCGTTGAGGGTCAGTGAGGTGACATCGGCTTCGGCTGTCTTAAGATGGCATGGCAGGGCAACGTCTGACTATCGTCTGCAGCTATTCGATGTGGAAGGTAGGCAGCTGCGTTGCGATACTGTGCGTGGCAATACAATCACTTATTTCGACCTTCTCCCAGGTACGCCTTATCGTGCCAGGGTGTGCCACCTCTGCGATGACGGCATGAGTTCATGGACTCCTATGCTGGCATTCTCCACACTAGCCTGTCCGGGCGGCAGTACTGATGTGATAGGGGGCGTAGGCTCGGCGAGTAGGAGCTACTCACTGCCACTCAGTACCACATATCCCTATTCCGTTTCCCAGCAGATAGTCCTGGCTTCCGAACTCCATGGCTCAGGCGAGATAACCAGTATCAACTTCCTCTATGATTCGCCCCTGGCAATGACGGTTAAAACCAACTGTACTGTCTATCTGGGCCATACCACTCGTAGTGGATTCTCAGTAGGCGATATTGTTCCGTTGGAAGAGCTGAGTGCAGTATATATTGGCAGCCTCAATTGTTCGAATGGCTGGAACCGTTTTTTGCTCGATTCTCCTTTTGCCTACGACGGTAGTAGCAATTTGGTGGTGGCTGTCGTCGACAATAGCGGTGTGGCACACAACTACAACTATCGCTTTGTTACAGCCTCAAGAGGCGGCTACAGCTATTTGTCGATGGCTGTCGATGGCGATACTAACATCGACTTATCCTCCTCCAGAATAGGTTATTCGCAGATGTATTCTTATTCTTTTGAACGTAATTGTTTTGCTTTCGATTTTTGCCCTCCTAACCCATGTTCTGCCCCCATGTTGCGCAGCCCTCGGGTGAGAGCCAACGATGTCACCCTGCGCTGGCGAAACACTAGCTACCGCTATCTTCTGGGCTACCGCTATGCCAATAGCGAACGTTGGATAGTGAACGACCTGCCCCTTACCGACACATTCTACACTATCACTAACTATCAGTTCGACAGGGATTATGTATACCATGTTAGACAATATTGTGACAGTAGTGCTGTCTCCAACTGGGCTATGGGAACATTCAACACGGCTGACATTCCCTGTCTGCCTCCGCTGGGGCTAGAGGTGGAGGAACTGAACGGCAGTGAGGTTCGCTTGCGCTGGACTCCTGAGGATAACAATATCAGCTACCGTGTGCATGTGTGGGGTAGAGGATATGATACCATCATTACATCCTATCTGGCAAGTGCCTCTGTGGGAGGTCTTGGTAGAGCTACACGCTATTATGCCGCAGTGGAGGTGCATTGTGAATATATCGACCAGCCTAGTATCTGGAGCGACACAATTTCGTTCATCACCCCCACCTGTCCTGCACCTCACGATTTGGAAGCCCTCGAGATACATTCGAGCAGCGCACTTATCGACTGGCAGTGCGACAGCAGTGTACACCGTTGGCTTATAGAGTGGGGTTTGAGGGGCTTTGACCAAGGCAGTGGCAGTTATGTCGAAACTGACCATCACCCCTTCCTTGTGACGGGTCTGTCGGGCGAGACCGCATACGATATCGTAGTCCGTTCGATGTGCAGTGACGACTGGGTGAGCGAGGACTGGTCTGAGCGTCTCACCATCACCACCACCCTAGGTGTGGCGGACAATGATGTGAATGAGTGGAACGTGCGATTGGGTCCTAATCCCACTGTTGGCGACGTCTCCATAACCTTACCCAGCGGCTTAGGCTTAGTGAATGTGGAGGTGGTTGATATGCAGGGGCGTGTGCGCCAATACTATCGCTTCGATTCCGCCAATGGGCTAACCTACACGCTTGCCACCACAGAGCTGCCCATGGGGGCATACTATGTGCGACTGACGAGCGACCGTCTCAGCTTGGTAAAGAAAATAGTGGTGGGCGGCAAGTAGGCCGTCGGGAAGCTGAGAATGGCTCAGTCGTTATATATCTCGTGGAGCTCCACATCGTAAATGACAGGGGTATAGGGAGGAATTCCGTTAGCACCTGTCACTAGGTGATGGGGAAAATAGAAACGGTATTTGCTGCCGGCATTCATCAGTTGCATTCCGTCAAGCAGGCCTTCGAACATGGGTCTGTCAAGCACATGGATGATGGGGTCGCGCACACCGTAGGTCTGCTCGATGAGGTTTCCTGTCAGCATTTCGGTACCTTTGAAGTCAAAACTGATGCGTTTGCCAACAACTGCTTTGGGTCCTTTGCCTTCGCGCAGCACTTCATAGTAGTAGCCTTTTTGAGCCTTGTGTATGTTGGGGTTTTCCGCCTCTAGGCGGGCAAAGTATTGCTGTTCGAGACTGTCGGCGCGTTGGCTGCCCTGCTGTGCTTGTTCGCGGCTGTATTTCTGTGTAAGAAAGGTGATGTATTCTATGGCCGACTGATAGGTTGCAGCGTCTATGGGCTGTTTGCCATTGTTGATGGTGTTCTCGAATGCTTGGCGCACTATGTCTTCGTCAAATTGATAGAACCCGCTCCGAATGGTGTTGGCAAGGCTCATTCCCATGGCCCAGCTAAGGGTGTCGGACTGGTCATTGAGGGTTACTTTTTCATTGTTGCTGCCGCAGGAGGCGAATAGCAGGGCCAGCAGTGTGGCAGCCAGAAGGGGATAACTGTTTTTTTTCATTGGGTGTGTCTTTTATTATTTTCCGCGGCCTTGAAAGATGATGCCCACGGTGTAAATGAGTATTTTAATGTCTGTGGTGATTGACATGTTTTCAAGGTATAGCAAGTCGTATTTGAGACGTTCGCACATCTCATCTACGCTGCTGGCATAGCCGTATTTCACCTGTCCCCAAGAGGTGATGCCAGGTTTGATGCGCTGTAGGAGAAGGTATTCGGGGCAGCGACGTATTATCTGGTCTATATAGAACTGCCGTTCGGGGCGGTAGCCAACAATAGACATGGTGCCTTTGAGCACGTTGTAGAACTGGGGTATCTCGTCGAGACGCACCTTGCGCATGAAACGTCCAAAAGGTGTGATGCGGGGGTCGTCGTCGCGCGAAAGGGCGGGACCGCAGGCTTCGGCATCGGTATACATGGTGCGGAACTTATGCATCTTGAATGGGCGTCCTTGGTAGCCGATGCGCTCTTGGGTGTAGAATATGGGGCCCGGGCTGGTGCATTTCACTATGATGGCGGTGATAAGGAACACGGGCGACAGTATTACAAGGGCAAGGAGCGACAGCACTATGTCGCACAGCCTTTTCACGCTGTATTGCCACTCTTCCATGAGCCTGGTGTTGATGGTAATCAGTGGTGAATGGAAGATGCTGTCAACGCGTACCATGCCCAGTATGATGTCGCGTGCGTCGGGGGTTATTTTGATGATTACGTCGCCACAGCCGTCTAGCGTACGCAATATCTGCTGTATCTGCTGCTGCTCGTTGTCCTCCACGGCTATGATTACTTCCTCGATATGGTGCTGTTCGATAAGTTGTTTGATGCTCGACACACTGCCTAGGCAGGGAATGACGGCCGTGAGACGGCTCTCGGATGAGGCTGGGTCGCTCTCTGTGGGTCGGTCACTGTTGCTGTCGCCGGGGTTGACTGTCACATATCCTACAAATATGTTGCCCGAATAGGTCTCTTGGTTCTCTAAGTCCAGGTAGGTCTGGTAGGCCTTATTGTGGCTGCCTATAAGCAGGGTTGGAAAGCCTATCTGACGCAGGTGGACTTTGCGAACGGTGTTCGATGTTTGGATGACACGGCACAGGTAGGTGAGTCCAAAGTGCACCACAAATAAGAATAAAAACGATAGATAGTAGCCGCGATAAGTCTCCACTTGGTCGTCAAGCATCAGTGCGAAAAACAGCACTACCACGCCTATAAGGCTGGCCACCAGTGTCTGTTGGAATTCTTTCAGTCGCGACTTGCGCAGCACATTTTTGTAGGTGCCTTGGATGGTGTATAGGGCTAGCCACCCCAATGGCACAATGACTATGCCGCGCCAAAAATTGGCATCGGCAAACACTACTTGCAGTTCGGGCGGGCGAAGCTCTTCAAGCCCCACCTTGCGAAACACAAACAATAGTGCCCATGCTGTCATGGCACTGACTGCGTCTAGAATAATGTATCGGATAGCTGTGCGGCGTCCTAGTCCTTTGGTTGATGCTGCCTGTCTTGGCGTATGGTTCATTGGGTACAAATCACTTTGATGTTGTCGATTAGTATATCGCCTTCAACGCCCTCTTCGTTGACTGCTTGGAAGTATACTCTGATAGGTGTGCGATAGTAGAATTGGCTCCAAGTCCTGCCTAAGTTCACATACATCTTGTTCCACTGGTTCTTTGGGTTGATACACATCACCGACTTTGAGGTGATGGTGCTCCCCTCAGTGGTGGAGTAACCGAGCATATGTACATATAATGGAAGGTCGGTCTTGTATTCTAGCTCCATATACAGCACCCGTGAGTTGCCTGGGTCGAACTCCGTGCTGTCAGTAAAGCCAAAGGAGAACAGCCTCATGCTGTCGGGCACATGCACCTTGCCATACCCCTGCCCTGTGCAGGCTCCGGCAGGGTCGTTGGTCACCCAGGTCATATTGCTGTCGAAACAGGTGGAAAAGCTGGTGGGCTCAAAATAGCATTCTGCCAACACCCTCAGCATGCTGCCTTTGGAGTAATATGAGGTATACAGCTTATAGTCGCCGCTAGCTTCGTCAAAGGTTCCCAAGTAGGTGGTGTCTTCAGCACTCAGCGGCACATCCTCCAGCCGTATAGGCTGATAGAAAGGATAGTCGATATGCGCCCCACTCACCCCGCCAAGCTTCACGGCTGGGTTGATGGTGAGATATTTCATTTTTCCGTGTCGCAATATAGGCACTGTACAAGGCAGCTCGAAAGCCCCTAGGCGGGTCTCCGACTCGTCGCCTTCAAAGAAGCACACCAACTCCACCACATCAATGTTCGAAGTGTAAAAACCATCTTCGTTCGAGGGTGCATTGACACTTTGGCGCACCACATCAATGCTCCCTATATGGATAAAGGCGGGCACAGTCACATCACCTTGAAACTTCTTGCACGAATTGAATGCCAGCAGCATAAGAACAGCCACGGCACCTGTACGCAAACTATTTTTCCTTAATTTCATACTTTCTAGTAACGCCTTATTGTTTTTTTTAGTATCTTTGCAACGAAAAATATTAGACAAAATGAAAGAACTATCTATGCATGTGTATGATTTGATGGAGAATTCCACTGCGGCAAACTCTACCGAAATCCGTCTAACTATCCGCGACAGTCTTCGCGACAACGACTTCCACTTCACCATTGAGGACAACGGCAAGGGCATGTCGCCCGAATTCCTTGCCCGGGTAACCGACCCCTACACCACCTCCCGCACCACCCGTAAAGTGGGCCTTGGCCTCCCCCTCATCAAGATGAACACCGAAAACTGTGGCGGCGGCATGCGCATCACCAGCCAAGTGGGCAAAGGCACCAGGCTCGAGTTCTGGTTCCAGCACAACCATTGGGACCGCCCCCCTATGGGCGACCTCACAGGCACCATCATCATGCTGGTATCCCAGCACGAGGATATCCACTTCATCATCACCTACACCACCGACGACGGCGAATTTGTCTTCGACACCGACGAAATCAAAGAGGCCCTTGGCGGCATGAGCATGAACGACCTCACCATCATCCGCTACCTCAAAGAGATGGTGGCAGAAAATCTTGCCGAGATACATGCCAACGACTAAGTCCTTTTGGAAGCAATCAGCCACGGCAATGCCGTAACCTCTTTTCTCCCCATCACAATGGCTTTTTTCCAACTCCGAAGAAGATAATGTTGAATAAATGAGACGCATAGGAGTACTTTCTGACACTCATGGCATCATCCCCAAGCAGGTATACTCTTTCTTTAACGACTGCGACGAACTATGGCATGCCGGCGACTTGGGGCGTGGGGTGTATGAGCGGTTGAGCACTTTCAAGCCCCTTCATGCCGTCTATGGCAACATCGACGACCACTCCCTTCGCTACTCTGTGCCGGCCTCCGACCTCTTCACCTGCGAGGGGCTTAAGATACTTCTTACCCACATAGGTGGTTGGCCGGGGCATTACTCTCCCGCTATTCTCAACATTCTCCGCCACGACCACCCCGACATCTTCGTCTGTGGCCATAGCCATATCCTCAAGGTCATGTACGACCACGAGCTCAACCTCCTCCACATCAACCCCGGTGCTGCCGGCCGTCAAGGGTTCCATAAAGTGGGCACCCTTGTGCGTTTCACCATCGACGGCACCCCCAAGGATTTGGAGATTATGGAGTTTGACAAATTGAATATTGAGGACTGCAAGCCGCTCTAACCCTCCGCCTTTCTCGTCGGCAGCTGTGCCAGCACCACGCCGGCAATCACTATCGCTATGCCGGCAGGCTTGCTCCACGACCACTCCTCCTGTCCTATCAGCAAGGCGGCAATGAGCGAAAACACCGGTATGGCATTAGTAAATATGCAAGCTGCCGTTGCCCCCAATCGTGCCACGCCCACATTGTAAAACACATACGCCAAGGTGCTGCAAAAAATGCCCAGCACCAGCAGCATCCCTATCATCTTGCCCGAATAAGAAAGCAGCGGCAGGTTGCCTCCGTCGAACACCAACATAAACGGAATGAAAAACATGCAGCCAAACATGTTCTGATAGGCAGTGATAGTAAAGGGCTTGTACCGCTCCACCAGCCTCACCAACACTATGGTGAAAAACACAGCTATCAGCACCGCCCCAGCCAGCCACGCCAGCCCTATAGGGTTGGCATCCAGATTCTCTTTGCCTCCGGGTAGCAGCATCACCGACAGCCCTACAAGCGACATCACTATGCCGACAATAGTGATGAAGCGTATCTTCTCCTTGAAGGCCACTGCCATGCCGAAAGGCACAAACAGAGGTATCGTGGCAACGACGATAGAGGCCATGCTGCCGCTCACCAGCTGCACCCCGCTGGTCTCGCAGATGCTATAGATAAAAGGCTCAAAAAAAGCCAGCAAAAGAAACCATTTCAAATCACCTCTCTTTATCGGCTCCAACTTATGCAGCAGCAACAACGTGGGAATGGTTACCGCTGTTGCCAGCAGCAGCCTGAAGGTGAGGATAATAAACACCGTTATATGCTCCTCCGTGCGGAAAAGCTCCTTAGTCAATATAAAACTGATACCCCACACCACTGCCGAAAAAGCCAGCAGCACATATACGAGTGATTTCTTCATATTACTCAATATTCTACTTGATAATTACATCATTTTGATAATCGCATCATTACTGAAGTATGGCAAGCCCCTGTCTTCAAAAATATCACATCACATTATCCTCATCACTTCCATTAGATAATATTGGACTGCATGGTTATGTTGTTTGTTTTCATCTGGTTAAACATTTCTAAGTTGCAGCACAAACAAAAATCAAATAAAGCGATATAGGTATTTCATTGCATACTTTTTCTTGTCATACTATGGTGGCAGAAACGTGATTTCCCCATTTTTGTTGTGTGCCGTGTGGCATAAGGTTTGAAAAAAAACGTTCGGCTTTTATTGTTTGTCCTATATAGTTACTTCATTAGTACCTAAGTTATACTATTATATATGGTATAACTAAGGTATATATATGGTATAAATATAGTATAAGTGACGAAGGCAGGGCGAGGCTGGGACGATGGTGTTAGGGCGTGAATGGGTTGGTGGAGTG
>JAFRRK010000001.1 GCA_017428115.1 Bacteroidales bacterium | reverse complement strand
TTCAAAGTCCTCTAATATCTCTTCGGGTATCAGTATGCCCAATATCTGTTGCATTATCTTGTTGTCCATTTCCGGTTTTTTTTACTTTAACGGATCTGAACATTTTTTAGTACTCCATCACATCACTTTTCAATTTGCCCCTTTTTTTTAGTCTTTTTAAGCCATATCAGCGTTTCTTTCGGCATCTTGGCTCGAAACAAATAAATGCCAATCTGGCATAACCCCCAATGACTGATTTGGGTTAAAAGAGCCCACCAATAGTGTGTGACAGACATCAGCTTGTGTGCCGGGCAGTGGCGGGATGGTGAGTTATGCCATTATGCGGCGGATGGAGTGGAGTGTGTGGGTCAGCTGTTGGGTGTCGCTGTTGACGATGCCTTGTGGGGTGAGGGCGTCGATGCGCACCTGACCGGAGGAGTGAATTATTCGGCCATTGCCTAAGTAGATGCCTACGTGTATGATGGAGCCTTTGCTGTTGGAGAAGAAGCAGAGGTCGTCGCGCCGGGCGAGGCTGAGTTGCGGCACCAGGGAGCCTTGTGTGGCTTGTTGCGAGGCGTCGCGCAGCAGTGCGATGCCGCAGGCCTTGAAGCATACTTGTGTCAGCCCCGAGCAGTCGATGCCCATGGTGGTGCGGCCGCCCCATAGGTAGGGGGCTCCGAGGTATTGCTCGATGGCCACTGCGCTGGGTGATAAGGGTAGGGGCTTGTCGGCGGTGTGTGGGGATGAGGGAGGCTCTTGAAGACGGTACTGCTTGTTGTCAATCCAGCCCTCGTAGCCGTCGAAGTGGCATCGTATGCGGGTCCATTTCTCTTGGCGTTGCAGCACATCGAAGGTGTCGCCCAGGAGTAGTTGGTTGACCATTTCGGCGCGGTCGGATGGCTCGCTGCGCATAGGCACGGCGGCAAGAAAGCATAGTCCTGTCATAGTTTTCCTCGTTCGATGGATAATACGATGCGTTCGATAAGGTTGTCCTCCTTGTTGTGCTTGGGGTCGTAGGCCGACTTGAGGTTGTAGCCAAAGAGGCGTGCGAAGGTTTGGTAGAAGCCGGCGCGAATTTTGCCGCGTAGCTCGTCGACAAGTACGTAGGAGGTGCGTCCGGTTTCGCGGTCGATAAGTTTGAGCAGTACCATGCCCTGCGAGATGGTGCAGGCCTTGAGCTCGTCGCTGAAATCGGCCAGCAGGTCTTTCTCGGCCTGCTTGATGGCCTCTTTGCGTTGGCGTTTGGGCATGTCGGCTATGTTGCGTTCCAGTTCGTCAAGACGCTGCTTGCCTATTTTTGCGTAGGGGAGCATTTTTTTGACGTTGCGAATTAGCTTCTGATTTTTGCGAATTTCTTTATCCGTGAGTAGCGAAGCGGATTCTATCACCTTTACCTCGTTGAGGCGGTAGTAGGGAATGGTGTCGCCATCGACGATGATTCCGAAACGTACTTTGCGGGTGGCACTGACCTGTCCTTGAACGGATAGGGGCATTGCAAAGGCTGCTGTCATCAGGACTATGAAGAGTGTCTTTTTCATAAAGTCTTCATAATTTTCTCCAATAACTCGAAAATGTCGAAAATATTTTGTATTTTTGCAGCATGAAAACTAAGTTGGCTGATTTTAACTTTTTTTATAGCCTGTTTCTGCCGGTGGTGCTGTATGGTGTGCGTTGCCACTACCGCCGTTTTATGGTTAAGGGCAGGGAGAACATTCCTTGGGGCGAGCCTTTTATTATAGCCCCATGTCATCAAAACGCGTTGATGGATGCGCTGGTGGTGTTGCAGGTGATGAACCGCAAGACGGTGTTTCTGGCGCGAGCCGACATATTCCAAAATCCGGTGGCGCGGTTTTTCCTCACGTGGCTTCGCATCAGCCCGGTGTACCGTATACGCGACGGGCGGGAGTCGCTTTCGCGCAACGAGGATATTTTCAACACTTCGCGCGAGGTGATAGAGAAGAATGTGCCGCTATGCCTGATGGCCGAGGGCCGACATAACGACCGCCACCAACTGCTGCCGCTGGTGAAGGGTATGTTCCGTATAGCGGGGGCAACACAGGTGGAGTTGGGCGACAGGCCCCTGTATATTCTCCCGGTGGGGCTTGACTATGACCATTATGAGTGTCTGTATCACAATGTGTGCGCCAATATAGGCAAGCCTATTGATGTGCGCCAGTTTGTGGATGAGTATGAGACCAACGAGCCTGTGGCGCTGAACCACATGCGCCGTGTGCTCACGGCTTCGCTCAAGGGGCAGATGCACGATGTGGTGAGCCACGACCGCTACGACGACGAGCTTGCCTATTGCCACATGAAGACGCAAGCCACGCTGGGCCAGCTGCAATTGAAGAACAACCCGTGGGGCCGCTTTATGGCGCGTAAGTATATCAGTGAGTCGATTGCCTCCATGCCCGAGGAGCAGCGCACGCCTCTCTACGACCAGGGGGCGGCATTTGCCGACGAGTGTCGCCGCCGTGGAGTGCCTTTGTGGTTTGCATCCAAGGGATGGAGCGTGGGCAAGGGGCTGTTGGCTTTGCTGGCATCATTGCTCAACATTGCCGCTATTGTGCCTATATGGAAGTATTGGCTGGTGAGCAATGTGGTGGTGTATGTGCCGACACATTTGATTGTTCGTCGCGCCATCGAGGATACGCAGTTTCGCAGCTCGGTCAACTATGGCATCAGGATGCTGTTGCAGTTTATCAATGCTGTGGTGGTTTTCATCGTCTTCACTTGTGTGCACAATGTGTGGTGGGGGCTGGGCATGATGGCGTTGTGTGCGGTGAGCGCATGGGTGACGCCGCGAATATTTATGCTGCTGAGGGATGTTTGGTACGGCTTGAAATCGCATAGCCGCTAGGCTAGGAGAGTGTGGGCGAGCAGTAGTGCATGGGGTGGAAATGGCGCACATGTATCGCTTTGAGGAATTGTAGAGGGCCGCGAAGCATCTCCTGCCCCAGCCGAGGGTCGACGGGGAACATGGCGTGGTCGAGTTCGGGGTGGTCGGCGTGGATGTCGCGCAGGATGGATAGGAACAGCTTTTCCATTTGGTCGGGAGTTACTTTTACGTGGCTGCTCATCGCGTCGTCGTCTTGGTTGTTTTCTTGGAAATACCAGTTGTTGCAGTCGCCCGCGTGGAAGAGGGTGGTGCCGTCGGAGAGTGTGAGAACTGTGCTGACACCCACGTCGGTGGAGCGATATGCCTGGAGGGTGAAATGGGGGGTGAGAACGGTTTCGCCAAAGCGCAGTGTGGCCAGGGGGAGAGACTTGTCGATGCGACGGCGGCGCATGGTGTCGTATGATGGCAGCAGGTGCCAGTCTTCCTCTTTACGTTCGGCGCACCATTGGACGATGAGGGGGTTGAAGTGGTCTTCGTGAAAGTGCGACACGATGAAGTATACTGCCTTTTGTTCGCGTTCAGCCTCGTCGAGGAATTTGGGGAGAAGCCCGTCGGGGTCGCGCCAGTAGTCGTAAACGATCAGTAGGTCGGCATCGCTGTAGGCGAAGCAGCTGTGGTAAATATAGTGTAGGGGCATGATGGCGCTACATCTTTGGGGAGAATTGGATGATGATGAACTGCTCGTCGAAGAGGATGTCCTCGAGGGTTATTCTCTCGAAAATGGGGACCAGATTGGGGCTTTTGCCCAGGTTCAGCAGCAGCTGGTTGCCGCCAAGCATTTGTATCATCTCCATGCCGGGTTGTTTTTTTGCCTGGTTGAGGGCTGTGCGGAGCATA
Source organism: Bacteroidales bacterium (assembly GCA_017428115.1). Classification (GTDB taxonomy): domain Bacteria; phylum Bacteroidota; class Bacteroidia; order Bacteroidales; family P3; genus Colimorpha. Next base: position 8,651 of record JAFRRK010000001.1, on the reverse strand, counting down.
AACTCGATGGCTGCGCCGCCACCAAAGGAGAGGAATACATCGGTGCCGACGATACGGTCGACGGTGATGTCTACGCCCACTGAGCCCATCAGCGGTACGGGGTAGGAGATGCGCAGGGTGTGGGTGTCGCTGAAGGATAGTGGAAGGCGTTTGCCGGCCTTCTTTTCGGATAGTTGTTCAACCTCGGAATAGGATAGACGAAATTGCATGTTGTTATTGTTTTTGTGCTCTTAAGCAAATACAAATATATGACTGTTTTTTTTCAACAGCCTCGAAGAGGCGGAATCTTCAAAACACCGTACAAGCGAAGCGCAGTGCGGAGGCAGGAGGTGCTCTCTATCAGCGCCTCGGAGAGGCGCGACATAGAAACGTTTTGGTAAAAAATCAGTCATTTGTTATGTTAGAGCGATTTTTTTTGTGGAGAATAACGTTTATGTGGAAAAAAAATTGTATTTTTGCATTCTGAAATAATAAAAACTACCACAATGAAAGTAAGAGATCTTGTTGAAAAATTGAACTTGAAGGTGCTTTCGGGTGCCGACGGTCTTGACCGCGAAATAGAGGGCTGCTATGTGTCTGACTTGCTCAGCGATGTGATGGGCAATGCTGAGATGGGCAATGTGTGGGTGACGCTGCAGGTGCATAAGAATGTGATGGCTATCGCCTCGCTTAAGGAGTTGGCATGTGTGATATTGGTGAAGGGACAGACCGCTACCGAAGAGACCCTTGAGCAGAGCAACGAGGAGGGCATCCCCTTCCTCAGCACGACAATGGAGACGTTTGAGACCGCCGGTAAGATATACGAGCTGATTAAATAGCCCTGGGGTGTCGTAGGCTGGGTTTTGGGACACATGTTTGTGTCGTTTTTTCGGGGCTGAGGCTTCACTTTTTTAAACGTATCATTCGTATGACACCCTTTAAGGCTGATTTGCATATCCACACGGTGTTGTCGCCCTGCGGTGATTTAGAGATGAGCCCCACGGCTATCGTGGAGCGTGCCTTGGCACGGGGGTTGGACATGATTGCCATCACCGACCACAACACCACCCGCCAGGTGAAGGTGACTCAGAAGGTGGGCAGAGAGCGGGGTCTGTTTGTACTAGGTGGGGTGGAGGTGACCTCGCAGGAGGAGGCTCATTGTCTTTCCTTTTTTGAGAACGACGAGCAGCTGGATGAGTTTCAAGAATTCTTGGACCAGCACCTGCCGCCTATTCCTAATGATGAGGACCGTTTTGGCTATCAGCTTATTGTAGACGAAAATGATGAGATAGTGGGTGAGGAGGAGTATCACCTGCTGAATGGAATAGATGTGGACATCGACGGCATATACGAGGAGGTGCATCGCATTGGGGGCCTCTTTGTGCCGGCACATGTCAATAAGGGAACCACTTCGCTTACTAGCCAGCTGGGTTTTGTGCCTCCCGACCTCAAGGCTGACGGTTTGGAGATTAACCGTTTCACTACCCGGGAGGAGATGCTGAAGAAGTTTGCCTATCTGAAACGGTTTAACTTTATCACCGATAGCGATGCCCATTTTATTGACAATGTGGGCGATGTGTATAATGTGGTTTATATGGAGCACCGTAATTTCACTGAGTTCAGTATGGCGTTGAAAGGCGAAAACGGCCGGTATATCGACACAATGGCCTTCCGTGAGGCACCGCTAAAGAAGGTCCTCTAGTGTAGGCCAATTGATTGTATGAAGCAAACCATCCTTTGGGTTAAAGCTCTAGGGGATGTGTTTTTTTGCTTTATGGTGGGTTCTATTAATTGCTTGCAATTATAGTCTTATAATTCTTATTAGATTCAAAGTGTTGAATATACAAATTCTCTAATTCTCAAATTCTTGATAAATAGAAGCCCCCTTATGTGAGTTCTATTAATTCGATATTGATAGCGCGTGCCTCCGGCACGCTGAGATGTATTCGGCTGATATATCCCACACTATGAGTGAGGGGTTATATGAGAGTTTGCCCCCTCTGGGCAATTGATAGAAATCCCCTTATTTAAATTAAGGCGTTTTTTAGTAGCGGAAACTGCTGCCGCCGAGGAACTCGCGCATGATGCTGTTGGGCGGTATGAAGGTGGGTTCGATGGGCTCGAGCAGTTCGATGAAGTTGAGCAGATGGCGTGCCTCGGCATATTCGGGGCAGTTCTGCGGCACCTTCTTTAGCTGTGGTTCGGCGTAGAGTTTCAGCACGCCCAGCTCGTAGAGCAGGGCTGAATTGAACATCACGTCGGCCTGCTCCTGATAGGGGAAGATGTTCTGCTCTTCGCCCCGGCGCACCTCCTGCCAGCGGTGGAGGGTGTTGTAGGCATCCCAACCACGGAAGTTGTTGTCGCGCACAATGCGGCGTAGCATGCGGTTTTCGCTGCTGCGGATGCTGTTGAGGTCATCAATGGCTATCTGGGTCAGTGCCGACACATAGACTTTGAACTTCAGCTCGTCGGATATTTGGGCGGTGAGCTTGGGGTTGAGGGCATGAATGCCTTCGACAACCAATATGCTGTTGGGTTGCAGCTGCATGCTCTTGCCGTCGAAGTAGGGGTCGCCTTTCTTGAAGTCGAAGGTGGGCAGCTCCACCCTTTCGCCGTTGAAGAGTCGTTGGAGGTGTTCGTTGAGCAGGGGGATGTCGAGCGCGTCGACGCTTTCGAAGTCGTAGTCGCCGTTGGGCAGCTTGGGTGTCCGCGCACGGGGTAGGAAATAGTCGTCGAGCGACAGCTGCTTTACGTCAAACCCCAACACGCTGAGCTGCACACTAAGCCGGCGGCAGGAGGTGGTCTTGCCCGATGACGAGGGGCCGGCCAGCAGCACCATTCTCACTTGGTTGCGCCGTTGGTATATCATGTCGGCAATTTCGGCGTATTTCTTCTCGTGCAGGGCTTCTGACACATGTATGAGGCTGTTGGCCCCGCCGGCGCGCACTATGCGGTTGAGGTCGGCTATGGTGGGCACATGCAGCAGTTCCACCCAGTGGTGGTGCTCACGGAATATGGAGAAGAGCTTGGGTGTTTCGGGCAGTATGGGCAGTTTGTCAAGATGCTTTCTGTCGGGCAGTTGCAGCAGGTAGCCCTCGTCGGCATAGGTGCGGAAGTCCCATGAGAAGAGGCATCCAGTGCTGGGTGCCAGCTTTGAGGCCAGTTTGTGGATGGTGCCGTCGAGGAAATTCATTTCGATATAGAGCTGGCTGAGCGATTTGAGCAGTTTCAGTGTCTCGGGTATATTGCTTTCTTCCACCAGCTTGATGGCATCGTCAAGCAGCATGATGCGGGTTTCGAAGGGTATGTCGAGGTGCTGCAGCTCTATCATGCGGTCGCGCACGGCGTTGGCTACCTTCACACGGTCTTCTTCCCCGGTCTGTTCCAGTGTGCAGTAGAAGCCGCCCTGCATCGAGTGCTTCACTTGCAGCCGCGCCTTGGGATAGACGTCGCGCGCCGACTTATATAGCAGAAAGGTCAGCGAGGTTTGATACATACGCCACCCCTGGGTGCAGTTGATGTCGAAAAAGCGGATGGTCTTTGGTTTGTAGACGTGGTAGCGCAAATCTTCCACCACATTGTTCACAAATGCCCCCAGCACGGGGCTTTGCATAGGCCAGCGGCCCAGTTCGGTGTAGTACTCCTGTGCCAGCTCGGCCAGTGTTATTCCTTGGCGCACGTTGCGGCGCTCGTGGGTGTTCTCAATAACAATTTCGATGGTGTCCATTCTATAAAGAATAAAAAATAATTAGTAAAAACTAAAGCCCTGCCTTACCGCCTGTCACCCTCAGTTTCAGTTTCTACTTTTCGGTTTTAACTTTGCCATAATAACGTATATTGATTTTTTTTAGTATCTTTGCAGCGCGAAAATATATAGTACTATTATATGAAAAAAATTGCTATCACTCTCTTAGTGCTTGCATTTCTGCCTATTGTGGCACATGCGCAAGCCGACCAAAAGTTGATTAACAATGCCCAGCAGGGCGACCCCGCCGCCATGGTGCGCCTGGGCGAATGCTATGAGCATGGCGCCGGTGTGGCGCACGACTCCACACTTGCCCTCAAATGGTTCCAGAAGGCGGCAGACCTCGGCGACTGCCTCGGCTGGATGCGTGTGTCGCGCTACTACCTCACCGGCTCGGCGGGCATGCCCAAGGACACCGCCCGCTATTTTGCCATCCGCAAGGACTGGGCCAACCAGAATTGCCCCGACGCCATGGCTGCCCTAGCCGTGGCCTATGAGTATGGCTACGGGTGTCCCAAGGACACTGCCAAGGCCCTAGAACTCTACGAGAAGGCCGTTAAGGGCGGCTCGTCGTGGGGCTATGAGTATATGGGCATCAACTATATGAATGGCCAACTGGGCGTGCCTGAGGATGAGAAGAAGGGCCTTGCCTATTTCCAAAAGGCAGCCAAGCTGGGCAACACCGGTGCCCTTGCCCACATTGCACAATATTACGCCTACAAGCAGGATTATAAGAAGGCATGGAAATATGTCAACGAAGGCATGAAGTGGGGCGACCCTGATGCCGCCACGCTCGCCGCCAGTCTCTATGGCTTTGGCCATGGTGTGGAGATGGACGAGGCCAAGGCTATGCGCATGCTCGACTCACTCATCCGCGAGCACCACAATCTCGATTTCACCCAGTCGTTAGCAGGCATCTTCTATCTCTCGGCCGACAATGAGGGTCTGCGCGACAGCCTCCGTGCCATCAGCATCTGGGAGCAGGGCGACATTCAGGGCAGTTCCTATTGTCAGATGAATCTGGCCAACCAGTATTATTATCAGGATAGATATGAAGAGGCCTTCGCCTACTTCAAGAAGGTGGCCAACAAAAAGGATGATGACGGCAACCAGGGCAAAGCCTGCATCTCCCTCTCGGAGATGTGCTACACCGGTATGGGCTGTGAGCAGGACGAGGAGCAGGCCGTGGCATGGCTCCAACACGGTGTGGACCAGTTCCACAATGCAGAATGCGCCAACCTCCTGGCATCCTATTATGAGATGAAGGAGGACTTGGCCCTCTCAGCCAAATACTACCGCTTGGCCGACCAATATGGCGACACCAACGCCATCATAGAACTAGGTAAGCTCTATGCCAACAACGGCAACACCGATATGGCTGCCGACTGTTTCCAAAAGGCTATCGACCGCCAGCAACGCGAAGGCTACTTCTGGATGGCTATGCTCTACGACATGCAGGGCGACGCCAAGACCTGCAACGACTATCTCTTCAAGGGCGACAAGAAGGGCGACCCCAGCTGCGCCGAATCCCTCGGCACCATCTACGAGAACGGCTTAGACAACTACAAGGTCGACTACAAAAAGGCTGCCCAATACTATGAGAAAGCCGCCACCTCAAAGGCGCTCTACCGTCTGGGCATTCTCTATCTCGATGGCAACATAGGCAAGATGAAGGAGAAAGATATAGCCAAGGGTATGGACTACGTCAACCAAGCAGCCGAGCAGGGCTACATCGAAGCTATCTACGCCCTCGGATACTGCTATGAGACAGGCCGCAATGTAGACTCTGTCGACCACGAGAAGGCTCTGCAATACTACCAGCTCCTTGCCGACAACGACATCCCCGCAGGCCAGTTCAAGGTGGGCCTATACTACGAGCTGGGCGACGGCGGCCTAGAGGCTGACTCGGTCAAGGCTATCGAGTACTATCAAAAGGCTGCCGACCAAGGCCATGGCGAGGCTAAGTGCTACCTCGGCGACTTCTACCGCATAGGCCGTTACATGCCCCTCGACCAGGCCAAGGCTTTCGAACTCTACAACCAAGCCTACGAGGCAGGCGAGGAGATGGGCACCTATTATGTCGGACGTTCCTATCTCGAGGGCTGCGGTGTTGATGTCGACACCACCGCCGCCATCTCATACCTCAAGGCTGCCGCCCGTCAAGGCGTGGGCAAAGCAGCCTACCGCGTGGCTGAGATGTACAACTACGGCCTTGGCGGCCTCGAACCTGATGCCGACAGCGCATTGGCCTACTATTTCAGCGGACACGAAAACGGCAGTGGCGACGCCAGCTACTTCATCGGCCGCCAGCTCCTCAACGAGGAGGCCTACGAGCAGGCCGTAGAATACCTCTTCGTGGGCGCCAAGCGTGGCAATGTCGACGCTATGGTCACCTTTGCCATCTGCCTCCAGCGCGGCATAGGCATCAAGGAGGCAGACCCCAAAAGTGCCTACCAAATATTTGAAAACGTGGCTAACAACTATGGCGACAGCCGCGCCTATACCCAGCTGGGCATCGCCTGTCTGCAAGGCAACGGCTGCCCCGAGGACGAGTCGCTTGGCAAGGCCTATCTCGACACCGCCGCCAACCTCGGCAACGTGCTGGCTATGTATGACCTTGCCCTCTGTCACCTCAACGGCTACGGCTGCCGTGTCGACACCGCCGTCGCCATACCCTGGCTAGAGAAAGCCGCCGACAACGAGAAGATTGAGGCTATCAACGAGCTGGGCGACGTCTACGAGGCCATGGGCGATTTCAAGAACGCAGTCCTTTACTACGAAAAGGGTGTCACCATGGGCAGCCTCGAGAGCTACTGCAACCTAGGCTACTGCTACGAGCAAGGCCAGGGTGTGGTGCTCAACTCCAAGAAGGCTTTCGACCTCTATATGTATGCCGCCGAACACGGCTACCCCCGTGGACTCACCAGCGTGGCCAACTGCTACCTCAATGGCATTTCTGTCGAGCCTGATGCCGCTGAGGCCCTCAAATGGCTCACCAAAGCTGCCGAGGCGGGCGACCTGAGGGCCATGTATTATTGCGGCTCAATCCTCGAAAATGGTGAGGACGGCGTCCCCGTCAACCTCAAGAAGGCAAAGGAATGGTACAAGAAAGCCGCCGCCGCAGGCTATGCCCCTGCCGCCGCAGCTCTTGGCCGCATGAAATAACAGCCTACTTTAACGGAAATTCGGCTTTTAAGGTGACGCGTCTCCCGTCGGGCAGCGTCACCTTTACATTATCTATATATAGGGTTTCGTCCCTCCGTGCCTTGCCCAGCATCTCTCTCGCCTCCGCTGTCAGTCGGCTTCCGCTCACCTCTACCGGCACGTTGAACCACTCTGACCTATTGATGTCGTAACTCTCCACGACCGGTGCCTCCAGCGGCAGGTTGATGTCTTCCAATTGCGCCTTCACCTGTATGTATCCTTTATTCAGCAGGTCGTCCAGCGAAACCGTGTCGCCATCCCTCACATATCCCAGATACAGCACCGGATCGGGCAGCGTCACCACCCTCAGCCTCACCAAGCCACGTCGGCGAGTACGTTCTGCATCAATCCTTTCGTCCACATGCACCTCGATTGTCCCTGTGCTATCTTTTGGACGCACCACTAGGTCGGTGCTGCAGCTTCCGTCAGGGTCGCGGTGCAGATACGCCTTTTCCTCGCCAATGCTCACCACCAGGTCCTTCGGCAACAGCCCCGGCACCGCTACCGACATTGGATTATCCACATTATAATACACATAGTCGAGCCTTGTCAGGGCAACTACCGCCCTGTCGTACTGTCCACAAGCCCGCTCCGCCATTCCTCCGCCTGCCAACGCCGCCACAATGACGGCTGCCTTTATGATTCTCTTCATTATGAATTGTATATATTTTTAGAGTTATTCAATCTCGAGTACCCATGTGCTTTCAGTCAGCACTATCAGCCATCCCACAACCGAAATAGGCACGTTGCAAAATAATGTATGGCTAATAGCGAAAAAATACCTATTAGTATATAGATCTTCGATACTTTACATTTACTATAGTTTGACAAGTCGTAGTCTGGATAAAAAAACATAATTACGCCTTTCTTTCTCTTATTATACCTCGTTGAGTGGTAGGTGTTTAGATGCGTTGTTGTTGTTTATTCTGCGTTAGTAGGACGGAGAATTAACAGATGACAAATGGATAGCAATCAAAGAAAAAACGATATTTCACGACTTTATCTTACTTGTCAAACTATAGCATTTATAACGCATGAACACCTTTTTTATTTTGCGACAACCCTTCTTGCCTCTTTTTCAACACACTTTGGCTCCTGCCTTCTTCTCATATACCTTCGATACTTATACAATATATATACTATACCGATGCGCCAGTTATAGCTATATACTATATATATAATGGGGGGGCTACTATTATATAAGGGGGCTCCTATAAATCTCCCCGTAGAGGTGTGACCATTATCAGTCAAAACGGGGCAAGGCTGCCTCTCGAAGGGGTGCGATATTAAAATGTTTATTTATAGATGTATACGTCTGATTATTAAGCATTATTATTGGGCAAATCGTTGTTTTTTATGTTGGTAGAATATGGTTGTTTTTATATAACTAATTGAAATATATTACGTTGTATGAATTGTTGTTTTTTTATGTGTTGTTTGAGTGCTATTTTTGTGAAAAAAAGTGTCCGAAAGGGTCTTTTTTCGGTGTGATTTGGGGTCGTAATGAAAAAAAGTTTGATTTTTTTAAGTCTGAGCGACAGCTCGTTGAACATAAAAATGCAAAAAAGATGAAAAAAAATTTTGCCGGTTCGGAAAAAGGCAGTATTTTTGCACCCGCTTTCGAGAGAGGGAGCGGCCCCGAAGGCGGGGCGCGTGAGAGAGGGGGAAGCGCGAGAACATTGAAAACAGTGGGACCAGAGAGATAGCGTGTGTCGGAGGGTCC
>JAFRRK010000028.1 GCA_017428115.1 Bacteroidales bacterium | reverse complement strand
AGATGGTGGCGCATCACGGAAAACTGAAAGAGATGCGGATGCTTCCAAGGCGTATCATTTATGGATACTACCCAGAGGTGGTGACAAACGACGGCAACGAGGTGGAGATACTCAAACTGCTGACCGATGCCTATCTGTATAAGGACATTCTCTCGTGGGAGAGTATCAAGCACCCTGACAAACTGCAAACTCTGTTGAGGGCATTGGCTTATCAGGTGGGGTCGCAAGTGTCGTATAATGAATTGAGCCAGATGTGCTCGATGGATAGCAAGACGGTGGAACGCTACATCAACCTGCTGGAGCAGTGCTATATCATATTCCGTCTGCCCTCGTTCTCGCGCAACTTGCGCCACGAGCTCAAGTCCAGCCGCAAGATATACTTTTATGACAATGGCATACGGAATGCCTTGATAGCCGACTATAGAGCCCCGGAGGTGAGGCAGGATATAGGGGCGTTGTGGGAGAATTTCGTCATTGCCGAAAGGATGAAGAGCAACGAGTACTACCATCGGTGGGTGAACCGCTACTTCTGGCGGACTAAGCAGCAACAGGAGATAGACTATCTGGAGGAGGGCGGCGGGAATCTCCATGCATACGAAATGAAATGGAATCCGCGAGCAAAAGCATCCATTACCAAGACTTTCACCGATGCCTATCCTAATACTGACTTTCAGGTAATCACCCCGGACAACATTGCAGAATTCCTGTTGCCTGACCCGATAGGAGATTGAAGAAGGGTCGAAGAACCATCATGCACTCTTTTGGTGGGTTTACTCGTTTTGTGTCGCGTCCCTGTCGGGACGAATCGCCATTATTCATTCGTTATGGACTCTACGGTTAGTAGATTTTATGGTTCCACAGTTCTTGTAGGAAATGGGTTGCCGGCATGACTTCGACATTGTTGAAGGTGCGAGGTGCGACATCTAAGGAAACGATGATGAGGCGGGCATTGGGGTGTTCTTCGCCAAATGCCTTTAGGCCGCGCAGGTGGCGTGATTGTACTTCTTGGCAGGATTTGATTTCGATGGCCACATTGGCATCGCCGAGGACGGCATCGACTTCGTATCCTGTATGGGTGTGCCAGTAGGAAAGGGCATTCTCATAGTCGTGATAGCCGAGGAAGGCGATGATTTCCTGAATTATCAGATGTTCGAATGCATGGCCGAAATCGTCGCTTCCCGGCTGCATGGAGCGGCGGTGTAAGAGATAGTTGGGTATTGAAACATCGAAGTAGTAGAATTTGGGGGCCTGATTGAGTCGGCGTTTCACTACGCGGGAAAAGGCTGGGATCATGTATCCAATGAGCGTTTCCTCCAGTATGGCAAAGTACTCTTTGACAGTCTTTGCGTCAATGCCGCAGTCTTGGGCGATGTTGTTATAATTGACCATTTCGCCATCGGTGAGAGCCGCTACTTCCATAAAGCGGTTGAAGGATGCCAGTTTGCGCACTAATGCTTCGGCTGCAATTTCCTCTTTCAGATAGACGGAGATGTAGGCCTGCATACGTTTCTCTAACTGGCGCTCGCTGGTACTCAGATAGTGGGTGGGCAGCATGCCACTGTTGGCAGCCTTCACCACATCGAAATTGTCCACTTCCGCACTGACGAGTGGGTACAACACATTCCTAACGGCACGACCTCCAAGGGTGTTGACACCTCTGCGTTTTAGTTTCCGAGCACTGGAGCCGCTCAGGATGAAGTGGATGTTTTGTCGTGTGATAAGCCAATGTATCTCATTCAACAACTCGGGGATTAACTGTATTTCGTCAATGATGACTATGTCGCCACTTTGAGCGGTGGCCAGTTCCTGACGCAGTAAGGAGGGATTTCTTCTTAGACGTTCGTAGGTATCGGTTTCAAGCAGGTCGTAGAATTTATTATTCGGAAAAAGTTTAAGCAGTAATGTTGTCTTTCCCGTTTGGCGAGCGCCAAAAAGGAATACACTTTCTTCTTCTGCATCTTTGATTTTGAGTATTCTATCTAGCATAGTGCCATGTGTTAGTATTTTTGAATATGTGGAGATGTATTCCGTATTTTTATGTAAATTCAGGAGTTATACTCCGTAAATTCACGATGCAAAAGTACAAAAAAAATGGTAAATAGCAATAAAAATAATGCAGCGATGCTTTTTTTTACGACCGGGATGCCTACTTCCTTTTGTCTGAACCAAAGGGGACTGAGGAAGGGTAGAAGAACCATCACAGACACTTAATTTGATTTATTTTATTGATTTTGTGTCGCGTCCCTGACGGGACGCCTGGTCTAGAGGTTGTCTAGTCGCGTCCCTGTCGGGACACTGGTTTAGTAGTTTCTTATCACGGCACTGTGAGGACTCTGTCCTCTTGTACCGTGTTATGCATAGTCGCGTCCCTATTGGGACGCTGGCTCATCGACAGTCTTATCACGGCACTGCGAGGACTTTGTCCTCTTGTACCGTGTTATGCATAGTCGCGTCCCTGACGGGACGCTGGTCTATCACAGCACTGCGAGGACTCTGTCCACTTGTACCGTGTTATGCAAGGTCGCGTCCCTGACGGGACGCTGGTCTAGAGGTTGTCTAGTCACGGCACTGCGAGGGCTTCGTCCTCTTGTACTGTGTTATGCAAAGTCTCGTCCCTATCGGGACGAATCGCCAGTTTTATACTATTTCGCTGAATGCCTCAGGCAAAAGGTGATTACTGGCAGGCTGTATTCGCTTTTTGAAAAGTGAAAAATAGTACAAAATACACTTTTGCAAAAGTGAATAAGACGCAAAAACAGTGTTTCCAAACATTGATTTTTAGCACATTTTAGTGTTTGAAAACATTATTTTTACTGTCAATACAGTATTTCCAATTTCAACTGTCAAGCAGAAGTTTATTGCTTTTTCGGAATAGATTCCAAAAAAGTTGTATCTTTGCAGGGTGAAAGCATCTGGCTAGGATTGAGCGATTGTAATAAAAATCAATCTCGAAAGGAAAAAACGATATGAAGAAGCTTCTGCTATTTGGATTGATGTTGTTTGTCGTTGCGATGTGTGCGAATGCCCAGCTGGGTCTGCCGACGACGACGGTGAAGGACACTATGGTCATCAGTAAGGTCTATTATAATGGGACGGAGCTGAACCGTGCCGACTGGCCGGACACTGTTGTTGTAGAGGATGCGCTGAATGTGTATGTGGCCAGTCATGTTTATAGGAAAGGAAGGATGAAAGAGACGCTTAGGAGTGGTCGCCACTACGACGCTACGTGCAATGGGAAGACAGTGCGCCTTGTGATAAAGAGGAGTGTGAGCGAATTGGATGAGTTGAGCTATTCAATCGGCGAATATGTGTTTTGGGTGAAAGGACGGCGAGGGAAGATGACAGATAGCAATTAACAGTAGCAATGGGATTAATCTTCAATTATCAAGTCAACTATTTTTTTTATCGTTACTAATAACATATTATAACTATGAAGAAGTTTTGTATAGTATCATGTTTCTGTCTTTTGGTTTCGATGTCGGCTGTGGCCCAGACCACGAATGAAGAGAAGAAGGACGAGGGGTATCGTTTCACTATCGTCAAGGAACTGCCTGTCACCCCGGTGAAGAACCAGGCTAAGGCGGGCACCTGTTGGGATTATGCAGGCACCGCCTTCATCGAAGCGGAGTTGCTGAGAATGGGCAAGGGCGAGTATGACTTCAGCGAGATGTTTAACGCCTATAACGACTATTGCGACCGCGCCATGGCAGCCATACGCACCCACGGCGACATATCGTACACACAGGGGGGCTGTTTCGGTGACCTGCTGCACGTGATGGAACGCTATGGCCTGGTGCCTGAGGATCAGATGCGGCCCGGAGTGATGTATCGCGACAGTCTGTCGAACCACAGCGAGCTGTTCTCGATGACAAGTCCAATGGTGAAGGCGGCAGCGGGCAACGGCAGCCTGCAGAGCGATTCGAACTATCAGCTGCTGAGCATGAAGGCTATCCGAGCCGTGCACCAGGTGTATCTTGGGGTGCCTCCCGAGAGGTTCACATACAAGGGCAAGAGCTATACTCCGCTGTCGTTCTACGAGTCGACAGGGCTGAAAGCGGACGACTATATCCAGGTGACGGCATTCCTGCACGAACCGCTGTACAAGACTTTCGCCGTGGAGAGCCCCGACAACTGGCGACACGACCTATCGTATAACGTCACCCTCGACGAATTGTTGGAGATTACCGACCATGCCATAGCGCAGGGCTACCCCGTGGGTTGGGACAGCGATGTTAGCGAGCAGGGGTTCCGCATGGGCAACAGGAAGGGTTTCTGTGTACTGCCTGCCACAAGCGTGGACAACAGCTTGGCCGGCAGCGACATGGCGCACTGGACAGGCATGACTGCCAAGGCCATACAGGACGAGGCCGCCGAGCATCCCACCCCTCAACGTTGGGTCACACCCGAGGAACGGCAGTTGGGTTGGGACAATCATGAGACCAATGACGACCACCTGATGCTCATCTACGGCACCGCCAAGGACCAGATGGGAAACGAGTACTATATGGTGAAGAACAGTTGGGGCGAGTATAACGGCGAGTATAAGGGGATGTTCTTCTGTAGCAAGGCTTTCTTCCGCTACAAGACCATCACCATACTGATACACAAGGACGCGCTGTCGAAAGAGATGAAGAAGAAGCTGGGGGTAAAGTGAGAATGAGGTCAACGTATAAATTTGTAAATAAGAACATATCTTCCAATAGGCGACCCCATGGTCCATGTCAAAGATAAAGAGTTTTTTGAGCATGGGGAGAATCGCGAAAGAGACCTTTCAGGTTCAAGACATAAAGATATGGTTTAAAAACGAACAACTTAACAACTCATAACTATGATGATGAAGAGATTATTAGTCATTCTGCTGCTGGCTTTGACTATTGCTCCCAATGTACGAGCACAAAAGGATTCCCCTGTGGGTATGAGAATGGAGATTTCCGAATCGGGTCGCGACAATTGCTCCTACTCGCTGTTCACCTACAAGGATGAGGATGGCACCTTTGGCTATTACCTCAGTTTGGGAGGTGGCAACCTGATGTTGTCGATTACGAGCGATAATAGCGAGTTTTCGATTAGCGACTTTAGGGAGACCTGCCTCTGGCTAGGTGCTACTGCTGACGAGGCTTTTGCCATGCTCGACACACTGTTGGCCTTATACGACAAGGAGGTCGGAACGGTCAAAGAATTTCGGGGTCGCACTACTGCAGGGGCCGACTATCTTACTGATGTGAACAGCAACACTTGTATAGTAAAGAAAAAGCTGCTTGGTGGCAGGCGGTTGCAGTTCAGTTTTGTTAGTGGTAGGTACACTTGTGAGATATACCTTCCTAAGTCGGTGGTGAAAGAGTTACGTTTCGGTTTGAAGACCCATATAAAGCTTCATCCCAAGCAGCACAGATAGTTGCTGCGACGCTGCGTTAGCGGCTTCATCTAGAGTGAAAGCGGGCGGTGATGTCGGCGAAGGAACCGTCGGGCTGACGTTTGAGCATATGCTGGTTGCCGTGCGGGGACTTCAAGGAGCCGAGGTGGGCGATATAGGGGCCTACCTTGATGTAGTCGAATTGCTGCTTGTCGACCGTAAGGGGAATGTACTGGCGACCGCTGTACCATGCCACTTTATGTCTAGGATAATGCCTGTGTAGATATGCCGCCAGGGTCGACACCTCGTGAGGGGCGGAGTCGCCACCCATAAAGCATACGCAAGTGATGCTCTCGCCATACTCCGCCATCAGGCAGTCGATGGCATTGGCATCGAGCCTAAGACCCGTGTCGGCCCATAGGTAGGGACTATGACACCCCGGACACCGACAGGGACACCCCGTGATGTTGATAGCCAAGGAGGTCTCGTCGGGAACCTCCTGAAAGACAATGTCGGTGTTGAGATACTTTAGCATAATTGAGCGTTGAGAATTGAGCGTTGAGAATTAAACTGTCGCACTCAGATAATCCCCAACTCTCAATTCACAATTATTGTTGGTGATAGTAGCGTCGATGGGCTTCTTCTTGGCGGCCTTGCGAGAAGTTGCTGATGCGTTTCAGGTAGCCTATGATGCGGGTCATGTAGTCCACATTTTTGCTGTGGCAGATGGGGCATTCATGGAGATACCGTTTGTCGATATGGCCACAGTCGTTGCAGATAGTATTGGGAATATTGAAAGTGAAATAATTGCAACCCTCGGTAGCTGCCACCCGCAACAGCTGGCGATACTGTTCCTTGGAAAGGTGCTCGTCTAGGTTGAGATGCAGGGCGCTGCCGCCGGTGAGGTGCTGGATATATGGAGCACCGTGAAGCTTGAACTTGTCGAGGATGCTAAGGCTGCTGTCTTCCACCACATAGAAGTAGCTGTTGTAACAATCGCGCGGCACGAAATAGCCGTCCTCCTTGTCCCACTTGGCGTGCTTGATACCCACATTCTCGGCGGGAATCATCTCGCAGTTGAACATTAGCTCGTTGGTACGATACTGCTTGTTAAACTTCTCCACCACGCCTAGGACTGACTGGACATACTCGCGGTATTGCTCGTTGTCGTTGATGGGTATGCCGAGGAACTCAGCCCCCTCTACAAGTCCGTTGACACCGATGGTGAGATATTGACGTCCCAGGTTGATATAGCCTGCATCGAAGAGGGGTAGCATACCGTGGCTTTGAAGCTCCTTGAGGTTCTCGTTGTAGGCTATCTGTACCTTGTGGCAGAGGTCTACGATGTCGGAGAGATACTTGATATAGGGGATGTTGTGGTTGACAGCATACTGGATGCAACGGTTGAGGTTCACCGTCAATACGCTCTTGGAACCTGTCGACACCCCACCGGCTCCGAGGGTATAGCTAAACTCGTTGTCTGTAATCTCATTGCGTAGGCGGCAGCAGCTGGAGAGTGAGTCGGCATTGTCGCTCAAGTAGGTGAAGAACGAGTGCCCCTCGGCATACATCTCGGCGGTGAAGTCGGCCCACTCGCTGTCGCGGCATTCTCCATTCTCGGTCAGGAGGGCCATGGTCTCTACCGGGAAGGTGAGCAACGACTTGGTGCGCTCTTTGTTGAACCATTTCATAAAGCGTTTCTGCAGCCACGACAGACTGTCCCAATCTGGCTTGCTGCCGTCAGGGAAGACAAAGTCGCCGAAGAGGCTCTCGAAATAGTAGCGGTCGTAGTAGGAGATGTTCCAGAAGACGGCCTGATAGTTGCGGGCACCGGTGGGCTGGTTGAGCGTGTAGACAATCTGCTCAAAACAGTCGGTAATAATCTTGTCGATGGTGCGCTGCTTGACCGATAGGTCCACCACCTTGTCGGTATGCTGCCAATAGTCTTTGCCATACTCCAACCCTATGAAGTGGTTGAGATACATAAGGAACTCGGGCGTGGCGCAGGCACCGCTGAGCATGCTGGAAACCATAAACACCATGTTGACAAATCCGCCGCAGAAGCTCTTTAGGTTGGTAGGGGCCTTGGAGTTGCCGCCAATGGAGGCGGTGCCGTCGAGCAGCCAAGGATACATGGTGATGCTGGCACAGTAGTTGGCCAGCGAGGTCTCGTCGTTCTTATAGATGAAGTGGTGGGTTAGCAGGTCGAGATATTGGGTGGCCAGTTCCTTGCCGTAGAGCTTTTTGATGCGGTCGGTGAGCAGACGTCGGTTTAGGCGGATGAAACCGGCCTTGGGCAGCTCGCCGATGAGGGTGGCAATGTTCTTATGCTCCACATTGGCGTTGGCATCGTATTTGCTGCCAGTGGCTGCGTTGGCAGCGCGGCAGTAGTCGACCAGGAAGTTGAGCTTCTCCATCGTTTCGCGGTCTTCGGTGTGACGCTGGCGATAGAGCATAAACGACTTGGCCACACTGTAGTGTCCCTCCTTCATCAGCGACACTTCCACCTGGTTTTGTATGTCCTCGACGGTGATGCCGTCGTGGATGTCGAGGTGGGTGATAACCTTGCTGAGCGTGGCAAGGTCCACGGGTTCGTTGACCGACTGGAAAGCCTTGATGATGGCATTCATTATCTTATCCAACGAGAAGCGGACCTGCTGTCCGTCGCGTTTGGTGATGCTGAAGGGGACGTTTTCCATTAGAAACTAAAAGGTAAAAAAATAATTCTGTTGTTTTTTTAATCATTCAATTATCAATCTTATACTTTTTCAATAAAAGAGTGCGGTGGCTTTTGCGGGCCACCGCCCGTGTGTAAAGATTGATTGATGAGTGTTTTCGTATGTCTTAGTGTCGGACAACCATTTTCACCGTCTTGCCGTCCATCTGCAGCATGTAGATGCCGCCCGACAGGGCCGAGGTGTTGAGTGTGGCCGTGGTGATGCCTGCCTCAATGGGCAGGGTGGCAACTGTGCGGCCTGTCATGTCGTAGAGGGTGGCAATGGTGCGCTGATTCTTTGCCTCAAAGCTGACCACCACACTGTGGTTGGCGGGGTTGGGGTAGATGCTCAACGCCTGGGGCTGCACCTCTGTAATGCCCAGTGTGCTATTCATCACAGCCACGCCGTCGAGGTCGAAGCCCGAGCTATAGGTAATGGTGGGGAATGGGTCGTTGATGAGGTGGCCAAAAGCATCGTAGGTGCCGTATTGAGGGTCGATGCTGCCTACCACGTCAATGACGCGCACATGGGTGACGTTGTTGATGTCGATATTGGCACTGTCACGAAGCTCTTCAAGGTCGAAGGGGGTGCCGTAGCCCACGCGGTATTTGCCTGCAAGGTTGTTGATGAAGGTGGGGTCAACGCCGCCGTTGTTGTCGGTAATCTGGTAGTTGGTCTGAGTCAGCGAGGTGGCAGGGAAGCGCACAAAGTGCTCTCCGTCGGAGCTCACTTCTACTACGGCCAGTTCAAGGAAACTGTCGTTGAACGGATTCTCGAACACGGCAAAGTCGTATCCGTCGCCGTTGGCAATGGGGATGTCAAATGTGAGTGTGGCCATGCCGCCGTCGCCAAGACTCACCACATCCATCGTGCTTGAGGAGGCGGGGCCTACGGCATCTGCCTCGGTACCATAGTTCACAGGTGCGGCCTCAGGGTCGAGTAGGTTGCTCGAGCCGCGCACCACGGTGCAACCCGTAGCCCAGCCCTTGATGCGGCTGTCGTCATATTTCACCGCAGTGCATCCTTCTGTGCCCACGGCACCGCAGAAGGGGCCCACATCTGGAATGTTGGGATTGTTGACAGGGGTAATGCTCTGGGGATAGGCGTAGATGTACTCCCACCAGCCGCCCCACTCTTCATGGTAGATGCTGTCGACCATCACGCCCGCCGTGGGGTCTGCCCAGCGGCTGAAATCGCCATCGTTCATCTGCTGGTACACGCCGGCAGACATCTCGCCGTTTACCGTGTGTTCCCACCAGCTGTTATCAGCCTTACGTAGTGTGTCGCCATTCTCAATGAAAAGGATGTCGTCGATGCCATAGCTGCCTTCAACAAATTGTAGACGGCTGTCTGCTGCTGCAATGTCGTTCATCACGGTCTGCAGGTCGACGTTTGTTTCGCTAAAATGGTAGCCCCATGCCAAGGCGGTGCCGGGCCAGTTGACCACAAAGATGAGCTGATTGTCGCCCTCGCCCACCCAGTAGCGAATGTCGTTGGCACTGATGGTGGCACTCTGCGGTGCGGGGTTACTGACTGGATAGATGGTCTGTGGGTAGACGTTGATGTACTCCCACCAGTTCCAGTCGGAATGGTAGATGCTGTCCACAACCACGCCTGCCGCAGGGTCGGCCCAGCGACTAAAATCGCCGTGGTGCATCCACTGTCCCATGCCGGCCGAGGTGTAGCCGTTCAGCAGATGGCTCCACCAGTTGCCTGGGGTGATGCTCAGCGTGTCGCCATGTTCCACAAAATAAATATCGTTCACCAAGCCCTCACCACTATAGCTGAAACGGGGATCGGCTGCGGCGATGTCGTCCATCACTGTGGCGAGCGTCACACTGTCGTTGGCAAAGCGGTAGCCCCAAGCCAGCGCGGTGTCGGCCCAGTTGACTACAAAGGTCAGCTCGTTGCTGCCTTCGCCCACCCAGTAGATGAGGTCGGAAGTGCTGATGGTGGCATCAGTGGGAGTAGGTGCGCTGACAGGGTGGATAGTCTGTGGGTAGGCACGGGTGTACATCCAATAGTTCCAGCTGGTATCGTATGTGCTGTCCACCACCACGCCTGCTGTGGGGTCGGCCCAGCGGCTGAAATCGCCGTCGTTCAGTTGCTGGTACACTCCTGCCGACATGTTGCCATTCAGCATATGCTCCCACCAGCTGCCCGCGGCCTTGCGAAGGGTGTCGCCATTCTCTACGAAAAGAATGTCGTCAATGCCGTAGCTCCCCGTCACGAAAGTCAGTCGTGGGTCGGCGGCGGCAATGTCGTTCATCACGTTCTGCAAGTTGGTGCTACGCGCGCTGAAACGGTAGCCCCAAGCCAGTGCCGTGTCGGGCCAGTTGACAGCAAACACAATCTCAAATGGACCTTCGCCCACCCAGTAGGTTAGGTCTTCGGCCTCGATGGTGGCATCCTCGGGTGTCTCGGTGCTATTAGGATCGCTGGCATAAATAAGGTTGCTTACGCCTGTGAAATTGTAGTTGTCGCAGGTCGACTCCGAGATACGAAGCCATGTGCTAGTGAGGGTCGTCGAGCCGTATACACCGTTGTAGTTGTTGCAGTTCCAATACTGATAGGGCGTGAGGTGTACGCCTGTGGCGGGGTCGTTGTAGTCCAACGACTGTAGGAACGTTCCGCTCATCGTGTAGGTGAATCGGCTGTCGTAAGTGGCAACGCTGTCGAGGGCATCAAGAAGGGTGATGCTCCCGTTCCAGTGCAAACCCCACACTACCACAGTCGGGGTATAGCCGGCACCCGCAGCGTCCCAGCCGATGGCAACAACGGTGCTGTTGCTTCCGCTGCCGACCCAAAAATCAATATCAGACGAGTTGATAGTGACCGACTTTGTTGCCGGCTGCGCCATCAAGACGGTCGCAACAATCAGTCCCATTGTTAATGTTAGTGATTTCTTTACCATATT
Organism: Bacteroidales bacterium; assembly: GCA_017428115.1. Taxonomy (GTDB): domain Bacteria; phylum Bacteroidota; class Bacteroidia; order Bacteroidales; family P3; genus Colimorpha. Next base: position 14,350 of record JAFRRK010000028.1, on the reverse strand, counting down.
AGATTAATTGTTAATTTGTTATACATTACTTTAATCCTCCTAATAATCGGTAAAGGCGGAACGAGGAAAACTGGAAGGGATTGGACACACGGCACTGACACTATCGCCAGTTATCGGGTGCTTTTTCCTCGAAAGCGTTACCGGTACTTCGAATTTGGCAGGTCTTCTGACTTGCTCCCCACAACCCTCGGCCTTCCCATGCGGCTATGGCACCGTACAGTGACCTTTTTTTATCGGCGGAGACACTCCGCCACAGAGGGCTGTGGACAATAAGAGCTCACAGCAGCGGGACTGTTCAGGACTCTCACCTGATTCCCTATTAACACCCAACAAACAATTTATCACGTTGTTACACGCAAAAACGGCTGTTCCTTGGGTGACCAAATCGGTTGCAAAGATACAAATAAAAATCCAATTAAATAAAAAAGAGAATTAAAAAGAGTAACTAAAGTTTGACATGCCATTGCCTTCAAATAGCCTCATTATTCACACTTCATTTCTCACAATGGACTTCACTCAATGGCAAAGGTTTAATTATTTGTATACCACTTGTTCTGTGATTATAAGTCGGGGATTAAATAGAGAACAGACAGACAACAATGTGATCTCTAACATTGTCATTACGTGGCTTCATGGAGCCATCTTACTTGTCAAACTGTAGATAGTAATTCTCAATCCTTAGTAATTGGTGTTTGTTTTTTTCTACACTATAATGCGTTTACGGCCCATTCGCCTAAGACAAACGAACCATAAACGAACTGTAAACGAACTACAGACGGACTGAAGTACAACGATGTTTACTTCAGCGAGTGGCGAATGTGTTTTTATTTGAATTCAATGATAGTGCCGTAGGCGGTCACCGTCTTTTCCACATAGATGCCCAGAATGCTGCGGCGCGAGGTGGAGTAGCTGACGTTGATGATGGTCTGGCTGCCTCGCAGGTTGGCGTTCTTGAACATCTGCTGCACGGCGTTTTCGCGCATGGCCGACTTTGACGTGCCGCCCAGGCCGAAGATGTACGACACCGAGTAGCTGCCCTCGGCAGTGCCTACCACGTTAAAATTGTCCTGCGACAGCACCACCTCCGTTTGGCTCAGTGCGTTGTAGTTCATGTGGTTTGTTCCAATGCACGATGAGAACATTACCACGGCAAGGCATAGGCTTGCCAATAATACTAATTTCTTCATTGTGTGAGTTTTTTATGGTTCGTAATGTTTATAATTAGAATACAAAGATACTAATAAAAATGAAAATTGAAAAAAAAATGGCTATTATACTCGAATATTTTCACTTTTCAATTTTAGAAGGGTCTTACATTCACCCCGCACACTAGGTGGTTGTGAAATCCCGTTTCCTGCAACCCGTTGGGGAAGCCGAATGCTCCGTAGAAAGCTTTGCCATAGATGGTCAGCCATTTTAGTGGGCTATAGCCAAGAGCGATACCCAGACCTGCGTCCAAGTCGCGCGGGTTCTTCCCGATACGTGCATTCAGCGATAAGTCGAAGGGGGTGCTCTCTTTGTACAGTAGGGGCAGCAAATGAAACGTTGCCTCTAGCCCGAATGAGAAACTAGCCTCATTCTCTATCACTGATAATGACGAACTGCCGTTATCAGGCGAATACATACCGTAGTCCCACCTTTCTCTCTCGCGCCACGAACCGTAATACCCCACAAAGGTTGTAAATGTCCATTTCTTGTTCAGGTCGTACGACAGCACTATATTGGCCGAGTTGTTTGGGTGGTTGCGGAAGATGCCTTTCCCATAAAGGTAGCTCTGCTCCACGGTGTGGCAGAACTCTGCCCCCACGGTTATATTGTGCCAAAAAGGTCTGTGCCAAAGGTCTGTTTTTTCCTGCCCCCAGCAGGCGGTACTTAATATAAGGGCGACTATAATGATTGTCTTTTTCATGATGATTATTGTTTGCTCTGATAATTCCGATTACTCTGATAATTTCGATTTCAATTTATCACAGGCTCACCCTCACCCCCATGCGGAAGGGGTAGACGCTGCTAGGAGTTCTGAATCCCCAGTTGGCGGAGTCGGGCGACCCTTGTACCATCACGCTCCATGCCCCCCAACCGATGGTGAGTCGTAGGTCTACCGTTGTGTATAGGGGTATGGGAAGATAGCTATTTACCACAAACCCTTCGGTTGTATTGGTGCCTTCAATCTCGTCCCATTGGCTGTAGCGGCGGTATAGTTTGCCCTCGTTTATATTGAAGCTGGGCACCAGTTCCAACCCAACATGCCAGCCCTTGCGATGATTCTTGTCGGAATAGTAAGTCACTCCAATAGGTATGGCAACATATTTGGCGGTCAGCTGGCTGCTCCAATATTGGAGCGAATCACCCCCTCCATAGGGAGGCTCCATAGGCACCAAATAGTTGTTGTCAGGCCGACCATACTCATCTGGTTCATAGCGGTTGTAGTAGTAATCCACGTAGGGGTCTTGGTATTTGAAACGGTTATAGGAATACTCGAGTCCCAGACCGAAGGCAAAGTGCTTGCGGCATACGATGTCGTAGCTCAGCGTCAATTGATAGCATCCCAACGTGGTCTTTATATCGGGGTAGGGGTAGTCTTCAACGTAGTGGTTCTCCGTCCACCCAAAGCCCGACAGGGGTTTGCTGCCTGCCGACAGCAGTGCAGCGGTCAGCGACAGGTGCAGCCGCTGGGCTGGTCGGTAGCGATACTCCATCAGCTTGTATCCTTCGGTGTTGTAGTCGAATAGGCGGTGATTCTTGGCCAGCGACTCACCATTGCGCATGCCGCCGTAGATGATGCCGTTCTCCTTGGTGTTCTCCGAGTAGCGCTCTGCCGCATAGCTGTCATAATAGATGGTGGAATGTTTTTCCGCTATCAGCTGCACATCCTCCGCCACCAGCGGGACAGCTATCTCCACCATACTGTAGTCGTCTGTACGCACGCGTAGCGTTCTCAGCCTTATTGTGTCGTGTGCCTTTGCGGCAAATATGCCCACGTGGTTATACAGTCGGCTGCTGATGTCCAAGTCGCTGCGCTTGGTGTGGATTTCTATAACTCCCGCACGGGCATTCCCGCCTACCCACAGAATGTGGAGGAAGTCGTTCTGTGTCAGTTCGAACAGTGGCTGGCTGGTTTGGGAAGAGTCGTTCCACTGCGGGTTGTTTACCGCAACATAATCCGTGGTGTCCTGATATATTGCCACCGAGGCGTACTCGCCCCCAACGTGTATCATCAGGTACTTCTGCGAACTCAAGTCCAGCCGTTGTATCAGCTTCGTCGGCTCCTGTGCCGCCACGGTCAGCGCGGCAAACAACAGTAATGTTAAGGCTAATTGTTTCATATTGGTTGGTGTTTGATAGGTCGTCTTTATGCTTAACTACGATGCAGCACTATCTCCGTCACATCCAGCTCAGGATTATACTCGAGGGTTATGACGATAGTATTGTCAGTGGCGTTGTATCTGAACGGTGTCGTCTCTCCCTCGATAGTCATGGTGCCGTTGGCAGTGCCGTCGAAGGTGTAGGTCATCTCGGTCGTATAGTCCTCGGTGTTTTCTTCAGGCGTGTCGCCTTCGCCATAGAGGGTAGTCATTAGGTATGATACCACCCCGTTTTCATTGTCGGTGAAAGTGATGCGATACTCGGCCGAAATGATGAGAACATCACCTTGGGGGTCGAACTCTGCCGGGTCGTTGGTCACAGTCCCCTTCCACGAGGTGCCTGCCAGCGACACTGTGGTGGGCTCTTGGTTTTGGTTGTTATTATTGCCGTTTTCCTCTTTTTCGGTGCAGGCTGTCAGCAGGGTTGCTGCAATAAATAGGGTTGCTAAAATCTTTTTCATTTTAAGGTCGTGTTTAAATGTGTGAATAATCTTTGTATAGAGATCTCTGTTTGCTATAGTCTTACATGTCGAATGTTGCCAGTGCCAGCAGCGGCTCCACGATGGCTTCATGGAAGGTGTTGCGCGAAGGCTCGGTTATCTTCACCAGTCCCTCAGTCTCCACCTCCACGGCAGGTGTCTGCGTATCGCCCATTGCCACCAGCCGCGAAGTCTCAATCCAATTGTCTTCGAAAGCGGGTGTGGCCAATGTGTCGGGATTGATGCCCACGGCTGGCTCTGCTTGTGCTGTAGATTCCTCGGGTAGTGGTGCTTGTGATGAGGCTACTTGTTGCGATTGGGGACTTCGAGTTGACCTAGGAGTGGCACCCATCTTCTTGTGCGAGGGCTGCGCTACAGGTGAGGGCTGTTCTAATATGGGGGTGGCGGCTGCACTGCGGCTCTCTGCCACGAGCGTTGGGTTGCCGCCAGGGATGTTGGGAGTCAGGTAGCGTAAGCCTATGCTCACTGCAAATGTCAGGCAGGCGGCCGCACTCAGTGTGGTCCAGACTATCCTACGGCTATGCTTGCGCCGCTCATGGCGTGCAATGTTCTCGTGCAGCGTTTCCAAAGGTATGTCCACTATGCGTGCCATCTCCTCGTTGTCCTGCTGCCAGGCCTGTTTGTAATCGTCTAAGAACTTGTCTTCCTGCATGGCTTATTTCCCTTTCATTAATTGTCGTAGCTGTTTCACTATTCGGTTGTAACGCACTCGGAGCGCCCCTTCGCTCTGCCCGGTCTGCTTGGCAATCTCTTGGTAGGAATAGTCTTCCAGTCGGGCATTTACCAGCATCTGGTCGTCGGTATTGAGGTGCGCGATAGCCTCGTAGAGGTCGTCGATGCGCCGTGGACGTTCCTCAGTTCCTCTTTCGGGCAGCGGGGTTCCCAGCACCAGTTGGGGCCGGCGCTGCACTTTTCGCAACCTGTCGATGGCGGTGTTGGCAGCCAGGTGCCATATCCATGTGGCTTCGGAACTATTGTTTTTAAACTTGTCCATGTGCGTCCATATTTCGAGTGCTATGTCCTGGTAGAGGTCGCGAGCCGCATCAGTGTCGTAGCGGCAGTAGGTCTGACACGCTTTTATAATCAACCCCTTGTGGTTGGTTATCAATTCGTCGTATCGTTCTAGCTTCTCCTTGTCGGACATTTTCCTCTATTATTATTTGTCGTCTCTATCTCTGACTCTTTTGCCATGAATAGTCGTATGGCGCAATCAAAATGTTACATGGTGGTGATTTTTTTCTCAAAACCTCAACCGAGCAAATTTCGGACAACAGCCAAGGTGTAGATTAACAAGATGGTGACGGGAATTCCAAATATGAATATTTTCCCAATTACACTGCCGTTGTTATCTTGTGCGGTGTTCCTATTACGTTGTATGTTTTGTTTCGTATTCATTTCCTCTTCGTTTTTTTGTCATCATTTTGCCTGAATAGTCGTATGTGACAACCGAAATGTTACAAATTCCGAAGATTTTTTTCAGAATGCAAAGATACGAAGAAATAAGGGAATGGATAATTGATATTTTCGCATTAGCACCCCTATGCCTTCTATACTTATACTATATATATACTATATTCATACTTTATTTATACTATTATATATAGAATAACTAAAGTATAGATAAAGTATAAATATAGTATAAGTGGCGAAACCGTTAGGTTGTTGTAGCAAGATGAATAACATGTGCGAGGGGAGGCAATAATGTGGCAAGAATGACGTTATTGGGGGATAATAAAACTGAAAATATGCTACAGATTGGAACCCCTGCGCCCTATTTCGAGGGCTACGACGAGAATGGCAACATGGTGCGCCTTAGCGACTTCAGCGGCAAGAAGCTGGTATTATATTTCTATCCTAAGGATAGTACTCCCGGATGTACAGCCGAGGCTTGCGACCTGCGGGACAACTATGAGCGTTTCCTTGCGTTGGGCTATGAGGTGCTGGGCGTGAGCCGCGACTCGGCTGCGTCGCACCAGCGGTTTATTGCCAAGTATCAGCTGCCGTTTCATCTGATTGCCGACACCGACTTGGCTATCCTGAAGGCCTACGAGGCCTGGGGCAAGAAGAAGATGTACGGGAAAGAGACCGAGGGCACACTGCGCACCACCTATGTCATTGACGAGAAGGGCGTGATAGTGGATGCCATAGGCAAGGTGGACACAAAGAACCACACGGCACAAGTTTTGGGAATTGAGGATTAAGCATTAAGAATTAAGAATTGAGTGTTATCCGAGTGTGGTCACTAAATCTCAATTCTCAATTCTCAAATCTTAATTATTATCGTTGTGTTCAAAGGCGAGTTGATTTCTATCAGTGTGGCGCTGTTGTGGACGGTGACTGCCTTGTTTGCCGAGGTGGCATCTAAGCGTATAGGCTCGCTGCCGCTGAATGTGTGCCGCATGGCCATGTCGTTGGTGGCTCTGGCCTTGACGCTATGGCTTACTTTGGGGTTGCCTTATCCGCGCTATGCCGACGGGGCCACGTGGCTGTGGCTGTTGTTGTCGGGTGTTGTAGGCTATGTGTTGGGCGACTATTGTTTGTTTAAGGGATATATACTGATAGGGTCGCGCTTTGGGCAGTTGTTTATGACGCTGTCGGCCCCTACGGCTGCTATAACGGGTTTTCTGTTGCTGGGCGAGAGGATGGGACCGCTGGCATTGCTGGGCATGGTGGTGACGCTGGTGGGTATAGGTATGTCGGTACTGTCGAAAGGCACACCGCCCCCTGATAGTGCTGCCAAGGACAGGGAGGCGGCTACTTGGCGGCTGAAGCTGCCTATCAAAGGGGTGCTGTATGGCTGTGGCGCTGGAATGGGACAGGGCATAGGGTTGGTGTTGAGCAAGATAGGGTTGGAACATTATAGTGCCTCCATCGTTTCTCACGGTCTTGCACTCGACAGTGTGCCTGCTGAGGCTGTGTTGAACGTTCCGCTATCGCTGTCAATGCCTTTCGCGGCTACGATGATACGTGCCATTATGGGTATCATTGGTTTTTCGGTAGCGCTATTACTCTTCACCAAAGACGGTCGGCAGCAGCTTAGCCATGCAGTCCACGACCGCAAGTCGATGCTGTGTGCTTTCTGCTCAATGTTGTTTGGTCCCTTTGTGGGGGTGAGCATGTCGCTGTTGGCAACGATGTATACCAATACCGGCATCGCCCAGACGCTGATGGCGTTGACGCCAGTGTTTATTATCGCCCCTGCAGCTTGGCTGTTCCACCAGCGGGTGTCGCCTCGCGAGGTGTTGGGGGCAATTGTTAGTGTGGCCGGGGTAAGCCTGTTTTTTCTTTAGTTGATTATTTTTTTGAGAGAACTGTAGTTTTTTTCTCATTTGTTACTCTATTATTAGAGTGTGTTGTGGAATGGTGAAGTGGTTTGTTGTTTTTGAAAATTATAAAGTATGATATTTGTTATGCGAAGATTTTACTTGTTGCCACTATGCTTATGGTGGCGAGAATGGCGGTGGCACAGACGTTTGTGTCTACCCGTCCGATGAATCGAAATGTGCTTATAGAGTAGTATACGGGTGTGGGTTGCCAGTATTGTCCCCTAGGGCATAAGGCTACTGATTATACACTGAAGGCGTTCCCTGGCAGGGCATTTGCTATTAATATTCATCAGGGTGTCTTCGCCACGCAGTATGCCACCCAGTGGGGCAATGCGCTGGCGGCTCAGGCGGGCGTGACGGGCTATCCCTCGGCAACGCTTAACCGCCATGTTTTTGAGGGCGGCAACATACATATTGACCCAGGCCAGTCGTATGCCTGCGCCATGCAGGAGATGGCAAAAGAGGCTCCGGTGAATGTGGCTGCCACTGTCGACATCAACCCTGTGAGCCGATTGATGGTGGTGAAGGTGGAGGCCTATTATCCTGGCAACGGCCCCGGCAACTACAATTTGCTGAATGTGGCACTGGTGCTGAACAATGTGCTGGGCACTCAGATGGGTTCGTCGTATTATCCTGAGAATATGGTGGGCGGCCAATATCGCCATATGCACATTTTGCGCCATTTGCTCACGGGGCAATGAGGAGACACGATACGTAATGTCGCGGCTGGCTCGTTCTTCACTAAGGAGTATGCCTATGTGGTGCCGCAGCAGATAGGCGATTTGGCCGTGGGCAGTTTGGACGACCTGAGTGTGTTGGTGTTTGTGTGCCAGGATAGGAAGGAGGTGCTGAATGTGTGTGAGGCTATCCGCATCGGCGACAAGCCCTATGTGGCCTACGGAAATGAGGGCGGCGAGGAGTGTTCGCTCGACTTTAACCCTTATGTGACGGTGGTCAACCCCACCGACCGGCCGGTCAGTGCCCTGCGATTTGAAGTGAATGGCCAACAATGGGTGCGCAACAAGACGCTGGCGCCCTATACGTCTGATACTGTTTGTGTGGCATCGTATAGTATAGATGGCGTTGTCCCAACTAGTCATCAGTATGCCGAGTCAGCCACGGTAAGGCTGGTGAGCTTCACCTCTGACGGGCAAACGGTGAATACCGACTCTGAGGCATTGACAATTGACTATGCCAATGTGGAGGTGTACACTGCCGAAGGACCTCTGACCTTGAGCATCAAGTACGACAACTATCCACAGGAGGTCTCGTTTGCATTATGGGGTCTCAACGACTGCCAGTATTACTACCAGCACACTGGCGAGGTGGCAGAAATGGGGAGTACGGTATCGTATGAGTTGTCGCCTACCACTCCGGGCCTCTATAGGTTGAAGGTGATGGATGTAGGTGGTGATGGCTTGAATGGGACAGTGTCGGTAAAAGATGGTGCAGGGAGTGTTCTCTTTAGTCGTAGCGGCAGGGACCTAATGGTTTGGGACGATTGCTTTTTTAATATCACTACTATCGGCACTGACGGCCCTATGGGTAATGTGCTGGGCATTGAGGAATACGCAAGCGCCGACGAGGCATTGTCGGTGTGGCCCAATCCTACAAAGGGTATACTGCATATAGCCGGTGTGAATGGTTTGCAAAAGGCTGTGTTGCTCGACATTTCGGGGAGAGTGGTGGCCACTGCTACGGGCACTGTGCTGGATATGACCCAACTGCCTGCCGGACTTTATCTTCTGCGTGTGGTAACGAACAATGGTGTGACAGTGAAAAAAGTAAATAAGCTATAATCGGAATAATATTTGGGAGCTGTTGAGAGGTGCTGACTACCTTTTTTTTGACTACCATTTTAAAGTGAGATTTGAAAAACATCAAGGTAAGAAAAACGATTTGTAATTTTCAATGTATCAATTTAAAAATATGATAATGATGAATAACAATTTGAAACGTTTCATGCTTGGCATGATGCTTATGGCAACAACGGCCTTTGTGGCTTGCGAAAAAGAACCCACCCCCGATAATCCTTCAGGCGGCACTGATGTGACTGAACTAGTGTATGAGACCCTTGTGGGCACCGAGTGGGAAGGCACTTATGCTACCACCACCCAGACGCAGTATGGCCCTGTGCCTTGCACAATTCATTGGACAGTCGACTTCCTAAATGATGGACGCTGCGAGGTGATGTTTTGGATGGAGAGCCAGGCTTTTGATGCTGACCAATATTCGTGGCAGATGACCTACACTTACGACGGTCATAATGCGGGTGTGATTACTGACGATGACGGTGAGTGGCCTTTCACCTGCGACCCTTACAACCGCACTATGAATGTGACCCTCCAGTTCCAGACGCAGCATGAGGAAGGCGGCGCAATATTTACTTATGGCGGCCCCACCACGCTGCATCAGACCAGATAGAATTGAGATTAGAGAACCTGAGCGGGGGATCCATACAATTCAAAAAAAAAGAATAGGTAGTCTATTGGACTTCCGTTAGTGGAGCAAGGCGAAACATAGAATAAATAAATCAAAACTATGGACTTGAAAAGAATATTGGCGGCTATTGCCGCACTGATGTTGTCGTAGACGGTGCTGTCGGCCCCCGTCAGTGTGGGTCGTGCTACTGCGGCAGCACGGGTATTTCTAGGACTCAAGGGTGATGTGCGGCTGGAGCGCCAGTGTTGGAGCTTCGATGCCGTATATTTGTTTGCCCTGCCACAAGAGGGATGGGTGATGGTGTCGGCCGACGACCGTGCCTGTCCGGTGCTTGCCTATTCGCCCAAGGGCTCTCTTTCTGTTGCCGATATGCCCGTGGCATTGCAGAATATTGTTTATGTCTACCAACAGGAGATAGAGCAGTTGCATGCCGATGTGTCGGCCCCCGTCCATAAGGATTGGGCACTGCTGGAGGCAGGCAAGGGACTGCCACGTGACGAGGGCGACGAGATAGGCCCGCTATTGACGACCCAATGGTACCAGAAGTCACCCTACAACCAGCTCTGTCCTAGCTACACTATGACGGGCTGTGTGGCCACTGCCATGGCGCAGGTGATGAAGTATTGGAACTACCCCGCTTTCGGCGAGGGAAGCCACTCTTATACCGACGATTCGGGCTATGGTACGCAGAGTGCCGACTTCGGCAACACGCGTTACGACTGGGCCAATATGCCCAACCGGCTGACGGGGAGCTCTACGGCTGCAGAAAAAACAGCTGTGGCAACCTTGATGTACCATTGTGGGGTGAGTGTCAATATGCACTACTCAACCGTATATAGCGGTACGACCATCAACAAGTGCGAGACGGCCCTGCCTACTTATTTCCACTATAACCGTGATGATATCCGCTACCGTGCCAAGGGTTTGATGAGCAATGAGGCATGGAGAGACACCCTGATTGCCGAGCTTCGCCTCCTTCGCCCCATACTGCATGGCGGCAGCGGACCTGCCGGCGGGCACTGCTTTGTGTGCGACGGCTATGATGCCCGTGGCTATCTGCACTTTAATTTGGGTGAAGATGGCGACGGTGACGGCTATTACCAGGTGGGTGCTATCACTTATGGAGCCTACTCGTTCAACCAAGCCAACGACGCCATATTGGGTGTTCATCCCGAATATGGGCTTTATCTAAGCGAAAGTACTGTCAGCTTCACCCGCCTTGCGGCAGAGCGGCAGGTGTGGTTTAGCGACAGCGACACGGCGGATGGCTCATGGACTGCCACACCTTCAGATGATTGGATAACGGTGTCGGGCACCGATTTCGCACATCTGGGCCAGGTGACGGTGAGTGTGACAGAAAACACTACGGGCGGCGAGCGAACCGGCAGTGTATGCTTTGCTCAGGGTGGTCTGGCCGTTACCCTCAATGTCGTGCAGGAGGCTTACGACCCTGCCACGGACTATTGCCAGCTGACGGTGGAGATGGAGAACACGCACAACGAGCCTTGGGCTGGCGACGCCCACCTGAGCTTCGAGTCGCTAAGCGGCACTGTGTACGGCGTGGCACAGCACACCTCCTCCAGCCGTAGCAGCACTGCCACAATCAGTGTTGCACCCCATGATGTGATGGTACGCTGGCACCCGGGTGGTGCACTGGACCGCTATATCAACTATAGGGTCAGGAACCAGTATGGCGAAACTTTTGTAGAGGTTAACAACGCCTATTTCGATGGTGCTGATGCACTTATCTCTTGGCCCTGCAACCATTTGGCCATCGACACCCAAGGGGAGACGAAGCTAGAGTGGTCGGCTTGGCCTAATCCCACGACGGGCATGTTGTATCTGGCTACCGAGGGACTTGACGGTCGTGAACCCCAGTTGGAGGTGTTGGACGCTGAGGGCCGTTTGTTGCTCCATGGCACAGGCCGTACGGCCGATTTGACATCCCTTGCCCCGGGCATTTACTATCTGCGTATCGTGGCGGTGAATGCCGTGGCGGTGAAGAAGGTTGTGAAGATAACTGAATGATTTAAACTGTTGACTGATACTGTAAGAAAAAAGAGAGTATGGTGCATTGTGTAAAGAAAATAGTTCTGTTTTTTGCCCTAAGTCTGTGGGCTGTGGCAGTTGTTGCCAAGCCCGTGTCGCAGGACGATGCCGGCCGGATGGCTAACCATTATTGGCAGACGGTGCTGCATGGCAGTGGCAAGTTGCATGCCTGCCCTTGACAATATGGCGAGATATACCTGTTTGTCGGCGAAGAGGGGGGCTTTGTAATGATGTCGGCCGACGATTGTGCCCGTCCTGTGATAGCCTACTCGCTTCGTGGTGTCGTGGTGCCTGAGCACCTGCCAGTACAGCTCTGTGAGCGCATGGATGCTTATTGTGGATTGATCAGGGAGGGTGTGCGCCAGAATGTGAAAGCCTCGCTAACAGACGAGGCACGCTGGGCAATGCTCAGCAATGAGATGGCCTGCAAGGATGGCGACGACGACCATGTGGACCCTCTGCTAGAAACCCGCTGGCATCAGGATGGCGGCTACGCACTGCTGACTCCCAGCATCTGCCCACAGGTTGTGCGGCCACAGCTCAGGCTTAGATGATGCGCTATTGGAATTATCCTCCTTTCGGACAGGGCAGCGAGACCTACAATTGCCAGCCTTATGGGGCACAGTCGGCCGACTTTGCCCACACCCTATACGACTGGGCAAATATGCCTGAGCAGCTCACCGCCTCCTCCTCCTACGAAGAGCAGTTGGCTGTGGCAACGTTGATGTACCATGTGGGCGTCAGTCTCCACATGGGCTATGCCCCTGGTGGCAGCGGGGCCGCAGGCTTGGTGGGGCATTCAGGCACACCCAGCATCGACAACTCGCTGAAAGACTATTTCCACTATAGTCGCAATATGCGTCCTATATTCCGTACCAACGGCTACACCGACCAGCAGTGGGCAGACAGCCTGATGGCTGAGCTGCGGCTGCGTCACCCTATTGTTTACTGCGGTGTGGCCCCTGAGGGCGGTCATGGATTTGTGTGCGACGGCTATGAATGGCGCAACCTTCAGGTCTATTTCCATATCAACTTTGGTTGGAGTGGCAATGGCGACGGCTACTATACTGTCGACGATATCTGCCCCAATGTGAGTCCTACCGGACAGGTGGGCACTGTGTATCACTTCAATCAGAGCAACCAGGCACTGCTGGGTGCGGTGCCCGACTATAGCATGTTCGCCAGCGACACTATCGTCGCCTTTGCCCGTGGCGGCGGAGAGACCCATTTCTTTTTCTGTGGCAATGGCAGCACCGACACTCCTGTGGCCACGGTCGATGTGCCGTGGGCTAGGGTGAGCAGAGTGCGTGTGGGCGATGCCGAGAGGGTGACGGTGACGGCCGACAGCAACGATTCTAATGACGAACGCAAGGGCACAATACGCTTTGTGCAAGGCGACGACACCCTTCTTGTGCAGGTGGTGCAGACTTACTATTCCGAGGAGGACTACTGCCCCCTAACTGTGGTGATGGAAAGCACCCGCAATGGAGGATGGGAAGGCGGTGCCCACCTCACCTTCGAGAGCCTCTCAGGCTATGTCTATGGCACCGCGGCATTGGCTTCGGGCAGCAGCGCCACCGTCGAAGTGGGAGTTCCTCCCCACGATGTTAATGTGGTGTTTCACCGTGGTGGAGGCACCGACCGCTATATCAACTACCGTGTGCTCAACCAGCATGGCGAGGAGCTGATTGCTGTCGAGTATGCCTTTATGAACGGCGGCACCCATTTTATCGAATGGCCCTGTGCCCATCTGGACATTGCTCATACTGATGATGATTTGCCCCATGTGTGGCCTAATCCTGCGAACGATGTGCTGCACTGGGAGGGCTGCAGATGGCTGCGCGCCGAGTTGTACGACATGAGCGGCAGGCTGAAGGCAGTGAGCGCTGACGATAATAAGCTCGATGTGGCAATCCTGCCAGCGGGCGTATACATCCTCCGTCTGCTTACCCACGGCGGAGTGGCTACAATTATAGTAATCAAAGATTAATTCAATACCTAAGCAAAAATGAAGAAAATTCTCTTTCCACTATAATGGCTTTTGTGGCTCTGACGTTCGCTTCGTGCGAAAAAGAGCCCTCGGGCTCCACAGGCGGCAATCCCGTCAACCCCGACATGCCAACCTCGATGGACATTGTGCGTACCACATGGCAAGGCGTTTACAACGGTACTGTCCAGCACCCACAGGCAGGCACACTGCCATGTGTGTTGACTTGGACGCTCGACTTTGTCGATGACTCACATGTCAGTATTATGCTCGAGATGGTCACTGGCGGCCAGGCTCAACAACCTCAAGAGATGTCGTGCACCTACTCCTTCGACGGCATCAGGGGCGAAATAGTGAGCGAAGAAGAGGGCGAAGTGCAACGCGACCCCTTCGAGGTAGACCCCGTCAACCGCACATTCACCATCGACTTCCGCATCACTACAGGCTTCTCACAAGAAGAACCTCAAATTGTAGGCGGCCTCACTACATTCCATCAGATAAGATAATAATAAGACAACCAATCTAATAATCATTAATAACTTCGCTCTAGTATAAAGTATGACTGATTTTTGCCAACATGTCCCAATGTCGCGTCTCTCGTATATTTGCATCGTGAAATTATGAGTAACTTTGCAAAATAAAAATGGTGAAGGCAAGGGTGTGGCGACAAGCCAATGCGTT
>JAFRRK010000027.1 GCA_017428115.1 Bacteroidales bacterium | reverse complement strand
GGCTCTAGTTTGATAAAAGACTGATTTTTTACAGCCTCGAAGAGGCTGAATCTCAATAACCCCACACAAGGAACGTAGTGTGGGGTCAATGAAACCCCTACTATTCTGCGTCTCGAAGAGACGCGACATTGGGACATGTTGGCAAAAATCAGTCATACTTTATACTAGAGCGAACAATAATAAAAAGGCACAGCCCCCACACTACCTCCAACCCGACTAAAGACCTGTGAATGGGAAACAAAAACGAATGGTTAAAATCAACTCGGAAAGCATGCCGTACTAGTCAAACTTTAACAAATTAATAGTTGCATCGTTTGTTGAAAAAATGTATTTTTGCAATATGAAAAATTAATCTTTTTTGTTATGAATGCTCGTCTATTTTTTTACAATTTCAGTTGTTGCTTGTTTTTCTCTCCATTGGAAAGCGGGCAAACATACTGCAAATCTGGAGCCAATCTAGACTTCCATGGGCTGGACAGGCTGACGGCGAAACATGTGGTGGCGGCAGGCGGAGACTATTGGATGATGAAGGACATCATCACCGACGACCCCACCACCTGCTACGGGGTGGCCACGCAGGCGGTGGATGAACTGACATTGTCATACTACACAGGAAGGTACTGTCCCTATTTCCTCAGCGATTTGAGTCCAAGCCGTCAACGTATCGGACTGCCTCTGCCCAGAGTGATATTGCAGGGTGGCTGCATTACTTTTTGAACCATTATTGATTATAACGATATGAAACATAAGATTTTATTCCTTGTATTGATGTCGCAGCTGCTAGGTGCCGCATGGGCGCAGGACACCGTGAGGTATGGCGATTCTAACTACTTCTTCATGCCATGGGATAGTGTTGATTCGTATCTCAATAGACGCTCTTTCGGTTCAAATATTGCGATGTGTACATACCTTGAGAATTATGTTAGTGAGCCTTTGTTGGTATATGGTGTAGCTGTCGTCTCCCCATATAGGCCAAAATATTATCAAAATGTGGCAGGTTCAGGTTGGTCAAGTGATATAACGGTTGACATGACGGGTGTTGATCTGGATTTGCGTGCCATGCTTACGGTGAAGGAGGGTAGGCATTATTATCATCTTGATTCCTCGAAATGGAATTCATCCCGAATGCCCGACAAGTATTTTTTATTTGAGCTGCCAATTTTTGACAGCACACATTACAATATTGTCGGCTATTTCGACTCGCTTGTGCCCGTATATGAGTTTTACTTCAATACGCCCCGGGAGGTGTGCGACACCTTTTACGTGGGTTTGTACTCCAATACGGCAAACTATGACATTTATAGCAACTACGTAAACTGTACTTATGGCTGGATTGTCGATCCTTGGAGATATGGCTACAATGTGACGTCAATGTGGGAGCTTGTTTCAGTTCGCATGAGGTCATTATATGGTCAGGCGGCTTTGAGAGAGTTACATGGAACTAAATATATTGATGGCGGCTATGAGTATGTGCATGATTATCATCGAATTGGTCTTGCTGAGGTTGGAGCCGTGTTCCCCATCTTGGTTCCTCTTGACACTGACAGCTTTGAGTGTACCAGGGTGGAAAACTTCAGGCGTACTGGGTATGTGGGCGGCAGGCCGCTATTTGACTGGAGCATGCCATCCGGCGGGCAGCCCTGCCAGATAGCCTTCGGCCCTGCCGACCAGGGGGTCGAGAACCATACTGTGGCGAATACCATAGGCCACCCATTCGTGCTGCCCCCGGGCGACTATGATTCGACAGTGCTGTACGTGGCGCGATGCCGCAGGCGTTGCCACCATGCGTGTGCGGTGCATGACACCATTGTATGGAGCGAGTGGAGCGACACGGTAGAGTTCTGGACGGGGAGCCGCCGCCCGGGGAGCGAGGGCATCGAAATGCCAATAGGTGAAAAATATTTTGTACTTAGCCCCAATCCGGCACGCGGCAGGGTGACGATGACGCTTGGCGAGGGGGCTGTGGCCCCGGGTGTGGTGAGGCTGTGCGACGAGCAGGGGCGCGAGCTGCTGAGGCGGCGCATGGAGGGGCACGAGTTGGTGCTGCCTACAGGCGGGCTGCCGGCGGGGCTGTACTTTGTCACCCTCGAAACGCCCGCGGGCAGCAGTACGCAGAAGCTGGTGCTGGAACAGTGACGCGCGTGTGGCAATACTCCTTTTTATAGTGCGCATTGATACGGTTTCGTACTGATTGCTACCGGCTTGGGATTTGTCGGACCTCTTTTGCCCACCAATGATTGGCAAACGTGTTGCAAAGGAGTGTCAGGCGAGGGGCAGAAAGGGGTAGGAGAGGTGTGGGGCAGGGCTAGGGCTGTCGGCACTGCATTACGTCGTAGACGGGGCATTGCAGGGCATCGGACAGTTGTTGGCATGCTTCGGCTGAGTTGAGCGTATAGCCTTGTGGCGAGGTGGGATTGAGACACACTGCCACCAGCCGCGAGCGTTGCAGCATCATCAGTGTGCCACCACGGCGGGTGTATTCGGCATAGGTTTCTTGGGTGACGAACAGCTTGGTGAAATCACGCACGATAAGCTTTGTGTCGCGTATGGAGGGTTGTGCGGCAAGGTATTTCAGTAGGCGGTCGCTTACAGCACCGGCGGCGAAGAGGGTGGTGCCAAAGCGGAATAGGTTGTCCTCGCCTTTGCCTAGCAGGAACACTGATGCGATGCCGAGGTCGTGCACCTCTTGCTCGCTGTCCACTGCCCACAGGCCTGAGGGGATGTGGGCCAGTTTGGCACGTAGGGCGTTGTCCACCTCGGGGAGGTTGATGAGCCGGTAGACGAAGCGGGTGCGCGAGATGAGTTGCTGCAGGTTGGGCGATACGGCCGCGCCGGTGGCAAGAATCATGGCGTCGGTGACGGTGGGTGATGCGAGGCTGAGGCGCGACAAGGCACCGTCGACTACGGTGAGCTGCACGTTGTGGAGGCGAAATTGTTCAATCTGGCGGCGTAGCAGGGCGGTGGTGGCAGCCCCGGACAGCAGTATTTTGCCTGGGCAGAGCACCCGGGCGGTGACCAGCCGGCCCAGGGCGGTGCGTAGTTCGCCCACGTTGAGAATGTCGGACACTAGGCGACGCTGCTCGTAGTGCCGTTCGGAGGTGATGAACTGCATCCCCTCGTACAGCTTTATTTCGGGCTTGGCAGTGGCATAGACCGAGTCTACCTGTTCCCCGTCGACACCGATAGAGGTGACAGCGGTGGAGATGCCCAGCTGGTGCAGGCGCCCCAAGAGATAGTTGAGGCAGACGGTCTTCCCGGTGTTCTTCTCTAGACCTACAATCGACAGGCTCCGATAGTTACGTATGTTTTCGACAAACGGCATTGCGGTTGCAAAGATACGAAATTTCTATGAGTGGTGATTTTTTTTTATTTCCAGCATTGTCGTGTTTTGAAGAGTGTCACAAAATGCGTGTCATGTTCGAAACGTTTTATGTGACTGGTGTTGGAGTCTAAAATATTTTTTGGCTGTGGGAGGCTGCGATTCCAAAAAAAATGTGTATATTTGCAGCCAATACTTTTGGTATATATTAACATATAAAACTTATATTAAGATGATTACAAAATTAGATGACCTTCTGGAACTCGTAAAGAGCAAGGAAAAGAAGAATTTGGTTGCAGCTTATGCCAACGATTCCCATACCATTGGTGCCGTGAGTGCTGCTATTGACAAGGGCATTGTCAACGCCACCTTGGTTGGTGATATCGAAACTATCAAAAAGGTTTGCGCCGAAGAGGGCATCAATCCCGACAAGTTTGAATTGGTGCAAGAGGCCAACGACAATAAGGCTGGTGCACTTGCCGTGAAGCTCATCAATGAGGGTAAGGGCGATTTCCTGATGAAAGGTTTGCTGTCTACCGACAAGTATATGCGTGCCATCTTGAACAAGGAGAGCGGCCTCATGCCGGGCAAGAAGAACGATATGCTGACCCACATGGCTGTCATGGAGGTTCCGGCATACCACAAGCTGCTTGTCTGCTCTGACATGGCTATTATTCCTGCTCCGGACTTTAAGCAGAAGACTGCTATTATGAACTTCCTTATCCAGGTGTCGAAGAGCCTGCAGAACCCCAAGCCCAAGGTGGCTGTGTTGGCTGCTACGGAGCAGGTTTCTATCGGTATGCCGGCATGTGCCGAAGCGGCATGGCTGGGTATGCAGAGCCTGCGCGGCCAGATTCCTGGAGCCGTGGTTGACGGGCCTCTGAGCCTCGACTGTGCCATCGACAAGGAGAGCGCACAGACCAAGAAGCTCACCTCCGAGGTGGCCGGCGATGCCGACTGCCTGCTGTTCCCCAACATCGAGGCTGGCAACATCTTCTATAAGGCCTGCACTAAGTTTGCACATGCCGAACTGGCATGTATGGTCATGGGCGCACGTGTGCCGTGTGTGCTTACCAGCCGTGGCGACAGCGCCAAGACGAAACTTTATAGTATCGCATTGGCTGCCTTGCAGTGCAAATAATGGTTATCAATACGGGCTCGCTTTCATAGGGAGGGCGAGCCCTCTTTTTTTTATGTTATGGACAATTGTTTTGAAGAATTGAAGGGTGTTGCCATCACTGTGTGTGACAGGGAGGGCAACATTTTGGACATGAATACTACCTCTGCTGTCGTGAACAGCCATGGGCAGAAGATTATAGGTAACAACTTGTTTGACTGTCATCCGCCACATGCTGCGGCGATACTGAAGGATTTGTTGGAGAATGAGAAGCTGAATGTGTACACTATTGAGAAAAAGGGTGTGAAGAAGCTG
The DNA here is from genome assembly GCA_017428115.1 of Bacteroidales bacterium. Taxonomy (GTDB): domain Bacteria; phylum Bacteroidota; class Bacteroidia; order Bacteroidales; family P3; genus Colimorpha. Next base: position 15,832 of record JAFRRK010000027.1, on the reverse strand, counting down.
ATATATCAGGTGCCGTGGTATGAGAATGGGGAGTTTGGCGGGCTGATAGAGTTGTCGCTGCCGATACCTTTCGATATGCCACATTATGTGAGGGGTTGAGGGTAGGTTGTTGGTTGTTTTTATAATAACTTAAAGTTTATTGGATGAAGCACAGAGGAGTGGCCATTTTTGTGGCCTTGGTATTGTTTGCAGTAGAGTTGTCGGCTCAGGGCAGGATTACGGGCAAGGTGTTTGACAGCAAGACTGGTGCTGCGGTGGAGTATGCCACTGTGGCGGTGCTAGATGAGAGGGATTCTCATTTGGTGACTGGCACGGTGACGGAGAGCAACGGGTCGTTTGCAGTGGGGGTGGAGTATGGACGCTATTTGGTGAGGGTGTCATTTATGGGATATGAGCCTTATTTCTACCCCAGTACGGTGGTATTGAATGCCAAGCGTGCAATAGCCAGTTTGGGCAAATTGCAGGTGTCGCCTGGGGCAATGATGATTGATGAGGTGACGGTGAGAGCCGAGCGGACGATGGTGGAGTATCAGCTGGATAAGAGGGTGGTGAATGTGGACAAGAACTTGGTGTCGAGTGGTGGCACGGCAACTGATGTCCTCCAGCAGGTGCCGAGTGTGGCTGTTGACAATGATGGAAATGTGACACTTAGAGGTTCGACAAATGTGAAAGTGCTGATTAATGGTCGGCCATATGAGTTGATGGGTAACGATTTGGAGAGTTTGTTGGAGCAGATACAGGCAAGCTCAGTGGAGAGTGTGGAGGTGATTACCAACCCATCGGCCAAGTATGACCCCGAGGGAATGAGCGGCATCATTAATATCAAATTGAAGGACCGCACTGCCGAGGCACTGGGACTGAACGGAGTGGCGAGTGTGAATGTGGGTGCGCCAGTGCCCTTTATGGTTCCAGAGGTGTTGCCACGTTTTATACCTACGGCTATGGGTAACTTCAGTTTGAACTACACTACTGAGAAATACAATCTGTTTGTTTCGGCCGATATGGGGCGCAGGGCTCGCGGACATTATGGGGTGACGGATATAGCGCATAGACAGAACGGCGTGGACTATTCGCACGACTCTATCCGTGAATATCATCTGAATCCCGGCTTGATGGGAAGTGTTAAGGTGGGTGGAGAGTATTATTTTAATGCGAAGAATAGTCTGCTGCTGTCGTACCAGTTGCGGGGAGGTCGCCGCATGAGGAATGGGACTATATTTGGTCAAGATTTGTTGTATGACGACTCGATGCGTTATGAGCAGTATTCGTTGGGTGACAACCGTAATCTCAATCACTCGTTCAATATGTTGTATACAAAGAAGCTGAATCATAAGGATGAGGAGTTTACGGCCGATGCCACTTTTAGTATGCGCCATGTGAAAGGTAGTGGAAGGCAGGAGCAGATATATTTTGATGATGCTTTGTGGGACAATTATTATCTGAGAGAGAGTGCGACAGAGAATAGGCATAGGGCTTTGAATGTAAGACTTAACTGGTTGCGCCCGTTTGACAATGGTTGGCGGTTGGAGACTGGGTATGAAGGGCGTGTGGACTGGCCCGACCAGGCGGCGGAGTATTACCGCAGTGTGTATGCGCCAGACCATAGTATTTATCGTTATTTCGACTCGCTTACGTCTACCCATTTCAATTATAGACTCCATGTTCACTCGTTGTATGCAACATTTGGTGGCAAGATTGGTGAGAATATGTCGTTGCAGGCAGGCCTGAGGGGTGAGTATTCAAGCACCTTTGGCAAGGATATGAATCACCCTAAGACAGAGCCTGTGGATAAGACTTATTGGAAGCTGTATCCCACTTTGCATTTGTCGTATAAGATAACTGATTTGCAGAGTGTGCAGTTGAGTTACAGCCGCAGGGTGCGGCGCCCCCATATGTGGGATTTGAACCCATACGTGAATGTGATGGAGGGGCAGCATCTGGGCTTTGGTAATCCCAATTTGGACCCTGAGTTTACCAACGCCTTCGAGTTGAGCTATAATTTGGGTATTGACAAGGTGAATTTGTATACTTCGGCCTATTTCCGCCAGAGCAATAATATGATCACTTGGTATGGCTTTGTGTGGGATTCACTCACGGTGGAGCGTTATGCATGGTGGGAGCCGTATAGCAGCCAATACGACGGCTATTGGGCTTCGGCACCGCAGAATTTGGCCAACAGCTATAATTATGGATTGGAGTTTATTTTCGACTGGCAGGTGACTAAATGGTGGAAGGTGAATGTAAGTCTGAATCTGTATAATGAGCGTATTGAAGGCACGGAGCTGTTGAACAACACTAGCAAGGAATCGTTTCAGGCAGGAGGTAAGTTTAACTCGTTTATGACTCTTCCGCATGATTGGACGGTGCAGCTTAGCGGCCAGTATTGGGCCCCAGGGTTGGATTTGCAAGCAGAGTTGGAGGCCAGTTATTGGATAGACTTTGCCGTGAGGAAGGAGGTGATGAATCGTCGCGGAAGTGTCAACCTACGTGTGAGCGATGTGTTTTGCACAGGAGGGTGGGGGCACACCACCGATAACAACGAGTTGTATAGGGTGGTGAGTAATCACCGATTGTCGCCAATGGTGACTGTCGGGTTTACCTATAAGATTAACAACGGCCTTAAGCAGAAGTCTGTCATTGATGATGAAGAAGCCTCAGACAGCGAATATTAGATTGCGCGAGCATGATGGGAGGCGAGAGGTCTTTGACATAGTGCGCAACCGTTTTGTGGCATTGACTCCCGAGGAGTGGGTGAGGCAGCATGCTATTCATTATCTTCATTATGAGTTGGGTTATCCCCTGGAGTTGATGCAGGTGGAAGGGGCCATTACGCTCAACGGTATGACACGGAGATGTGACATTGTTGTGTATGATGCCTTGGTGAGGCCGTATATTATCGTAGAATGTAAAAATGAGCGAGTGGCACTCTCGCAGAAAGTGCTTGACCAGGCGTGCCGCTACAATCTGGTGTTGCAGGTGCCGTATTTGTGGCTCACTAATGGGAGGCAGCAGGTGTGCTGTATGGTGGATTTTGATGGGAAAAGGGTTGATGTAGTTCCTAACCTGCCTGCATATCATAAAAAAAGTTAAATAATGTGTGGTGGGGGTGACGTTTTCGGCACTTTTGCAAGATATATATAGAGACAAAAAGTATTAGCCTGTTTAGAAACCGAAAGCAGTTGTGAACGCTCGCATGCCAACGGCGACTAAATGGATGAATAAAAAGAAAGAGATGCAGGATGCAGACAAACAAATGCTAGCAGACCACTATCTGGATTTGTATCAGATGGCATTCGCTATCCTGCAAAACGAGGCTGACGTGGAAGATGCGGTACAGGAGGCGTTGGTGGTGACTATGACACGTCAGCTGTGGGGAGACCCATATAAGTATTGTGTGGCTGTGTTGCGAAACATCTGCCTTGGGATGAAGCGTAGGAGCATAGAGGTGCTTTTGGATGAAATGCCTGAACGGACGGCTCCTGTACCTGACATAAATAGTAAGAGGCTTCAACGGTTGCGTGAATTGATGGATGCGTTGCCAAAACGAATTAATGAGATATTGACTTTGTATTATGAGAAGGGATATTCGAAGGCTGAGATAGCAAGAATGAAGGGCGTATCGGAATCGATGGTTAAAAAGCTATTTAAGAAAGGACATGACACGCTGAGAGAACAATTATTGGAAATAGAAATGAACGATAAAGACATATTTAAGCTATGAGTAATATAGAGAATCTTCTTCGACGGTATGGTGAAGGAACCCTTTCGCCTGAAGAGTTGGCTGAACTCAACCGGCTCACTCATCGGGATCAAGTGGTGCAGGCCGCTTTTGGTAAAGCTCGGGTTATACGCCGCCGCAGGATTACCACTTTCTCGGGAGTGGCAGCGGTGTTGCTTGTGGCTGGCACTATTTTCTTTGTCCAACCATCAGTAGACAAAGGGGCGTCAGAGCTGTCTACTGTGGCAGAGGCACAGACTCCAAAGATATTGGAGGCTGAGGGTGAGGAAATGGTGGCAACGTATTCATCTGAATCGATGGCGACAACGGCGCACAGGGTGCGCCATTATGACACGGCTATTGTACCGGCAGAGCCGCAGATGGAGTCGGCCTCGACACCTAAAGAACAGTTGACCAACGTGGAAGAAATAGCTGAGCAGTTGGAACCTGTAGTTGCAACGGATGAGCCGATTGTGGCGTGTAACACTCAGTGTTCGCCTGATTCGGTTATCAACGATATATGGAGATTTCTGCGCACTTGATGAATTGATGGGCCATGAAAAAGAATGTTTTCCTCCTATTCTGTGCCTTCGCCACTACAATAGTGGCACAGACCGACTTGTATAACAAGTATTCATCACGCACTGACATCAAGGTGGCTAGTGTCACCAATTTCACACTTGATACGGGTATTACTGCGGATGTGACGCTATTAGAAGGGGTGGACGACAATAGTTGGGAGTGGCTATGCAAGACCTTCGGCCTTGCTACCCCAACCAAAGAGCAGGAGCAGCAGATGGAGGAAGGTTGGGATGTGACGATGTTTACCCAGCGCAGCCGTCAGGACCCGACAAAACCTGCCCCTGTGGTGAATGAACATATTGACCAAAGTAATTCCTGCTACTTGGGTGTATCATATCTTTCTCGAACAATATATATTTTCTGCTGTAACACTGAGAAGCAGTCAGACGTGGTGATAGCCTACCTAATCCGTAAGATGAGCAGTGCGAGGAATCAATAAACAATGCTACGATGTTTTCCCGCCGAGGCATAATAGGGTTACTGGTGTCATTGGCATTTCTGCCATTGAAAGCCCAGACTCTGCATGGGTATGATTTCACCACAGGGGTGGATTCCACGAAATGGATAACGTTGACTGACCCCGACACAATTAGTAGATACATCCAATCTGAAGACTACTCACCATTGGTAGAGGTGGGTTTCCCATTCAGGTTCTTTGGGACACGGATACATTCTATCTCTGTGCACAATTCGGGGCGAGTAATGTGTAATGTAGTTCCCTTTGTGAGTTTTATTACACTGAGCTCATGGTCATATGGATATACGAACCCTCTAATTGACATGTATGGCCATTTATCTCCCAGTCGGGCTAGCACTATGGCGGTGTACCAGACTGTTGGCACACCTGGCAATAGGACATTTGTTTGTGAGATTTCGAGGAAAAAATTGTATTATTCAACAGTAGGAGCCCGCTATCAACTACAGCTAGAAGAGGGAACCAATGTATTGCGCCTAGTGTATGATTCTAACACGGATACTAATACCCAAGTGCTTGGTGAGGTTGGCTTTACGGGGACTAATCGAAGGTATATTCGCATAAGTCCGCTCTCACAAACAGCGTCGACAAGCGGGTCGATAACGAATGTATCGAACTATGAAGTCCTCTCGTGGCCAGGTGATTATCGTTACTATCAGTTTGTTCCGAACTACTGTATGGGTGTGGATTGTGTGAACATCAGTCGAGTTGAAGAAACGTCGGCAAGAGTGTCGTGGGTACCCATGAGTGGTGATAGCTGCTATCTTGTCAGATATGGTAATGCGGATAGTGGCTATGTCGAGATTTCCACAACAGATACAATGGCAGACTTGTTCGGCTTGCAAAGGAAGACTAGGTATGAGGTGCAAGTTCGAGTTGTTTGTAATGGTGGCGATACTAGCGATGCTGTCTCGACATATTTTTATACGCTTATTCCAAGTTGTAGCAATATACCGTTCACCAGCCTTTGGGGCGATTTTATAGAGTGTCGTACTGGAAGATTCAACTATCCTTCTTTCAATGTAGAAGTAGTAGACAACGGGTGTGATGATTTTAACACGTCTCAGCACACAGTCCATTCCGACACCTCAGAGCGCGACTCTCTAACAGGTGATTTGTTGCGCACCGTTCCAGTCGGGCACTGTTCCTCGGTGCGCTTGGGCAATGCGCAAGTAGGTGCAAAGCAAGAAAGCATTACATATACACTGCATGTGGATACCAATGTCTACGACCTACTGATATTGCGCTATGCCATTGTCGAGGAAAATCCAAATCATCTACTAGAATATCAGCCACACGTATTATTCTCGGTTACCGATTCGGCGGGCAATCTGACAGACTCGTGCTATTATGCCAACTTTGTTTCAGGCGATTTCTCCGGATGGAACACTGCCTTACATAGTATTGTCTGGCGCGATTGGTCTGCTTTTGGTATTAGTTTGACGGAGTTTCACGGACAGAGAATAAAGGTGACTATATCCAATTTTGATTGTGCTCAGGGTGCTCATTTCAGCTATACCTATTTTACACTAGAGGGAGCTATGAAGAGGTTGTCATCTACTGTATGCGGCAACAATGTCGAGAACACTTTCCGAGCCCCGCAGGGATTCGACTATCGTTGGTATAATGCCGCCACCCCTTCGGTCACACTCTCTACCGCTGACACGCTGCATGTTACTACTGCGGGTGATTATTGTTGTCAAGCTTCCTACCAATTACCTGGACGAAATTGCAATTATGTCATGTCTATTCGAGCGGGAACTCGCTATCCAGTGGCCCGTTTCACCTCTTCAGCAATGGATAGTTGCGTTGCTGTCCGTCGCTTTGTCAACCAGAGCGTGGTCGCCACCGATGCTGCACACAACAACCTTACTAGCGAACCCTGCGAAAGATATCTGTGGCGCTTTAGTGACGGCACGGTAGACTCCTCCGACAATGTAATCCATACCTTTGGCAGCGGTACCCACACAGTCACTCTTTTCGCCATGTTGGCAAACGGGGCTTGTGTTGATTCTTGCTCACAGACTTTCACGATAGGTATTCCAATCGATACTATCTTTTATGCCCAATGCCAAGGTGTGCCGTATCTGTTCGGTGGGGAACTTATAACGCAGTCGGGTCGTTACTCTTATGTGGATAATTGTATGGAGCATATACTCTTCTATACTCAGTACACCCCCTCTATCATCCAGCTCACCGACACAATCTGTAGTGGCGATACGTTGTTGTTTGGTCAATACATCTGTGTTGATAGCGGCTTGTTCACGCAAGTGTATACCGACCAACATGGGTGTGACTCGACAGTGAATCTACAACTAAGTTGTATGCCGTCGTATCATATCATAATAGCCGACACGCTCCCTGTTGGAGATTATTACGCCGTAGGCGACACCGCTTTCATGGCTCCAGGCAGATACCTCTATCTGATGCAAACCATCTATGGCTGCGACAGCTTGTTTGAGATCAGCCTTAGTTGTACGGTTCATAAAGATACCACCATTTGCTCCTCCAGCTTGCCATTCATATGGGGTGGGCATTCTTTCACTGAGGCGGGCATGCGTAAGGTCACATATCTTAACCATGCAGGCACCGATAGTATCGTTACCTTTACCCTGCAGGTTCGCGAGCAGGCTGTGCCGCAGTGGACTCTTGACCATAGTTGCGACTCGGGTCGTTATTTCATTGTCGAGGTGGGTGAGGGCTACCGTTATCAATGGTTCGCTGATTCGGCCGACAATGGAATCAACGTTATTGTATCTGACAGCCTTTATTACATTTATCCTCCCGATTCCATGCTCTATTACTTGCAAGCCGACTATGCAGAAGGGCTTTCCTGCCCTGCAACGGACAGCATCTATCTCAATCCCGACGACCTTTTGCCTGTATATCTCGATTTCTCCGTCATGCCAGAATACCCCACCACAGAAACCCCTTCTATTACTCTTCTTGACCAAAGCCAGAATATCTTTAGCCGTGAATGGTATGTCAATGGGCTTCTACAGCGCCAAACTGCTGCTCAGATAGAGTGTAGTGTTCCTTTTTCAAGTGACTCAATGGAGGTGTGTTTGGTCGGTTATCGCACACTTTGTTATCAGTCGCTGTGTAAATCTATTCCCATCGAACAGCGAGCCATTTATTTCCCCAATGTATTCACCCCCGATGGGGATATCAACAACCGCTTCACCGCCATCGGTGTGGGCATTGCCGAGTTCGAGATGTGGGTATACGACCGTCGTGGCGCGCTGATGTTCCATACCACCGATATGCAGCAAGGTTGGGACGGCACCAGTGGGGCTATCAAGTGTCGTCAGGAAGCGTATGCCTATACCTGTCGCTATCGCTTTAAGCACCAGTTAGGATATATGACCCACACGGGTACGGTTTTGTTGCTGCGTTAGGTACACCATGCAATATTTTCCCCCAAACTCCGTTACATAATAAAAAAACATATTATGACCCATTGTCGATACATTTTAATGGTGTTGATGTTGCTGGCATTTCTGCCTGTGAGGTCGCAATCGATGTATGGGTATAATTATACTACAGGGGTTGATGCCACAAAGTGGATTACGCTGACTAATCCAAGCCCTATCAGAACATTCAATAGTAGTGATTTGTTCTCACCCGTGGTGGAGTTGGACTTCTCCTTTGGATTCTTTGGAGCCCGAGTCCATTCGGTCAGTGTGAGCAAGACAGGAATGATAGCATGTAACAGAGCCTATGACAATCTAGTCCCTACCCAAATTTCACTATCCCATTTAAGTCAAACCTACCCTGACCCACTTATTTTTGTATGTGGGCAAACAAGCGATGTCGAAGTGAGGGCCGTTTGTCAAACTGTGGGCACACCAGGCAATAGAACATGGGTGTGTGAAGTCTCACAGAGAAGAATAGAGAACGCTGCACTAGAATCCCATTATCAGTTTCAAATCGATGAGAGTACGTCGGGAATTCGTTTTGTATATGGAAACAATACAGGCTTGTCGGCTAATGGGCAGCTCGGTTTCACTGGCAACTATTCTAGATATATCAATATAGCACCCAACACTCATGTTGCTTCAACTGGCGAAATATCCTCCAACGGCCCCCAATTATGGCCGGGAAACAATCGGTACTACCAGTTTACGCCTATTTGTGGCAATGCCGTAAACATTAGAGTCAGCCATGTTGGCTATAATTCGGCAAAGATATCGTGGTCGCCTTTCTCTGGGTCAGACAGTTGCTACATAGTCCGTTATGGCAGACCCGGCAGTGGTTATTCAGAACAGGTGGTTTGGGACACTTCGGCTACAATAAATGGATTGCAGAGCAGTGCACTATATAATGTCCAAGTACTCACTTTATGTAGAAATGGGGGAGTCAGCGTTGCCTCTCCAACTCATTTTAGAACTGTTGCCCCTAGTTGCAGCAATATTTCATTTACGTCACTGTGGGATGATTTTGTGGAATGTAGAACGGGAACATTCAATGCGCCTTCTACGCAAATAGAAGTGGTAGATAGTGGCTATCTGTCTGATATGTCGCGACATACTGTGCACTCTGATACCTTAGAGCGTGATGCAAACACTGGTTACCAATTGCGTACGATTCCTATCGGGCATTGCTCCTCTGTGCGCTTAGGCAACACTGGAGTTGGAAGTGAACAGGAGAGTGTCACATACACACTGCATGTCGACACAAATAATTACGACCTGCTACTAATGCGATATGCCATCGTTGAGCAACAACCAAACCATAATGAAAATAATCAGCCTCATGTCCTTCTCACAATTTCCGACTCGACCGATAATCTTTCAGGCCCATGTTATAGGGCAGACTTTATTTCAGGTGTACAGGCAGGATGGATTCCGGCAGACGATATTACTTTGTGGCGCGACTGGTCTGTTTATGGAATAAACCTAACTGAGTTTCACGGTCAAACTATTCGGGTGACCATCTCTAATTTCGATTGTGGAGGAGGTAATCATTGGGGTTATATATATTTCACTTTGGAAGGCTTGTCGAAACGTATGACAACCACTCTTTGTGGTGCCAATACCGAAAATACATTTCGTGCCCCCGAAGGTTTTAGCTATCGCTGGTACAATGCCGACAATCCTTCCGTTACATTATCGACTGCTGACTCGCTGCATGTCACAACGCCAGGCGTGTATTGTTGCGAAGCCTCTTATCTATTGGCTGGGATTGACTGTGGTTTCACAATAGTCTCTCGTGCAGGGATGCGCTATCCTGTGGCTCGTTTCTCTTCCGTTGCAGAAGATAGTTGTGGTACGGTACGCCATTTTGTTAACCAGAGTGTGGTTGCTACCAACGCAGCGCATACCCAACTCACCACCGAGCCTTGCGAAAGGTATCTGTGGCGTTTCAGCGATGGAACAACAGACACGGCTATTAATATAACTCGTACATTTGGTAATGGCACCCATACCGTCACCCTCATTGCCATGCTGGCCAACGGTGCCTGTAGGGATTCTGTCTCGCAGACATTCACGGTCAATATCCCAAGCGATACAACCCAAGCATCCTCTTGTTTGGGCATCCCATATCAATTTGGAAGTATGGCTATTACAGAATCAGGCCAGTATTCTTATGTGGAAGATTGTGTCGAACATATTCTCAATATAACCATACGGGCCGGTATCCCCACTATGCTTACTGATACTATATGTATGGGCGACACCTTATTTATCGGACAGACTGCCTATTTTGTTGAGGGGCAGTACACCCAGACGTTTTTTGACCAATCTGGATGTGATTCGGTGGTCAATTTGCAACTGAGCTGTATGCCTCGGTACAGCATTGAGTTGCATGATACCCTTCCTATAGGAAGTCAGTACTCGATATGCGATACCTCTTTCACGGCACCGGGTCGGTACATATATCGCTTGTCCAGTATATATGGCTGTGATAGTGTGCTTGACATACGCCTCAGCTGTGTCACCAATTATGATACAACTATTTGTGTGTCTAGTCTTCCATTTGTATGGGACACCTTGATATTCAACGAGGCTGGGCAGCGTCAATTCTCATTTATTAATCGGTCAGGTACCGATAGTATCATCACCTATACATTGCATGTGCGTGAGATGGCTCAACCACAAGTGTCTATAGAGCAAAGTTGCGACTCTGACCTTTACTTCATTGTTGAGGTTGGTGGAGGCTACCATTATACTTGGTCGTCTGGCAATTCGACTAGCATCATCGATACAATTATCGCTGACAGTCTTTATTATATCTATGTCAGCACCCCCTCTTATATTCAAGTACAAGTTGAGTACCCCGATGTCCCATCATGTCCTACTACCGACAGTATCTACATAGACCCTGCAGCACTCCAGCCCATTGTTGTGGATTTTTCCATTTCTCCCGAACAACCCTCGTCTGAGACCTCCAGCATCATCATCACCGACCAAAGTCAAAATATTCTCAACCGTGAGTGGTATGTGAATGGGCAGTTGTGGCCAGAGACAGGCGTCACTACCATAGTGGATCTTTCACTATCCGACGACACGATTGAAATATGCCTGATAGGGTATCGCAAATTCTGCCACTTATCTGTGTGTAAAAAGGTCGTCGTTGATTGGCAGTCAATATACTTTCCTAACGTTTTCACCCCCGATGGCGGTATCAACAATCGTTTTACTGCTATTGGCTGTGGCATCGCCGAATTCGAAATGTGGGTATACGACCGCCGAGGTGCGCTTGTTTACCACACCACCGACATGCTACAGGGCTGGGATGGCACAACTGGGGGTGCCAAATGTCGACAGGAGGTATATACCTACAAATGCCAATATAGTCTTAAGCATGAGAAAGGCATTAAGTCCCATACTGGCACTGTCCTTTTGCTGCGGTAGGCTTGCCACACAATATTTTCATCACCATTTCGTTATATAATAAAATCGATGCCAATGAAAAAGAGGATAGCTCTATTTCTAATGTTGTGTGTCGCAGAGACATTTGTCTTTGCGCAGGTCGACACGACCGATGCCTCGCTCATATTTACCCCTGTAGATGTTGACGCGGAATTCCCCGGCGGGTTGGAGGAATTGATAATGTTCGTCTGTATGAATGTGGAATACCCAGAGCAGGCTCGCAAAGCAAATGTCGAGGGCACAGTCTATTCTTCATTTTGCGTCGATAGGGACGGCTCTGTGTCCAATATCACAATCTTGAAGGATATAGGCTATGGCTGTGGCGATGAGGTGGTGAAAATGCTGCAGTCTATGCCTCGATGGAAACCCGCGAGGGTCAGGGGTAAGAATGTCAGGTCTGAGTTCAACCTACCTGTCACCTTTACTCTCTCTGACGGCGAGGACATGGAACCTAAAGAAAAACGTTGCCGCTCTCAGGCACAGCTCTATAGTAAGTCAGTACCGCAAAATGAGTGAACATGCCTGTCATTTTGAGAAACTGCCACTCAAGCTTCAGCCCTCCTTTTGGGGGCCAGAGGTATATGCTTTCGAGCGACTGCTCCAGCATCTCTCTCTTTTGTTCAAAGGACAGAAAATGGCAGGGCGGAAGCGCATCCGCCGTTGCCGCACCTGTGGACGTTACCAAATCGAATGTCCCTCTTGCAACCATTCTTTCGAGTCGGACGCTCTTACCGTAAAGATGAAGTGCCCTTCTTGTCAGAAGGTGTTTCAAACCTTGTATGAAGATAATTGGTATTGATGATGAGACTAATAAGAAAGCTATTGATATTATGTGCTGTATGTCTCCTCTCCTCCTGCAGTCGTAGTTGGTACGAAGTGAGGGCGATAGAGCAATTGCTGGATGCTCACATGAGGGGTAAGGTCAAGTACGTCGACCGGCAGGAGCAATGGATTAATCTCAATGGTGATGGTGAGAAGGTGGTGCTCTTTGATGTGTTGGATACTACAGCGCTGAACCACTTAACTCATTCTATGCTGCCCTACGATAGCACAATGGTAGAGCAACTTTTTGCCCATACTCCCCTCTATCCCCATTTGAGGCATACCGCGGGCTACTATATCGACAAGCAAGAAGACGACCAACAGCAGTACCTCTTCTATGATACGGTGGGCAGTCACCTTGTGTATTATCTTAGCTTAATGTGATATGAAAAGAGTGTTTTTGATAGGTGCAATTATTTGTTCCATAGGTCTTGTCTGTTCCTGCAATGGTGTCCCAGATGGCTCCAAACCAGAGGACTCATCTGCCATGAGGGCTTGTCCGGTAGATTGGGAAGGACTGTATCGCAGTTCAGAAGGCGATGTTGAACAAGTATTACAAGTCAGTGTGTCAAGAGATGAAATGTCGTTCAACTACGCTGTTGCCACGAATCGCGATACTCTCAGCTATGCATTGTCGGGAAGGGCGATTCTAAAGGTTGGAGATTTGGAGTGGGATGACGATGACCATGGAGTTGCCTATGCGGTGGACGAATATGTCCACGATAGTGCATGTTATATGGCTATTAAGATTGAAGCCGACAGCCACAGATGGGCAAGAATTGTCACCGACGATGAGAGGGTATGGAAACTAGTGGGTGAGAATGCCAGTACAATGATGCTTGTGGAGTAATCTGAGGGCAACCACTTAAAGAAACTGTATCTCTTTCAATTGGCACGACAGACGTTCCCCCCTGTCTGTGACGAGCTGTAGGTGTCCGTATCTGTTCACGTCCAGTAGTGTAGCGGTAATTGTCTGCCCTTGATAGCCATATTGGGCTTTTTCTCCCCGACGGAGCAACATGCTTAGATAAGGCTGGTCAAGTATGCCAATGGGGTTGTCTCGCAATTCGTTATATCGATAAGCAATGTGGCTAAGCACGTTCTCCAGAGCTTCGCTCAATGGCCATACCTGCCCGGTGAGTAAGCAAAGTGAGGTGGGGTTGGGCACCCACGAAGGAAAGTCTATTTGGTTTACATTCAGCCCAATGCCCACCACGCTGGCAGAAACTTTTCCACCCGCTATGTGGTGGGTTATCAATATGCCGCAGATCTTCTTGTCGTCCACGTATATGTCGTTGGGCCATTTGATGTGCACACGCCTATTTCCCTCCGCGATAAGTGGCCTCAGGTAGTCCGTGATGCCCAACGATACAGCCTTTGTCAACTGATATTGGTCGACGATGGGTAGCCAAGTAGGTTTTAGCACTATGCTGAAAGTGAGGTTTTTGCCAGGCTCTGCCTCCCAATGGTTGCCTCTTTGCCCGATGCCGGCAGTCTGTGCGAAGGCAGCAACAACAGTAAACTCCTCAGTCTCTTCGAGATTGAGGAGTTCACAATACTGGTTGGTCGATGGCAGAGTGTCAAAATATTCAATCCTCATGCCTGAGACCCTACACTGTCATTATCTCTTTTTCTTTTGCCGCAAATATCTTGTCGCATTCGCCAATATATTTGTCGGTCACATCCTGTATCTCTTTTTCCACCTGCTTCACTTCGTCTTCAGGTACCGATTTGTCTTTCAGTTTTTTCACCTTGTCCATCACATTGCGGCGAGCGTTGCGGATGTTCACCTTGCTGTTTTCCACTTCAGTATGTGCGGCTTTAGTCAACTCTTTGCGACGTTCTTCTGTCATGGGGGGGATAACAATGCGCAGGATATCGCCCTCATGGCGTGGAGTGAATCCCAAATTGGCATCGAGGATGGCCTTGTTGATGGCTCCGATGATGCTCTTTTCCCAAGGCTGGATAATGATGCTGCGAGGGTCGGGCGTGTTAATGTTTGCCACTTGGCTGATTTCTGTCGGGGTGCCGTAGTAGTCAATCTTCACCCCATCTAGCATACCAGGGTTTGCCTTCCCTGAGCGGATTTTCTCCAATTCTTTGTTTAAGAAGTTGATGGCACTTTGCATGCTATTCTTTGCTTCTTCAATACAGGATTTTGATAGGTCGTTCATGATAAATAGTATGTTTTTTGTTGTTTGTTTAATGGGTTGATTATTATAATATCATTGGCTTGGTACACCAGTGGTGCTCTAGTTGCTGATGCGCTGAGGCGGAAAGACTATTTCACGAGTGTTCCAATATTCTCGCCCTCCACCACCTTTAGCAGGTTGCCTGGCTGGTTCATGTCAAATACATAGATGGGCAAGTTGTTCTCCTCGCATAATGCGAATGCTGTCAGATCCATTATTTTCAACTTCTTACCCAATGCCTCGGCAAATGTCAGCGTGTCGAATTTTGTTGCTGTGGGGTCTTTCTCGGGGTCAGCGGTATATACTCCGTCCACTCGTGTACCTTTCAGAATTACATCAGCCTTTATCTCAATGGCCCGAAGGGTAGAGGCTGTGTCTGTAGTAAAAAACGGATTACCTGTACCGCCTCCAATTATTACCACTCTTCCTTCCTGCATTGCTTCGATGGCTCTGCGTCGCGACATCTCCTTGCAGATAGGCTCGATGGCAAGGCCCCCTAATAGCTCTGTCTTCATCCCCTGCTTCTCTAGCTCAGCCTGTAGTGCCATGCTGTTGATGAGTGTGGCCAACATGCCCATATAGTCGCCTTGCACCCGGTCCATTCCCTTCGAGGCGCCGCTTAATCCACGAAATATGTTTCCGCCCCCTATCACAATGGCCACCTCCACACCTTTTTCCACCACAGACTTGATGTCCTTGCCATATTGCTCTAGCATTTCGGGTGCAATACCATAACTTTGCTTGCCCATTAGCGACTCGCCGCTCAGTTTTAAGAGTATCCGATTGTATTTCATAATGTCTGATTTTTGTTTAATGCGCTATTTGTGAGTGATATATATAGATATCGTTATCCTATTTCAATCTACTAAATTACAAAAAAAAATAGAATTAACAATTTTTTTCGTCACTTTTCGACTTTTAGTTTAACAGGTTGTTTCATCTTCTTTTACTAATCAATGACAACTCATTGACTTTAACCCAAATCGGTCATTAGGCCGACTTTTCAATTATTCTTGTCTTTTTTAAGTCAATAGTTCGGAAATAAAATTTTAACAAATCAAGCGGCGCAAGCCGCAATATCATATAGTTCTTTGAAAATTTTGGCATTTAAGGACATGTTAGGTCTGAGACCAGACATGGCAAAAAATCTTTTAGTCAGGTAGCAGTT
>JAFRRK010000026.1 GCA_017428115.1 Bacteroidales bacterium | reverse complement strand
GAATTAAGAATTAAGAATTAAGAATTAAATATATACTCTTTGAACTAAGACAATATACTTTAGATATGAAAAGAATTAAGATAGCTGCATTTATGTTATGGCTGGCATGTGCCTTCGTACCCGGCACGCATGCGCAAAAGTATGAGATGACGTTTGTGATGCCTCAGGAGGCTGCGAAGGACAGCATGCTGTATCTCGGACAGCATTACCGCGACCAGTTCATAGTGCTTGACAGCACACGTGTGGACGAGGGGGGCAGATACCGTTTTGCAGGCAAACGCAAATGGGAGACGGGCATGTATGCTCTTTTCGCCAAAGGGGCCAAAAAGAGTTTGGTTGACTTCACCATCGACGGCAGCCAGCGGTTCACCCTGCGGCTGGATGCCCAATACGGGGTGGCAGACCCGGTGAAGGACATCACAGGGTCGGAGGCGAACAGGGCAATGTTTGCCTATGTGAACAAGGCCAACGACGCCAAACGCCGAGTGCGTGATATTGAGCAACGCAAGAAGTCGACAGATGCTCAGGTGAAGGCTGAGGCCGAACGGGAGATGAAGTCGCTCACGCAAGAGATGCTGGCTTATGAGGAGACTTATTATAAGGAGTATGGTCAGTATAGGTTTGTGCAGCTGCTGAAAATGTTCGAAGGACCTATAGTTCCCGACGAGGTGGAGGACAAGACAACCTACTACCTGACGCACTATTGGGACGATGTGGACCTGAAGGACCACAGCCTGGTGTATACCCCCGACCTGTTCAACAAGATGAGTGTCTACTTCTTCGGCTCGCTATATCGCGCCGACAAGGACACAATATGCAAGTATGCCGACAGGGTGTTGCACCGCATCGAGGACGACACGCTGATGATGCGTTATTTTATGGACTATATAATGCCCAGATACTACCGTTCGACTAAGAATATTGGTTGGGACGCGGTGTGGTGCTATCTGGTAAGGCAGTACTACCTTACAGGCAAATGCGGATGGGCGTCGCAAAGTGAGATAACCAACAAGCGACAGACGTGCGAGTTTTTGGAGAAGTCGCTGATAGGTGCCAGAGGGGCTGAGCTGTGGATGGCAGACACCAACCAGTCGGCCGACCCAAAAGACTGGATTTCGTCGCATAGATTTCCGCAGAAATATGTGATACTGTGGTTTTGGGACCCCGACTGCCACCACTGCCAGGAGCAGACCGAGACACTGAAGGTGCTGTACGACTCGCTGTCGGCAGCCGGCAACAAGGTGTTTGAGGTGTATGCGGTGGGGTACGAGGCCGATGTGGCAAAGTGGAAGAGATATGTGCGCGAGCACAATCTGCCCTTTGTGAACGTGGGAGGAAGCAACGTGAACATCGACTATCAGGAGGCCTATAACGTTCATGGCGCACCAACGATGATTATTCTGAACGAAGAGCGACGCATTATTATGAACAAAGTGCTGCCCACAGCGTCGATACTGCCTTTCTTGAAAAGATATGAAGAACTAAGGGGAAAATGAGAATTGAGAAATGAGAAAACTATTTTCAACAAACAATATAAAAATCAAACAACTATGAGAAAACACATTGTTGCAGGCAACTGGAAGATGAATCTAACTTTCAGCGAGGCCGACGAGCTGGTCGGCGCCATTATGGACAAACTGGAACAAGTAACATTAGACCCTGACACTAGGATGATTATCTGCCCTCCTTTCCCTTATCTGGAGATGGTGAGCGACTATGGCGACGACAGCTATTTTACCGTAGGCGCACAGAATGTGAGCGACCAGGAGAAAGGAGCCTACACGGGCGAGGTGTCGGCGGCCATGCTTGAATCGATGGAGCTGGACTACTGCATCGTAGGCCACAGCGAGCGGCGCGCTTACTATCACGAAACAGACGCCATTGTGGCTGCCAAGGTCAATCAGCTGCTGGCCCACAACATCAGCCCGATAGTATGTTGCGGCGAGGTGCTGGAGGAGCGCGAGGCCGAGAGACAGTTTGAGGTGGTGAAAAGGCAGGTCGTAGAGGGATTGTTCCACCTGACGGCCGAGCAGATGGGCAATGTGGTGATAGCCTATGAGCCCGTATGGGCCATCGGCACCGGCAAGACCGCCACACCCCAGCAGGCTCAGGAAATGCATGCCTTTATCCGCAGTTTGATAGCTGAAAAATATGGCAAAGAGGTGGCTGACGAAACCAGCATACTGTATGGCGGCAGCTGCAAACCATCAAATGCCAAGGAACTGTTTGCCAACCCCGACGTGGATGGCGGCCTAATCGGAGGCGCCTCGCTGAAGGCCGACGACTTTGTGGCTATAGCTGAAGCCTTTTAAGTGAGTTTTATGAAGTAAGAAGTAAGGGCCGAGTGAAACTGCTTTCATCGGTTCTTATTTCTTACCTCTAGTTTTTTTTACCAGAATGGGTTTTGAGCGTTTTGTGGCACGGCGTTTTCTCCCCAAGGGGAGGGACGGCTTTTCGGGTCCGGTGGTGAGAATTGCCACCTACAGCATTGCTTTGGGCGTGCTGGTGATGGTGGTGGCAGTAAGCATACTGCGCGGTTTCCAAAGTGAAATAAGACAGAAGGTGGTGGGCTTCGGTTCCCACTTAGTGGTGACATCCTATGCCATGGGCAACACCTATGAGGAGACCCCCATCAGCATGGAACGTCCCGAGGTGCAACGCCTTATAAGCACACCAGGGGTAAGGCATATCAACTTCTATGCCATCAAAGGCGGTATGATTAAGACCGAGGAGCAGATTCAGGGCATCATCTTCAAGGGGGTGGACAAGGGGTTTGACAGCTCGTTTTTCGCCTCAAACATGGTGGAGGGACGGCTGTTTTCATTGCCAAACAACGGGTCAGGGAACGAGGTGATTATATCGCAGACAGTGGCCAACAAGTTGAACATCGGCTTGGGCGACAAGGTGCGCACCTACTTCTGGCAGAACGATAGCCCCAGGGCTAGGGCTTTTGAGGTGTGCGGCATTTACAATACCGACCTTGCTGACTTTGACGAGCACTATGTTGTGGGCGACCTGCGGCAGGTACAGCGGCTCAACGAATGGGACAGCACCATGGTGGGAGGTTATGAGGTGTTGGTGGACGATTTCGCCCACCTTGATGAGGTGGGCGACCGCGTGGTGGAGCAACTGGGCTACGACCTGACGATGCATACTATCGTGGAGCAGAACCCCGCCCTTTTCTCATGGTTGGAACTATTGGACAGCAATATTGTGCTTATTATCATCATTATGATGATGGTGTGCACGGTTGCTATCGTTTCAGCCCTGCTGATAATGATTTTTGAAAAGACCTCTACAATTGGCATCCTGAAGGCTTTGGGGAGCGACAACCACTCGGTGCGCAAAATATTCATCTATAAATCGGCAGGCATCATAGCAAAAGGTATATTGCTGGGCGACGCAGTGGCATGGCTGCTATGCTGGCTACAAGAGAGGCTGCATCTGGTGCACCTTGACAGCGCAAGCTATATGATGGAGAATGTACCGGTGGAACTTAACGTTACAACATTTGCCGCCATCAGCCTAGGTAGCTTGGCTATATGTCTGTTGGCCCTGCTGCTACCCACCGCATACATCACCAGCATCGAACCGGCAAAGACTATCAAATTTGACTGACACCATGAAACGCGCTAAATGGATAATCATAGCTGTGACGGTGCTACTGGCAGGTTTTGCACTGTTTGAAATCAACAACCTGTCGAACCAGATACGCCATTCGGAACAAGAAAAGGTGAAGCTGTGGGCCAACGCCATCAGCCAAAAAGCCGAACTGGTGAACTATTCGGAAGACTTTTTTTCAAGTGTGGCACTGGACGAGCATCGCAAGATGGAGATGTACACCAATATTTTGCGTTCGTTCGACCGAAGCGACATGGGGGCCGATGCCGACTTCAGCCTCGACTATGTGCGATATATAGTGGACAGCTGCGAAACGGCCATTATCATCACCAACAAAGATTCTATCATCACCGTGCCCAGCGAGCTGGCTGGCAAGAAATTGGAAGGCGACCTGCTACGTGAATTTTCGCACAACGAGCCATTCCACTACCGTATATGGGGGATGTCGATGACGCTGTACTACAAAGAGTCGAAGATGTATACCGAGCTGCGCGAGGTGCTTGACAGGTTCAACCAGTCGTTTCTGTCGGAGATTACCAACAACTCGGTGTTTGTGCCTGTGTTGGTGGTCGACAGTCTTCAGGGCCTGGTGCTGGGTAGCGGCAATATCCCACCCAACGAATTCGGCACCCCCGACCGCTTGGCAGAGAAGCTATGCGAGATGGAGGAGGAGAACGACCCTGTGGAGTTTCGCCTGCCCAATGGCGAGCGGGCATACCTCTTCTACGAGAGCACCCCGCTGCTGAAGGCGCTACGATGGGTGCCACTGCTTTACCTGTTTGTGCTATGCGTGCTGCTGCTGGTGTCGTACATACTGTTCCGCACCGCCTACAGCATGGAGCAGAACCGTATATGGGTGGGTATGGCCAAGGAGACCGCCCACCAACTGGGCACCCCTATCTCATCGCTCATGGCCTGGACCCAATATCTCGAAGGAAAGACATTCGACGAAAATTACGCTACTGAGATTAACAAAGACCTCAAACGGCTGGAAACAGTGACGCACCGCTTCTCGAAGATTGGGTCGGTGCCAGAACTGAAGGAGGAAAATGTATGCACGGCCATACAGAACGCCATCAACTACCTCCAGACACGGGCATCGCGCAAAGTGAAATTTGTCACCAACTTCCCCGACGAGGAACTGGTAGTGCCGCTCAACGGATACCTCTTTGAATGGGTGATAGAAAACATCTGCAAGAACGCCATCGATGCCATGGACGGGGTAGGAACCTTCACGGTGATTGTGTCGGCCGACACACGCCATGTCTATATCGACCTGGCCGATACCGGAAAGGGAATGCCCCCATCAATCCAAAAGAGGATATTCGACAGCGGATTCACCACCAAGCAACGCGGCTGGGGACTGGGACTGTCGCTATCGAAACGCATCATCCGCGACTACCACAAGGGAAGAATCTTTGTGAAATATAGCGTTGAGGGGCAGGGGACGGTATTCCGCATAGTGCTGAACAGATAATCGAGATTAGCGAATTGGGGATAGAGACTTTTGTATTGTCCACTTCCACACCTATTTCTACTCCCACCTCAACGCCACATTATCACTCCTCTCAGCTCTTACCTCACCCTGCCACTCACATCGGTATTACCACCGCTCATAATGGACACGTTCGGGTTTCCACTTGTCCTTAGGCTGGTCGTTGCCAGTGGGAACACCGAGAGGCACGGCACAATAAGGCACCACATTGTCGGGCAGAAGCAAAGCCTCCTTAACTGGCATGTAGCGTTCGGGATAGGGATAGAGCGCCGTCCAAACAGCACCAAGTCCCACGGCTTCGGCAGCTAAGAGAAAGTTCTCGGTGCTGGCACCCAAATCATCGCGCCAAAGCCCATTGGGACGGGTCACCGCCTCGGCCTGGGGATTATCACGAGGAGGAGCTGTGACCGTAGTGTCGGCACAAAAGACCACAACGGCCGCCGCTGCCTTAAAGATGGGCAGGTTGAAGTTGGACTCGCCAAATATGGCCGTATAGCGCGTTGTATCGCGCAGCACCACATAATGCCACGGCTGGATGTTGCGTCCTGAAGGCGCGGCCATTGCAGCACGTAGCAGTTGGGTAATGGTGCTGTCGGCAACAGCCTCGCCAGTGAACGACCGCACACTCTTACGATTCATAATAGTTGAAATAGTGGCCTCGGCAGTAGTGGGGCACATCGGCTGCTCGTCGTTGACAGTGTCGCAGCAGCCCGCTGCCAACAGGGCAGCTGTAATGAGCAAGATGCTTTTCTTCATAATTATTTACTTAAGTATTACATTTTATTGTCTTCAAGAAAAAACATAAGGGGCCTTCCATAAATCACCTCGTAGAGGTGTGACCATAAACACGCATCCTCCACTCCCATTATACTTTATTGAGTAGCAACAACTTGTCAGTTTTCAAAGCGCTTGTTCTAGGATAATAGGACGGAGAAGATAAGGAGGACGAACGGAGTGGACTGAGAGAAGAGAGATAGCATCTATGCAGTTTCACGTCGTTATCTTGCCTGTCAAACAGTAGCGACTAGTTAATGGGGTGTATTAAAGTCTCTGTTTGAGTGCATCCACAAAGGCGGCCACATCCTCTTCGGTGGTGTCGAACGAGCACATCCAGCGCACCACGTTGTTGGCTTCGTCCCAATCGTAGAAGAAATAGTCGTTTTGCAGTGATGTCCACACCTCGTGAGCCATCTGGACAAACACGCTGTTGACCTGCACAGGATACATCACGCGCACACCTTCAATATCTTTTACCTGCTGATAGAGGATTTGCGCCATACGGTTGCTATGCTCGGCATTGCGGCGCCAAAGGTCGGTGGAGAGATAGGCCTCAAACTGGGCGGCGATGAAGCGCATCTTGCTGCAAAGCTGCGACATCTGTTTGCGCCTGTATTTCATGTCTATGTCGAGTTGGGGGTTGAGCAACACACAGCTTTCGCCCATAAGCATGCCGTTTTTGGTACCGCCGAACGAAAGACAGTCAACACCACAGTCGGTGGTCATCTCTTTAAAAGAACAGCCCAGGGCCACGGCGGCATTAGCCAATCGGGCACCATCGACATGGAGATACATGTCGTGGGCATGAGCCAAGTCGGCCAAAGCCTTTATTTCTTCAAGGGTATAGAGTGTGCCTAACTCGGTTGACTGGGCGATACTGATGGCGCGGGGCTGTGAGTGGTGTTCAAAGCCGAAGCCATGGAGCTTTGTTTTGACCAAATCGGGGGTGAGCTTGCCGTCGGGGGTGGCGACGGTAAGCAGCTTGCAGCCCACAATGCGTTGCGGAGCCCCACATTCGTCGACATTGATGTGGGCCGTGTCGGCACACACCACCGCATGGTGCGAGCGGCACATGGCATCAATATTGAGCACATTGGCTCCTGTGCCGTTAAAGACAAAATAGACTTTGGCCTGCTCTCCAAAAGTATGGCGGAACAAGGTCTCGACATGTTGACTGTATTCGTCATCGCCATAGGCAATGGCATGGTCCACATTGGCGGCCGCTATGGCTTGTAATACCTCTGGGCTGACGCCAGAATGGTTGTCGCTTCCAAATCCACGTTTCATGTTGAAGTAAGAATTATGTATTATGAACTTAGAGGTAAGAAGTTAGGAACTAAGCTAACAGCTTTCGTGGTTCTTGGTGGTTACTTCTTACCTCTGAAATCATTTGTCCATGGTGAAGAGGAACTCCTCGTTGCTGCGGGTATTGGCCATGTTTTTCTGCAGAAATTCCATTGCCTCGACCGAGGTCATATCGGTAAGGATGTTGCGCAGTGCCAATATACGGGTGAGCATATTTTTTGGCACCAGGAGGTCGTCGCGTCGTGTGCTGGAGACCCCCAGGTCGATGGCGGGATAGATACGCTTGTTCGACAGTTTGCGGTCCAATTGCAGCTCCATATTGCCTGTGCCCTTAAATTCCTCGAATATCACGTCGTCCATCTTGCTGCCTGTCTCAGTGAGTGCGGTGGCTATGATGGTGAGTGAGCCTCCATTCTCGATATTACGTGCCGCACCAAAGAAACGTTTGGGCTTTTGGAGAGCATTAGCCTCCACGCCACCCGACAGCACCTTGCCGCTGGCAGGCTGCACGGTGTTGTATGCACGTGCCAGACGGGTGATAGAGTCGAGCACTATCACCACATCGTGGCCGCACTCGGTCAGTCGCTTTGCCTTTTCCAAAACGATGTTGGCTATACGCACATGGCGGTCGGCAGGCTCGTCGAAGGTGGAGGCGATCACCTCTGCCTTCACGCTGCGCTGCATGTCGGTCACCTCCTCGGGGCGCTCGTCGATAAGCAGCACCATCAGATACACCTCGGGGTGGTTGTAGGCGATGGCGTTGGCCACCTCCTTGAGCAGGGTGGTCTTACCGGTTTTGGGCTGGGCTACGATAAGGCCGCGCTGGCCTTTGCCGATAGGTGTGAACATGTCGACAATGCGAGTGGACTTCGATTCTGAGGGATGGCCGGTGAGCTTGAACTTCTCTTCAGGGAACAAAGGAGTCAGCGACTCAAAGGGCACTCGGTCGCGTATACGCTCGGGCGATAGGCCGTTGATTTCCTTCACTTTCACCAGATAGAAATACTTGTCGCTGTCCTTTGGGGGACGCACACTGCCCCGCACGGTATCGCCAGTCTTCAACCCAAGGATGTGGACCATTTGCTGCGACACATACACATCGTCGGGCGAAGCCAGATAGTTATAGTCCGACGAGCGGAGAAAGCCGAAGCCGTCGGGTGCCAGTTCGAGCACACCTTCCACCTCTATCACTCCTTCTTGTTCAAAGGGGTAGGATTTCTTCTCCTGCTGGGCTTCATTCTCGCCATTGACGGAATCCTTCATGGGACGGTTGTTTTTCCCCTTGAAGAAGCGGTTGGGTCGGTCGCGGTGTTCTACGTCGGCCTGCGGGGTCTCGACAGCGGCCGTCTCGGCGGGTGCAGCAGCTGGCTGTTGGTCGGCGGTGGATACAGCCTGGTCGGGATTGGGCACTACCGGGGTTACGTCAACGGGGAGTGCCGGCTGCTCTTCCTGTCTGCCGGCGGGCTGTGCTTTGGCTCTTCCGCGGCGTTTAGAGGGGGCCTTGGGCTCCTGTGCAGGGGATGAGGCATCGGGGGTTGCCTGGGTCTGCTGCTGCTCCTCGGCGGCCAGAGGTAGCTCCGGCTGGGCCTGCACTGGAGGCTGGACAGGATTCTTTTTGGGGCGTCCCCTGCGCCTGGGGGCAGGCGGCAGGGGTGAGGCTGGCATAGTGGCGGCTTCTGCAGCCTCGTTGTTGACTGGTGAGGCGTCCGTCGTAGCTGTGTTGTTAGCCTGACGGCGTATAAGCCTGCCTGTGGGCGACACAACATCGGGGATGGCTGGCACCACTGGCAGTTCAAAGTTGGGTATGCTTACCATTGATATATTACCCTCTTCAGACCTGAGGGAGCTATTATTCTTGTCGGCGACAGGCTCTTCGAGCGAGGAATGGCCAACGGCTGTCCCGTTGTCTGAAGCGGAAGCGGTGCGGCGCACATGCTTGTGCAATGCCGGGTTGTTCATCTTCGACTCAGCCACCGGCATCGGCTTGATGCGTGCCCTTTTCTGTCTAGGAGCACCCTGCGCCTTGGCCTTTTGCTGTTCCTCCTGTTCCTTGGTGAGGGCCTGTGGATTTTCAGACTGGAGGGCGATAATTTTGTAAATAAGCTCTTGTGCGTTGCTACGCGTAGGACGGGCTATGCCCAATTCTTTTGCAATATTGATTAGCTCAATATGCGCCTTAGCTTCTAATTCTGCCTTGCTATACATAAGAATAGCTATGTTCTTTGTTGTTTTTTAGAAAAAATATGTTCTAGTAAAAAATGTGAAATTGCTTGAATATAAGCGTCAAATAGACGAACACAAACAGATTCAAGACCATTTTTGACAACGCAAAAGTATAAAAAAAAAACGATATCTCACATTTTTTTTTGTCGAACGAGCGAAAATGTGTATTTTTGCAGAAAATTTAAAGGAACAATAATCACATATAAAACAATAATACAATGAACATTCCTCAGAATTTAAAGTACACCCAGGACGACGAATGGGTACGCGTTGAAGGCGAATTTGCCTATGTTGGTATCACCGACTACGCCCAGCACGAGCTCGGCGACATCGTTTTTGTCGATGTCGACTGCGTGGGCGACACTATCGACGGCGGCGCTGCCTTTGGCAGCCTCGAGGCCGTGAAGACTGTTGCCGACCTGCTCATGCCCGTCACCGGCGAAGTGGTTGAGTTCAACGAAGCCCTCGAAGAGGCTTCCGCCATCAACAACGACCCATATGGCGAAGGCTGGATTATCAAGATCAAGCCCGCCAACATGGCCGACATCGACGGTCTGCTCGACGCCGCCGCCTACACCACCAAAATCGGTGCATAAGACATCCGGCGTTATCATCCGAACACCTTATAGCAGGGAACTCCACATCGAGTGCCCTGCTATTTTTTTATGTCCTCCCAGCTACCGGCCCGCACCCGCCTGCACCACCCAAACAGCCCCACCCCCCTCCCACTCCACCCCCTCACCCTGCGTCAAACCCTCAATCAAATACCTAGTCTCTTTTATACTTATTCTATAATTATACTTTATATATACTATATTTATACTATCAAAGAATAGAATAAATAAAGTATAAATGTAGTATATATATGGTATAAGTAACGACTTCATATAAACCTCGGGATGTTCTTTACGATAAAGGGGCGAGCGCTCTGCAGCACGTCGTCAGGATTCATATTCGACACTAATAGGCATACAACCACCTAGCCTTTAGTATCTTTTCACCAAGCATGAAAAAGAATTGTTGACCATTCAAAAAATATTCGTATATTTGCACATGTCTTCACCAATAGTAATGTAGACATATTTATTTGAAATACGAAGCGTTATGCTTTTCTTGTGTCTGAAAACGTGAGAAACTTTCAAGGTAATGCAAGATAGTGTAATGGTTCGCGTGTTTAGCGTGGACTGTTTACTACAACTTCATTACAAGGTATCTTCTCACGACCCTCAGACAAAGAAGTGGTATACGGCACCACGCTTCTTTATTTAGCCGTTCTTGGGGTGCGGAGGACATGAAACATTATTATCACAATGAGAGAAAAAAGACTAAACACAAATTCATCTATTACAAGAAACGTAATTTTCATGATAATCTGTTTGATCTTATTGGTTGGATGCGGGTTGCTCTACAAATCATTTATTGAAGTGGGAGAAGACAATATCCAACTTGATAGCACTATTTGGAGCAACGCTAGTTTTGACATCGATTACATGGGCAAGGGGCTGATTGGATACGATACAAGTAATAATTATGAATGGGGAAAATATACTGTTGTGAAATATTTAGAAACAACAAAACGTTCCTTATTTATCCCTTTTAATTACGGAGGAACACCATCACATTCTAATGATGATATTATTCTTTTTGATAAAATAATTAGAACTTTTATTTCAGATACATCTATTGACGCACAGTCGATTACTCTCCCAAATAATAAAAACAAAATAGACAATAAATATATCGATTCTATATCAAAGCATTATAATGTAGCACGAATAGAAGGAGAAAGTAGATTTTCAAAAATATCATTTAAAGTGTCAAATTCTTTTATTGGTAGTAATAGAAATAACAACTCTAGGATTGACACCCTTAATCATGGATTTGCCACGATTATATGGAGTAACGACACGGATGACATACCCATGGTAACAGCATACGAGAGTTTGTTTCCTTCATGCATTCCCAACAATTACGATAGGGTAGTTTCCAAATACATAGAACACGAGATTGAGGTTCCGATATTTGGGAAAAAGCCTAGTTTTTTTAGAAAAGAAGATTTGTCCAAGAGAATCATAAATATTGCATACCCTGATGGATTAGACACTCTTGTATTGGAATTCAATGGTCCAATTAATGTTGTTGCTGCAGACGTTTTTCCAGATAGTACCACAATGTCTGCGATGTATTATTACCCCACTCATAGGTTTAACTATTATTTTAGAGGAAAGACAAAGATATATTTAGAATTCCCAAAACAAGAACATGTTCAGGAGGCACGTATATTGATAGTAACTACTTTTGCAATATCAGTTCTGTGCACTTTAATCATCAATTGTTTTTTTGCAATAATAAAATATGCAAATCGCAGAAAGAAAACAAATGAGATGAAGGACATGTCCATCCCATGCTATGGGTCATTCTCTGACTGCTCAGAGTGTAGCATGTACAACACCTGTTCGTATCGCCCAGTGAACCGGACATACTATAGAACCCATAGGAAACCTCTCTCTTCTCATCAGGAAGAAACTGGAAGTAAAAGCAATTGACAGCATACAACGGTATTTGCCCCAAAAAAGAACGCCCTAATTTTTGGATTTGGGCGTTCTTTTTTGGGGTAGCAAAGCCAGTTCAAAAGGCTAGTAGGCGCGGGCGAAGATGACGCGGCGGTGGGAGGGTTGGCCGGTGAGGATGCAGCGGCCTTCTTCCTGCGGGGCGTCGTAGGGGATGCAGCGGATGGTGGCTTTGGTGAGTTCTTTGATGCGCTCTTCGGTCTGGGTGGTGCCGTCCCAGTGGCAGAGGAGGAAGCCGCCTTTTTCGATTTCGGTGCAGAAGTCGTCCCAAGTGTCGACAGGGCGGGTGTGGGCCTCACGGAAGTCGCGGCTGCGACGAAGCAGGTTGAGCTGTATCTCGTCCATGAGCTGAAGGACATGGTCGGCAATGCCGTCGATAGGCATGGTTATTTTCTCCAGAGTGTCGCGGCGGCACACTTCGCAGGTGCCGTTCTCGAGGTCGCGGGGGCCGATGGCAAGGCGCACGGGGACACCTTTAAATTCGTATTCGTTGAACTTCCATCCTGGCTTATACTCGGTGCGGTTGTCGTACTTGACGGTGAGGCCTTTGGCGCGGAGGGAGTCGATGAGGGGGGCGATATGGGAGTCGAGCTCTGCCATCTGCTCGTTGGTCTTGCAGATGGGGACGATGGCCACCTGTATAGGTGCTAGCTTGGGGGGAAGGACTAGGCCGTTGTCGTCGGAGTGGGTCATAATGAGGGCGCCCATAAGACGGGTGGAGACACCCCATGAGGTAGCCCAGACGTAGTCGAGCTGGTTCTGCTGGTTGAGGAACTGCACATCGAAGGCCTTGGCAAAGTTTTGTCCGAGGAAGTGCGAGGTGCCGGCTTGCAGCGCCTTGCCATCCTGCATCATGGCCTCGATGCAATAGGTGTCGAGGGCACCGGCGAAACGCTCGTTGGGAGACTTGACACCCTTAATGACGGGCACGGCCATCCAGTTTTCGGCAAAGTCGGCATAGACATCCAACATGCGGCGTGCCTCTTCTTCGGCTTCTTCGCGGGTGGCATGGGCGGTGTGGCCTTCCTGCCAAAGGAACTCGGCGGTGCGGAGGAACATGCGGGTGCGCATCTCCCAGCGTACGACATTGGCCCATTGGTTGCAGAGGATAGGAAGGTCGCGGTAAGATTTAATCCAATTTTTGTAAGTGCTCCAAATGATGGTTTCGGAGGTTGGACGTACGATGAGTTCCTCTTCGAGGCGGGCAGCGGGGTCAACCACAACGCCGGTGCCGTCGGGGTTGTTCATAAGGCGGTGGTGGGTGACGACGGCACACTCTTTGGCAAAGCCTTCCACATGCTCAGCCTCACGGCTGAGGAACGATTTCGGTATGAAGAGGGGGAAATAGGCATTCTGATGGCCGGTGGCCTTGAACATATCGTCGAGGGCACGCTGCATCTTCTCCCAGATTGCATAGCCATAGGGTTTGATGACCATGCAGCCACGCACGGCTGAGTTTTCTGCCAAGTCGGCACGTACAACGAGTTCGTTGTACCATTCGGAATAGTTTTCGGAACGTTTTACAAAATCTTTTGCCATAATTGTAAACTAAAGTAAGAACTAAAAAGTAAAATTTTCTATTGTATTCAAATATTTTGCGTATTTTTGCAGTTTGAAAAGCGGGCGACTTTTGAGGGTGCAAAAATACAAAAATAATATCATAATTGATGAAAATCAGGGAAAAAATATTTTACAGCATGGCGGCCGCCATGATACTGACATGGGCGACGTCAAACGAGGTGGCAGCTCAAAGTGTGGAAAAGAAGGACACGCTCGAGTGCCACATTGTGGGATTTAATGTGGGGATAAAGACCCCTTCGGAGCGTCTTTCGTTTGGCACTGCCCCCGATGGCAGCACCAGCCAGCGGGCCACTATGGCAAGCCTATATCCCGGCGCATACATGGACTATGGCATCAACGGCATCTATAAGTACAAAAGTGGCTGGCTTGTGACAATGGACGGCAATTTGTGGTTTGGCGGCAACAATCTCCTCTATCGCAAAGAGCGAATGGGGAGCGTGTTCACTCACGACAGCATCGTCATCGGCTCCAACGGCACCGATGCCAGCATCACCTGCTACAACCGCGGCTTCAGCCTCCAGGGAGGTGCTGGAAAGGTGTGGGTGCTGAATCCCGAGCGAAACCCCAATTCGGGCATTCTCACCCGCATCAGCGCCGGATACATAAGGCAGCAGACCATCTTCATGGTCAACAACGAGCATGCCCCTCAGATAGAGGGCGACTACGCACTCCTCTATGACCATCAGCGGCATGGGGCCATACTGACCGAGAGCATTGGCTATTGGTTTATGAGCAACAACGCCAACCTGCTGAACCTCTACGTATCGTTCGACATATCGCAATGCTGGAGTTGGTCCACACGCGACTACATGATTGACAACTACCTCGGACTGCACGGCAAGGACAACAACCGCTACTTCGACCTCATCTACTCCATAAAACTATGCTGGATGTTCCCCCTCAAAGGGAAAGAGACTCACGAGTACTACTACTATTGATAACACACAATCATGCGCTACATCTACTCATTCGGCATCAAATGCTACGCCCTTGGCGTGAGGGTGGCATCGCTGTTCAACCCCAAAGCGAAACAAATGCTGGCCGGTTGGCGTCGCACCTTCGAACGCCTGACGGTGGCTCCTGTAGGCAAAGGCAAGACGGCTTGGTTTCACGCCTCGTCGTTAGGCGAATTTGAACAGGCACGCCCCGTGTTGGAGCAATTCCGTAAGGAACATCCTGAATACAGGATATGCGTCACCTTCTTTTCCCCCTCGGGCTTCGAGGTGAGGAAAGAATACCCCAACGCCGACTTTGTCTGCTACCTGCCCATCGACACCCGTGCCAACGCCATACGTTTCATCAACATGCTGCGACCGTCAGTAGCCTTTTTTGCTAAATACGACTACTGGTTCAACTACATGGAACAACTGCGCCGGCGCCAAGTGCCCACCTACATCTTCTCAGCCATATTCCGACCCAAACAGTATTTCTTCCAATGGTACGGTAAATGGTTCCTGCAACAGCTAGGCAACTGCTTCACCCACATGTTTGTGCAGAACGAAGAGTCGCTGCAGCTGTTGCAAAGTCATGGCATCAGGCAGGTATCCATAGCGGGCGACACCCGTTTCGACCGGGTGGAAGCCATAGCACGTGAAGAGCGCAGCAACCAAGCAGTAGAGCAGTTCCTATCCACTCACCCCGACGAGCCAGTGCTGCTAGCCGGCAGCTCGTGGGAACCTGACGAGCAACACCTGCTCCACTATCTGCAACACCGCGACAGCCGCCTAAGACTCATCATCGCCCCCCATGTGGTGAGTCAAAGCCATATCAACTGGATTGTCAACGAACTGATGAAAGGAATACCATGCACCCTCTATTCTCACATCCATGAGGGAGACCCCGAGTCAAGGGTGCTCATCATCGACAATATAGGGCTGCTGTCCACCCTCTACCGCTATGCCCAAGTGGCATATATAGGCGGAGGATTCGGTGCCGGAATACACAACATACTAGAAGCCATCACCTTTGGCAAGCCCGTAGTATTTGGCCCCAACTACCATAAGTTCAAAGAGGCATGCGACATCATCGCCCTCAAAGGCGGCCACAGCTTCAACCTTTACAACGACATGGAGAAAATGCTCGACAATTGGTTTGACAATCCCGAAGCATACCAAGAAGCCTCACTACGCTGCAAGCAGTACATGACCGACAACCTGGGAGCCACCCAGCGCATACTCTCCATCGTGAACAAAAACATACCAAACTATTGACACATTGAAACGCCTTCCCCACATACTGCTCACCGCCATCCTCATCCTATCCACGACTAGTTGCAGCGTAGACAAATACCTCCAGCCAGGTGAAAAATGGCTTTACGAGAACCGCATCAACATATCCATGGCCGACAGCAGTGCCGTAACGCCCGAAGTGTCGGAAGCCCTGGCAGAGGCAAAACAATATTTCCACCAATCACCCAACCGGCGCATACTATGGATGCCTCTGTCCATGAGGCTATACTGCCTCTCCAACCCTGGCAAAGACAACTGGTTTAACAACCTGCTCCGTTCCAACGGTGAGCCGCCCGTGGTGTACGACCGCAATGCCGCACAGCGCACAGCCACACAGCTGACAACACTATTGAAGACCAAAGGCTGCTTCAACTCCACCGTCACCACCGACACCCTTCACCGCGATGCCACCTCCGTGACAGTCAACTACAATATCACCGCCACCCAACGGCGCAAGATTGACGACCTCGAGTTCCGCAGCCGTCAGAAAGATATCAACGACCTGCTGCAACAATGGAAGAGCACATCCCTCCTTAAAGTGGGCGACTACTACGACCAACAAAAAATGACCGCTGAGCAAAGCCGCATAATCACCAATCTAAAAAACGAAGGCTACTACTATGCCAGCGCCGAGGCTGTGAGGTTTTTAGTGGACACCACCTACGACAGCCGCTCGCTCAGCATCACCGTAGTCGTGCGCCATCCCCAAAGCCAGCCACGCGATTCGGCAACAGGCTACACATTGCAAAAATATCACATCGACAATATATATATCTACCCCAACATCTCCACCGCACCCGACCCTCGCCACAGCCATTTCGACACACTCGTCTACCCCTACAACAACCGCCGTGGCACCACCGACTACTTCTTTATCTACGACAAAAAAATATCCCCTTCTCCCAAGACTATCAGCCGCTCAATGTTCCTCTTCAACGGCATGACCTACCGCCCCCGCTTTGTCAGCAGCACATCCAACTCACTATTAGGACTTCACAACTTCAAATATGTCGACATCAGCTTTGTAGAATCGCCCAACAGCATAGACACCAACCGTCTTCTCGACGCACACATACGGCTGCTCAACAGTCCCCGCCACAGGCTGAGCCTCTCGTTCGAACTCACCAACGCCTCCAACTTCTCCAACAAAGAAAGCAACTTCTTCACCAGCGGCAACCTGGGACTAGGCACCACATTGGGCTACCAAAACAACAACCTCTTTGGTGGAGCCGAAATGCTAAACATCGAAGGCAACCTCCTCTTCGACCTGCCCAAAAACGTCTTCACCTCCTCCAACCGCGACTTCCACAGCACCTTCTCCTCGTTCGAAATGGGTGTCAACACCTCACTCGACCTGCCCGACTTCCTCATGCCATTCGCACAAAGCACCATCTGGCAGTCCAGCAAACCCCACACCCTTGTGGAATTCAACACCAACTATCTCTATCGCAACCTCACCCTGCCCAACTACGGTGGCCAAGACCTCGACATCACCCTCGAAAGGCTACGCTTTGGAGGCTCTTTCGGCTACACCTGGAACCACAACCGCAATACCAAGCACAAGCTCCTCCCCATCAACCTCTCCTACTCCCACCTCCTTTCGGGCAGCGAATACTACCTCTACCTCTCCTCCATCACCGCCGACCCACAATTCCTCTACCAAGCATTCGACTACATCCTGCTCAACACCCACTACGAATACACCATCTCCAACCAAAACATCGGCACCCGCGACAACTTCAACTACCTGCGCCTCTCAGTCGAAACAGCCGGCAACCTCCTCAATGCCGTAGACCGCCTCATCTATGGGCCTCAGCAAACCACCAACGACGACAATGTGCAATACTACCAATACTTCCGTTTCGACAGCGAGTTCAAGCGCTACATCTATTGGGGCAACAAAAGCACCCTGGTGCTACGCACACTCGTCGGGCTCTGCATACCCTACGGACACAGCAGCTTCATACCCTACGAAAAAATGTTTGTCGGAGGCGGCCCCACCACCATGCGCGGATGGGCACTACGCCGCCTAGGCTATGGACAATACCTCTCCAGCCAAACCGACATAGCCATGGGCACAGGCGACATACAGCTCATTGCCAACGTCGAACAACGCTTCCCCATCATAGGCATTTTCGAGGGTGCGCTGTTCGCCGATGCCGGCAACGTATGGATGTGCGAAGACTGGGGCATCGGCACCAGCAACCCCTTCCAACTCTCCGAAATAGCACGTGGCATAGCCCTTGATGCCGGCATTGGCATCCGTGCCAACATTTCCGTCGTCACACTCCGCGTAGACCTAGCACTGCCCCTCTACGACCCAGGCTACCTTGCCGGCCAACGCTGGCTACCCTCACACTGGGCTTGGAACAAAATAAGCACCCACTTCGGAATCAACTACCCCTTCTAACCACACCCCTCTAAACCAAAAACAAACACCACACACCACAAAAAACCCCCACACCCCTTCACCCCACCCTCATACCCATAGCGCACCAATCTTAATAAACAATATAAACCAATAACAATGCAATCCCTCCTCAACACCGTCAACCAAATCTTCTCCAACGAGAACTTCACACACCAACCCATCCACCTCTACGAACCCATCGACTACACCCTGCGACTCGGTGGCAAACGCATACGCCCACTCCTACTGCTCGCCGCCAACCGCATGTTCGGCGGCAGCGACGACAACGTGCGCCATGCCGCCATCGGCATCGAAGTCTTCCACAACTTCACACTCCTACACGACGACCTCATGGACCGCTCCCCCCTGCGCCGTGGCCAACCCACCGTCTACCGTAAATGGGACGAAAACACAGCCATACTCTCTGGCGACACCATGTTCGCCCTCGCCTGGCAATACTTCCTCGCCAAGCCGCACCCACGCCTGCAAGAAATACTCCAATGCTTCAACCAAACAGCAATCGAAGTATGCGAAGGCCAGCAATACGACATGGACTTCGAAACGTCCGACAACACCACCATCGACCAATACATGATGATGATACGGCTCAAAACCGCCGTACTCCTTGCCGGAGCACTCAAAATCGGAGCCCTCTACCCCAACGCCCCCGACGACGACACCAACCACCTCTACCAATTCGGCATACACCTAGGCCTGGCCTTCCAGCTCCAGGACGACCTCCTCGACAGCTACGGCGACACCGCCACCTTCGGCAAGCAAACCGGACAAGACATCCGCGACAACAAAAAAACCTACCTCTACCTCCACGCACTGCAACTCGCCGACCCCGCCCTGCGTGACGAACTACGCACACTCTTCTCCACCACACCGGCCAACACCGATGCCAAAGTGGCACAAGTACTCGCCATCTACCAACAACTAGGCATCCGCCAATGCGTTGAAACAGCCATCCAACAACAATTCACCCTAGCGCGCCAACAAATCGACGCCGTCCAAGTCGACCCCCTAAAAAAAGCCCCCCTACTCCACCTCATGGACACCCTTCTCGACCGCAAAAAATAAAAAAAACTGAGATTTTTTCAATAACTCAGAAAATAAGTGTATATTTGCAGAAATATTGTTCACCTTTGAAAGCAAATCAACTAATTAATAATTAACACATTAAATTAAATCATGAAAAAAGTAATTGCTTTGATGTCAATCTTTGGATTATTGACATTCGCCAATTTCAATGGTGTCATGGCTCAGCAGCCCGCCGAGGCCGCACAGCCTGCAACAGAACAAGTCGACGAGCAGACCGCTGACAGCACCGTCGCCGAAGCCCCCGTCGCTGAAGAACCCGAGCAGGTCACCGCACCCGCCGAAGAGACCAAATCCTTCCACCAAGTCCTGAAAGAAAAATACATTCAGGGTGGTGCTGGCTGGATGACCCCCGTGCTCCTCTGCCTCATCCTTGGCATGGCCCTCGTTATTGAGCGTATCCTCTACCTCAACATGGCCACCACCAACGTACAGAAACTCCTCGAAGGCATCGAAGAGCATGTCCAGAAGGGCGACTACAATGGTGCCAAAGAACTCTGCCGAGACACCCGTGGCCCTGTGGCCTCCATCTTCTACCAAGGCCTCGACCGTATTGACGAAGGCCTCGACAATGTCGAAAAAGCCGTCACCTCCTACGGTGGTGTCCAGATGGCCCGCCTTGAGAACAACATGACATGGATTGCCCTGTTCATCGCCCTGGCCCCCTCCTTCGGATTCCTCGGCACCGTTGTCGGTATGGTTCAGGCATTCGACGACATCGAAGTCGCTGGCGATATCAGCCCGACGGTTGTTGCTGGCGGTATGAAGGTTGCTCTGTTGACCACCATCTTCGGTCTTATCGCCGCTATCATCCTTCAGATTTTCTATAACTACATCCTCACCAAAATCGAGAGCCTCGTTGCCCAGATGGAAGATGGTTCTATCTCCTTCATGGACATCCTTGTCAAGAACAAGAAATAATAGTTATAAGGAATCGCACAACAACTTATTAACAACTCAAATCCTTAAACTATTATGAAAGAGAAAACCGATAAATTACTCACCCTGGTGATGTTGCTGCTGGGCGTGCTGTGTGCGGTATTCGCATTCTTCTTCGCCGTCGACACCACCAAATTCACCGGCATGTTCGACATCGTCTTCTGGGTGCTTGTCGCCCTCGTAGCCGTCTCCGTCTTAGCCATGGTCTACTTCCTGTTCAAGCGTATTATCGCCAACGGCAAGCTAGTCAAATTCCTAATAGGATGCCTGGCCATAGCGGCCGTCATCGTAGTGCTGTTCCTCCTCTCCAAGGGTACCGACGTCTCCGACGCCATGCTCGACCGCAACGGTGTCACCCAAACCACCTCAAAATGGATTGGTGCCGCCTGCTACGCAGTCTACCTCTTGGTCATCGGAGCCGCCTGCGCCATCCTCTATGTCGAAGTTGCTAAATCATTCAAGAAAAAATAAATCACTATGGGAAGAAAAACACCTGGCTTAAACACCAGTTCAATGTCCGACATCTCGTTCCTGTTGTTGGCCTTCTTCCTATTGGTCTCCAACATCAACACAGATCAGGGTATTGCACGTCGTTTGCCGCCACCTCTGCCGCCCAACCAGGATAAACCGCCAGAGGTCAAGGAGCGTAATATCTTCGTGGTCAAAATCAACAGCAAGGACCGTCTGCTCTTCAACGGCGAAGTCGGCGACATCTCCGACCTCAAGGACCGTGCCAAGGAGTTCCTCGGGAACCCCAACAACGACCCCAGCCTGCCCGAGAAGATCGATATGGACATCCCCCTGCTGGGCAACATGAAAGTCTCCAAAGGTATCATCTCCCTGCAAAACGACCGCGGTACATCCTACGACATGTATGTCGCCGTACAAAACGAACTGACTGTCGCCATCAACGAAATGCGCAACGAACTATCCTACGAGAAGTTCGGCCGCAAGTATGTCGACCTTAATGACTCACAGGCCGAAGCCATCGACCAGGCAATCCCCATTGCCATCTCGGAGGCTGAACCCACAAAGATAGGAGATAAAAAATAATGGCAAGATTCACTGGTAAGAAAAAGAAAGAGACCCCCGGCCTCAACATGGGCTCCATGTCCGACATTATTTTCATGCTCCTCTTCTTCTTCATGACTATCACCACCATGCGTGAAAGTTCGCTCTACATCACCATCAAGGTACCCAGCGCCACCGAGACCGTCAAGCTCGAGAAAAAGAGCCTTGTAAGCTACATCAACGTGGGTATCCCCATGCAGGGCGAAATGCAGAAGAAATACGGCACCGAGTCCCGTATCCAGCTCAACGACATGATTTCCGAAGTCTCCGACATCCCACTCTTTGTCGAAACCGAAATCAACGACCGCGTCGAGGCCGACCGCCCCTTTGTCACCTTCTCAATCAAGGCCGACAAGGACACCCGCATGGGCCTCATCAGCGACATCAAGCAGGAGCTGCGTAACTCCGGCGCATTCAAGATTTTCTACAATGCTGCCAAAGGCACACGCAAATAAGCATTCGTCACACTAATACGTAAATCGACTGATACACTTGAACATTAGCACATTTACGCATCAAAGACGAATCCAATAGCTAAGCCTACTCTAATCTGTTTCATAACAAAAGGTCGTCCCATCGGGGCGACCTTTTTTTTCACCCCTCAGCAACCACCAGGATGGCAACACCACGCCCTCACCGACACTACATGGCCCCATTTTCGTCCCACTTTTCCTCCTCGTTCGTCCCATACACCTCTTGCAGTTTGCCGTCCGGCGGACGGCAAACCACCCCCCAATCGGTAGGTTTCGGTACTATGCGGATAAAAGCGTTAAGTTTCCATAAGATGTGTTCGAATGCGATACAATGCAGTACAATACGGTGCGAGAAAGAAAACTACAGTGGAGGTTTCGCCAGTGAGCGGGACGAAGAGCCGAGGAGCGGAGTAGCAAAACCATCTGGTATGCTATGAGCACGGTAGCGGGAGTATTAAAAATGTGTACTTTTAATCCCGGAATTGAAAAAAAAGTGTATTTTTGCTTCGTAGTAAATAAAATGATTTTTTATGAAAAAGTTGTCTATCTACTTGTTTTTATGGTTTCTGTGGGGATACTCACTCGGGCAGAGGACGGCTTATTTTATGGAAAGCAACCTAATGGGAGGCCCCCAACTTATACGGCAATGGAATAATTGTCCATTTATCCCAGGGGCACACGCCATATATTATAATGATGAATTCATAGCTGGAAGAAGCCATATCGGCATCACGGATGTGTATGGTGTTATACGATATGCCCATGCTTTGGACAATTTCGATGTCATGGATATGGACGTATTTAGTGATGTGGCTTATTTTTGTGGAAAGACAATCACAGGAAAGCCCTTGCTTGGCTGGGTTAGTTTAATAGACATGACTTGGAGCAATGCTACGCTGTATATTGATTCCATGACATTCAGCACAGTCATGCCAGGCACGAGCTCGATTGACAACATAGTGCCGGCTGCTTATAAGACCACATTCAACTACTCATTACCCATAGGCAAAGCCTTTGGTTTCCTCTACGATGCCAGTGCCAATACCTACATCGTATTGCAAAATTACGAGGTATCACCGTCCATCTTTCACGACGTGGTCACTAAGATAGATTTTTCAGGAGGGATTCCCAGTTCAGTACAGTCAGATTATAGCATATCGAGGTATTCGATGAAAAGTATATCGCTGTCGGACTCTTCGATGTATGTGGTGTATGGGTATGATAATACAGGGGGGACACCGAAGATCTTGTTTTGGAAAGATAAGAATACTGCGGCAGTGCCGGGCATATGCCTATACTCTGATATTCTGCCTATTGATAGAACCTCCACGGTCCTTTATAGTAAAGAACCTTGTTATTACGGATGTCCGTTTGTCAATGGTGCAGTTGTCAACCAAAGGATAACTCGAGTTATAAATGAGAGCGTTTTGCGCATTTGTCATTAAAAAAGAAAGGAAAATATATCATGAGAAGAATAGTATTTATTATCTTGATGGTCTTTGTGGGTGGCGTAAGTGCGAACGCGCAGCGGCCTGTGGGGGACACAATAAACCTTGGTAATGGTGGCTATTTATATGATTCTATGTACGATACAGGGGCATACGCTCCTTTTATGTATGATTCTCTTGAACCAGATTGCGTATATGGACATTATTGGACCTGGTATTTGTATCTGACATTACGTGGTCAAATGAGTTTCGAGGATTTCATACAACAGTATCCCGACTTGGCGACACGACATAGTGGCAGGCATGTCATGGGACAGGAATTCTCGACATCAGAGACCATGGTGGTGATAGGCTTGGCAGTGTGTCCTACAATCTATTTTGATGTCACTCATAGTCTTCTTGCCACACCGTTTGCTAGTCTAGTCGGGCCTTACCTGCATGTCAAAGATACCGCGATGGCGACCAGGGAGGATGAATATGTTCAGTTGTATACAATTGAGGGCGGACAGCCCCAATTACAGGCAGAAGGGAAGTGGCGTTGGGAATACCCTCATAGGTATATGCTGTTTCCCAGATTTTATGATTGGAATGGAGCATATAATATCAATATTTTTGACGATACAACATATGTGCCACTGTATGAGGTGATGTTTGACACAGGCATATTGATAGGTGGCAAGAATATAATGCTGGCAGGAACCCACAATAACAATAGTACGGTGTGGTCGCTAGAGGCAGTCGACACGGTTTTTACCGAACCAAAAATCTGTTGGGAGCATTATCCAACGGAATATAGTTCTACTGCGTGTGGATACAGCAGCACCTGTTGGGTCAGACGTGACACTACTTTTCCATGGTATTCGAGTACAGGGCCTATAGGTGGTGCTGGATTAGCCATCAATATCTTTCCGATACTGGACACGCTGTTTGGGACGCCGTGCGCGGCGGTGACGGGGTTGGATACGGCGGAGGTGGACTCGGTGCAGGCGACGCTGATGTGGAGCGCAGACGCACGGCATCACGGCTGGGAGGTAT
>JAFRRK010000025.1 GCA_017428115.1 Bacteroidales bacterium | reverse complement strand
TCCACCAACGCCTCTGCGGAGCAACTCAACTCTAAAATTAAGGCTTTCCGCAAGTCCCTGCGTGGTGTCCAGGATCTCAAATTCTTTTTCTTCCGCCTGTCAAAAATCTACGCCTAAACACAGGAGTTTGCAGCTGAACCCTCATTTCCCACGAGTCTTTGCGGCTGTTGGGGTAGGTGTAGGTCCAGATAAACCATTCGTTGTCGAGGCGTTCGATGTCGAAGGTAAACCAACGGCTAGAGTTTGGCAGGGTCTTCTTTTCAATCATGTCGGCATATTCGACTATCTCAGGAGTGGCGTTCTTGTTTTGTAACACCATGTCAAAGCCCTCGGCATGTTCACAGAAGCGGAATTTCCCGTTCTCAACGCCCCAACGCCCTTGGCAATAGTACATAAAATTGAAAATGTAGGAGGATGTATCCTTATCTCCACCGTCCTTGACCATATTCCTTGTGTGTAGGGTGTGGTGCTGTAGAGCTGTGTCAGCGAAGGTGCCGTCGGCATAGAAGTCGAGTGTGCCCGTCTCGTCGCAGTGTATGGTGCCATTGCCATCAGGGGCAGCATAGTCCCATGAATGGGTATACTCGTAGTGGCCGGGAATATGCTGCCCTTCGGGCTTTAAAATTTGTCCCTGCAATACTGTAGGAAGTATTGCAAGGACAATATATAGGAGTCGTTTCACGGCTGTCATTCGGTTGTTGTGCTGGTGTCCTCTGAGCCCTCTCTCGAGCGGTTCTCCAGCTCCATCTTACCAAAACGCAGTGTGATGCCAGCCGAGATATAGCGGCTGTTCAATGTGTAGCTGTTGCTTTCGCTCAGCAGGTAGGGATTGGTGTTGCTCGAGCCAGTGCCGATGGTCTTGCCCCAGTTGAAGATGTCTTGCACATTGACGTATGCCGACAGCTTGCGCTTGAAGAAGTCGGCCCTTACGCCACAGTTGAGATAGTATCTGGCCTTTCTTTCGGCTGCCAGGCTGATTGTGGGTGATGAGTAGTTGGCAGATGCAAACACCTGATACTTGTCGAACAGCTTCACCCAGCAGTTCAGTCGGGTGCTCCACGACACACGGTGGTTGCTCAGATTTAGTCCGCTTGCTTCGTGCACAAAGCTATAGCCATAGTCATACACGTTTGTGTAAAGGCGTACATTGACGAAACCCGATGGGCGGAAGGTGACAAATGCTGTGCCTCCAACGCGGTAGGAAGACCCCATATTGTAGGGTACGGTGAACTGCACGATGCGGTCCAATATCGGGTCAATCTCGTCGGTTGAGCTGGTGAGGCTGCTGATTTCGTTGGTGCTGAAACGTGCATAACCTTCCAGACCCACGCTACCAAACGACATGAAGTATTTATTCCAGCCCACCTCGGCATTGTGCGTGTAGGAGTAAGTGACGTTGCGGTTGCCAGTAGAGTAGCTGTCGATTGAGTAGCGCTTATATGTGGTGATGTCCTCTTCGCCTGGGTGGCGCATGCGGAGTGAATAGTTCAGCTTGTAGTTGTGCATGCTCTCGGTGCGGTAGGACATGTGTATTGAGGGGGTGAAGGTTAAGAAATTGCAAGCCGTGTCGTCAATGGTAAAGGGATATGTCTCGCTGCCATAATAGCGGAAATCGATGTTTTCGTACTGTCCGCCCAAGCCCAGTTCCAAGGTGAAGTTGCCCCAGCGACGGGTCCATTCCACATCAGCCTCAGCCGAGTGTTCGGTGTCGTCAA
The DNA here is from genome assembly GCA_017428115.1 of Bacteroidales bacterium. GTDB lineage: Bacteria > Bacteroidota > Bacteroidia > Bacteroidales > P3 > Colimorpha. The sequence goes on along the minus strand of JAFRRK010000025.1, from coordinate 26,769 downwards.
AGTCGTAGCTGCGTAGCAGGTCACGGACTGCAGCGTTGTCGATGGTGTCGATTACGTTGTATTTGCGCGACTGGTTGCTCAGTCCATAGCTCAATCCAAACGACAGCTCGCCATTCTCGCTATAGGGACGGTTGTAGCGCACATCGGCACTCAGATTGTTCGACACATACTTGTCGAGATAGCACTTGTCGTAGTTGCCGTTGGCAGGTATGGTATACACTGTACCGGTAGCTATGTCCACCCCATCGGTATATTGGCGCACAAAGCCCTGCTGGCTGCCAGAACTGCTGAAGTTCTCGTGCAGGCTGGCGCGGATGTTGTGTCCTTTCTTGTCGAACTTATGCGAATAGTCGATGCCGGCCATACCGAATCCGCGGTTTCCCGAGGTGAGGTTGGTGTCGAAATAGTTGTACAGCTCTGTGGCCAACAGGTCGCCACGTCCTCGCGTTGTATAGCTGGCACTGTTGTTGTGGCTATAATTGTAGTTGGCCATAAAGTCGATGTCCGACATACTGTCGATAATATAGCTCACACGGGCAAAGATATTTCCATTCAGGCGGTTGTTGTTGCTGTAGCTGCTGTTGCTGTCCCAGGCCGTCACCACGGTGTCGCCGTTCTCAGCCAGGCGGCGGTAGGTGGTCTTGTTCCATCCCGAATTCTCAGAGTAGTTGTAGCGTCCGCTGGCAAATAGGTTCACCGACAGCTTCTCGTTGGCCCAGGTGTACGACACCCACGGCGATATAAAGGGCTGTGTGGCCCCGTTCACGCCAAAACTGATAAAGTGGTTGCTCTTGATATAGGCCGAGGTAATGATGTTGATAACAGCCTCTGCGCTGGTGGCATATTTGGCCGAGGGATTGGTGATGGTCTCAATGCGGTCGAGGGCGTTGGCGGGGAGGGTCTCCAAATAGGTCTTCAGGTTCTCCTCTGTCAGTTTGGAGGGCTTGTCGTTCACCCATATCTCCACGCTCGACACGCCGCGCAGTGTGATATTGCCCTCGATGTCCACCTCCACACCTGGGGCGTTCTGCAGGGCGTCGCTAGTGGTGCCGGTCTGTATGGTCGGGTCGTCGGCCACATTGTATATCAGCTTCTCGCCGTCCATGGCATAGAGGGGGCGCGAGGCGGTCACCTTCACCTCCTGCAGCGTGGTGGCTCCCGGCATCAGCTTAATGGTGCCCAGGGCTGTGTTGTTTGTCACAGTGAAGGGATAGTATATGTTTGCATACCCTATGGCAGAGACGCGCAGCAGCATATCGCCCTGTGGCACGTTCTGTATCTCGAAATAGCCGTTAAGGTCGGTAATGCCGCCCTTTACCATCGTAGAGTCTTCGGCACTCAGTATGGCTATGTTCACATAGGGAATGGGTTCGTTGTTGGTGCTATCCTGCAGCGTACCCAACACCTTGAACACGTCGCCCTCCTTCACGCTCTTTTTCTGGCGCACTTGTTGGGCTTTCTCGGCTGCCTGTTGGGCCTCCCACTGTTTGCGCAAACGTTCGCGTTCGCTCGATGATGGGCGGCCGCCACCGGGATAGCCACCACCCATAGGAGGCCTACCGCCAGGTCCACCACCCGGCTGTGCGATGATAGTTGTGGTCGATAAGAGGAATAGGAGCAGCATAGCTCCCGAGATGAGTTTGGTGTGTCTAAAAGTCATATATGTATTTATTTATAATAATCATTAGTATGAGCTGCCCTCGTTTAATTGCGCCCCACGTCTATTTTTTATCACAAAAATCAGTACTCCCACTGTGGTCAAAGCCTCGGCAGCAGGCACCGAAAGCCATAGCCCCGGCACACCCATCACTTGCGGCAGCACCATGAATGCCGCCACCAATAGCACCACCCCCCTCATCAATGTATAGATGATGGCCAGACCCGAGCGTTCCACACTTTGCAGGTAGCCTACCACACAAATATTGATGGCCATAAACACAAAGCCACTGGCGTAATAAGGCAGTCCCTTAGCAGCCAGGTCATAGGCAGGTGCCGAGGTGCTGAGAAAGCAGGATACCACCGACGGCGCGAAGAAGTAGAAGAGCGCACTCACCGCCAACCCTAGTGCTATGGACACTATCAGCCCGAATAGCAGTGTGTGGTGTACCCTTTGTCGGTCGCCTTTGCCATAGTTGAAACTGAGAATGGGCTGCGCTGATGCCGCCACGGCGTTATAGACCATATACACCAGAGGAAAGAGGTAGCAAGTAACGCTGTATGCCGCCACGCCCTGGTCGCCAAGGTGTTGCTTAAACACCCAGTTGCCCGTCAACATCATCGCCCCCACGGCTATTTCGCCCACAAAGCCCGACAGCCCCGTCCGCACCATGTAGCCCACATTGCGCAGCATAAGGCGGAGGCTGGTGGAAGTTGCCTTTAGACGGTATGGCCGCAAGGTATTGGTGCGGAACAGCATGTAGTGCAGCACCATCACTGTGCCCACCAGCCCGCCAATATCTGTTGCCAACGATGCTCCCATCAGCCCCCATTGGAGGGGGAAGATAAAGATATAGTCCAACACACCGTTGACAATGGCGGGCACGATGTTCGACAGCATGGCGTAGCGTGGAGACCCGTCCAATCGAATGGCAAACATGCCTATCGACGTCACCATATTCAGCAGGCAGGTGGGCATAAACCATAGGTAATACTCTCGTGCATAGGGATACAGCGCACCCGTGGCACCCAACAGCCTCAGCACCGTGTCGGGCATCAAGTAGCACACCGCCGCCATCAGCAGCGAGCAACTAATGCCTGTGACGAAGGCCTGTGTCACATTGATGCGTGCCGCCTTTACGTTGCCGTGCGAGAGGTGGATGGCAGCCACAACGCTTGCACCCATGCCCAACATCATCCCTAGTCCGTTGATAAACATCATCATGGGACCGACAAGATTGATGGCTGCCAGCCCGTGACCGCCTATGCCGTGCCCCACAAATATACCATCGGTAAAGATGAATGCCATGTTAAACAGCATCCCCAACAGGGTGGGGACGAAGAGACTGGCAAACAGACGCCCTATTTCGCCGTTGCCTAAGTCGATTTGGTCACGATTGTCGTACATAGTTGTCTCCTTCTGGTATTCGCTCTAGTACAGTGAATGACTGATTTCTGCCAATCGTTCTCAATGTCGCGTCTCTTCGAGACGCTGGGTAGTATGGCCTTTGTTCTCCCCACACAGCATACCCTCTGTGCCACTTTTGGAATTCGACCATCTCGAGATTGTTGAATAATCACTCCAATACCTCACTATAACCATGGTATTTAGTTTGCAATCAATATTGAATTAGTATTTATATGACATTTGTATCAGTTCAAAAAAAGTCTTCAAACCCCTAATTCGATTAGAACCCACCAAGTGTTTGTTATTCTTTTTGAGTGATAAAGCGCTGTGAGCTATATATTTACTAATCGAAATCGGGTGTAATAAATTGTGCAAAGATACGTTTTTTTTTTGATTCTTTACTTTTTGACTGTCATGTGCATAAAGACACATTCAATGTGGGGTGCAGTAACGGTTGTGATACACTCGTTTGTCATCCTTTTGTCGCATGTTTTCAGTCTTGGTATTGGCAAACAGGCCCCCATCGGTGGGAATAGGTAGGTGTGAGTGGCATTCGGTGAAATAATGCAGTATGTAGTAAGAATTGGAAGTAAGAGGTTGCTATATGAAAAAAAAAGTGTACTTTTGCAACATGAAAAGAATAGCGTTATTATTGATAGCGGTTGTGCTAGGCGGCACAGCCATTGGGCAGAAGTCGGGAACTGGGTCGAAAGATATGCCCGACACGGTAACAATTGTATTGTCGACACCGCCACATTATAAAGTGCAGCGCGAGTTGAGGCTGCTGAGCGAGAGTGCCGACTATGCTTGGTGGATGATGCCATGGGGAACACCACAGTTGAAAGGAGGTTGGCATGTGGGAGTTGATGCCACCACTTTTTTGCGAGATGCGGCCTTCTCGCTGCCTTATACACGCGGTTATACTGCCACCGGCTTTTTTGTCACACCCTATGTGGGACATAAAATTGGCAGTGATGCAGAGGTGTCGTTTGGTGTGCATTTGGCGGGAGTGGCTGGCTCGGAGGGCATAAGACAGTGGAAACCAATGGTTAGATTGGAATATAAGCCTCACGACAATGTGCGGTGGGTGATGGGGTCGCTATACAGTGCCATGTCGCACAGGCTTTTTGAGCCTATGTTTGACCGAGAGCGCTTCGTATATGCCCATCAGGAGGAGGGGGCGCAGCTGTTGGCGTGCCTGCCGATGGGGACAACTATATTAGAGACTGACACTTGGCTGCATTGGGAGGAACTGTTGGAACCGTGGCAGATGACACAGGAACGTTTTACCTTGGGGAGCAGCAACGAGTGGACTTTTCTGCAATTGGAGGGGAGGCCGAGTATCACCTTCGCGGTGCCGTTTAGCTTCTTGGGCACACATCGGGGCGGGCAGTTTTCGGCATTGGATACATGCATCGAGTCGCTGTTTAATGAAAATGTGGGTTTGCGGGCCAATGTGGTGTTGGGTTTGAGGAGTGCGCTGGCTGTGGATGTGCCATTCTTTTTCTATCAGGATATTTCTCCAACTAAGTACCAGAAATATGACAAGGGATGGGGCTTATGGCCGCAGGTGTCGTATGATGTGGACCTAGGCATGGGCCATGCAGCTTTGGGCGAGGATAACCGTCCCCGATGGCATGGAAGCTGGCATCTGCTGGCCCAGGTGGGTTATTGGTATGGCAATCAATTTGTTGCTCCTAGGGGGAGCTACCATTTTCAGAGTGTGAGTTGGCACAAGAAGGATTTTGTTGCGCCAGAGCGCGAGATGGTGACTGCCAAGGTGGGGTTGGAGAATTGGAACACTAGCCAGTTCTCACTGGGGATGGATGCTGAGTTTTACTACGACCTTATGGAGAAGGGGTTGGACTTTGCTTTTGGTATTTATATGAGGTATCGGCTATGATGTTAGATTAGATGTATAGCATGGTAAAAGAGTGGGTCCGCCACGCAAGCGCGGCGGACCCACTAAATATATGAAGTCAGTCTATTAGAGTACGGTGAATTTCACAGCAGAGCCATTGACGCGGTAGATGTAGTTGCCAGGGGTGTAGCCTTGGAGATTGAGGCGGTATTCTTTGGTTCCGGCAGGGACGATGACTTTGTCGACCAGCTTGCCATCGATGGTATAGATGGATAGATAGGCGTTGAGCGTCATGTCGACAGGTATCATGATGTGGTCGGTGGCAGGGTTGGGGTAGGCGGGAGAGGCGGTGAAGGCTGTATTTTCTTCAATGCCCACGGGGTCGCCTTCTTTGGGGTGGATTTTGTATACCATGGCATGATTGGCGGTGAAGGTATAGCCAGCGCTCATCTGGATGGAAGAGGCCGGTGCCAGGGTGTAAAACCCGTCGGCGCCACCATCCCAGCCCCAGCGGATATAGAACTTGCTTTGGCTGGAGTTGTTAGAGCCGGCAATAACGAAAGCATGGCCAGCGGCATCGCTGCCGGTATGTGCGGGGTCGGGGTCGGAAGCGCTATAGTAGACAGGACGGGAGTTGGAGTCGAGTTCGGTATGGAGGATATCCAACCATTGTGCATCGGTGTAGGAGGAACGTTGAATGTGTTTGGCTTCAGTTGAATATTTGAACCATTTGTAGAATGCTTCTGGAACACTTTGAGACAGTGCGCCGCTGCCCGTGAGGCCCCAACCCATTTTGACTGTGACACCGCAGGCAAAGCTGAGTTTGCCACAGGCGCGTTTGTAGTTCCATTCGCTGCGCTCGTTGATTTGGTTGGGCATGCTGTCGAAGACGAATTTGTTGGAGTCGACAGCAAATTTATAGCGGATGTTCTGGTTGTTCCAAGAGGTGGAGGCGGTACTGTTGTTTTCGTTACCGCCCTTGATGGGGTATTTCCAGTAGTGGATAATCATCGACATGGCGGTTGCCACGCAGCCTACTAGGCAGGGTTTGCCATTAATCTGGGGGCAGAAGATGTTGTAGGATGGGGCATCGGGGTCGCCTTGTCCCCACTTGCTCTTGATGAGCACAGCTTTGGACTCGAGGTCGCAGGTGAAAGTGTGGTCGATTAGTTGGTCCCACATGCCTTTGACTTGGGCTGTGGGCGTGGCATCGGCATTTTGGTTTTCGCTGATGAGTTTGGCATAGCTTTCAAGCATATAGCGGCATGCAGGGTTGATGTTTTCGAGACTTCCTTCGGGCGAGTAGGCTAGGATGGGTTCGGTGGCATTGGATGCGGATACTACCACAAAGCCGTTGTCAGCCACGTTGAATGCGTAGAGGGCAGGGATGCAGAGGGTGGGGTTGTCGAACTGTTGGACAAGTTCTAATTTGTCGGCACTGACGGGAGCCTTGGTTCCAGTGGCCACATTGAAGAAGTAGGCACCAATCTGTTTGGCTTTTTGGAGGTCGACATTGTCGGCATTGACGTTACCACACATCAGTGCTGAAAGCATGATGACTATGGATACAAGTCTGAGTTTCATTGATTTCATTTGATAGAAAAATTATTATGTTTATTATTTTTGACTGGCAAAATTACAACTTTTATTTTGTATATTAATAAAAAAGTGTTGTGGTTTGTCTTTTTTATGATATGGCGGGAGCTAGGATGGGGCTAATAGGAAGAAGATGGCAATGCCGAGATAGTTGCCCAGCATGTAGCCTAGCAGTCCGATGGTGATGCCTAAGACAATGACTTGGCGGTTGTTGAGCAGTGCCGCTACAAGGGGTACGAATGGGGGCGAGTTGATTAGTGCCACAGAGGTGACAAGAGTGGTGTCGCCATCGAGATGGAGCAGTTTGGCAAAGATGATTTGGAGTGTGAGCGAGCCAAAGATGACAAAGAGGATGTACCATAGGATGTTGAGACTGCCGGCAAGGTTCATTTGTCGCACGTCGCAGGCGTTGGCAATAGTGAAGCAGAACAGATATACGAAGTAGAGCCCTAGGGTGAAAGAGAATGGTTGTGAGCCACGCTGTTGGGCATCTTGGTTGATGCTACGCACCGAGGGTAGGAATGTGGCAGCGATGGAGAGGGTGGTGAGTATGAGGATGAGCATTGGGGTGGACAGGCTTTCGGGAAAAAGGGTGGAGAGGAGGTAGGAGCTGACAGCTATAGCCAAGGCTATGATGGGAAGTAGCAGATGATTGAAGAGAGGCTTGGAGGAGATGTGGTTTGAGTGATGATTGGGTGCTGGCTCATTTGGGGGTAGTGGCAGGTCGGAGGTGTCGTGCCCGAGCAGTAGGCGAAAAAGGGGTTTGCCGAAACAGATGACAAAAACAAGGTAGAGCCCAGTGATAATAAGGTCGTAGGAGGTTACATATAGATAGGTGGTTTGGTCCATGCCCACTCCCTGTGCTATGGCTCCCATGTTGGGTATGCCGCCGGTGTAGATGCCCACGGCTACGGCACACACTTGAGCAAAGTGGGTGGCATCGTCCTGTCCGCGAAACAGAAAGAATCCGGCTATGGTGACGATGAGCACGGCTATGAGTCCGCTGAGGAATGCTTTGAGGGCTTTGCCTGTGGACCAATTAGAGAGGCTGCAAGAGACCAGCATCAATGGGATGGCTAAGGGAATGCAGATGTTGCCAACAAGATTGTTGGTCGACAGCAGGCGAGTGTCGTGCAGCCAGGGGGTGAGGTTGGCAACAAGCAGTCCGATGACATATAGCACTGCCATGGGACTTACCTTGTTAATCCATTGCCAACGCCGGGCAAGGAGCATGATAAGTGCCGGAGTGCCTAGTAGGTATAGCAGATAGAGAAACAATGTGATATACTATAATAGATGGGCAATAGTCTTTTAATGCTTCATGGCATCCAGTTCCTCTTTGAGGTATAGTCCGGTGTAGTTGTCGGGCTGTTTGGCTAGCTCTTCGGGGGTGCCTTCAAACATAATCTGTCCTCCGCGTCGGCCGCCTTCAGGACCCATGTCGATAATCCAGTCGGCCACCTTGATGACATCCATATTATGCTCGATGACAAGGACGCTGTTGCCACGGTCTACAAGTCGTTGCAGCACCTCCAGCAACACTCGTATGTCCTCGAAGTGGAGCCCTGTGGTGGGTTCGTCGAGGATGTATAGGGTGTTGCCCGTTTCGGGACGTGCCAGCTCAGCGGCCAGTTTGATACGCTGAGCCTCCCCACCGCTGAGTGTGGTGGACTGTTGTCCAAGGGTGATGTAGCCTAGTCCCACTTCTTGGAGGGTCTTCAGTTTCCGATATAGCTTGGGGTAGGACTCAAAGAAGCTGACGGCTTCGTTGATGGTCATATCCAACACATCGGCAATGCTTTTGCCCTTGTATCGTATCTCGAGTGTCTCTCGGTTATAGCGTTTGCCGTTACACACTTCGCAATTGACATACACGTCAGGGAGAAAGTTCATCTCAATGGTTCTCACACCCGCGCCTTTGCAGTGTTCGCATCGGCCGCCGCTGACGTTGAAAGAGAAGCGTCCGGGTTTGTAGCCGCGTATGCGTGCGCTGGGCAGCTGGGTGAAGATGGCCCTTATCTCGTCGAACAGGCCCACATATGTGGCGGGATTGCTGCGAGGAGTGCGCCCAATGGGCGACTGGTTGATTTCTATCACCTTGTCGATATGGTCGATGCCGGTGATGGATTGGTAGGGAAGTGGTTCTTTTTGTGAGTGGAAGAAGTGTTGGTTGAGGATGGGGTGGAGTGTCTCGTTAATGAGGCTTGATTTGCCGCTGCCACTGACACCGGTGATGCACACAAAGCGGCGCAATGGTAGGTCGAGGGTGACATCCTTGAGGTTGTTGCCCGTAGCACCGCTGATGACTATGTGGTCGCAGCCATCCATAGGGCGACGTTGGGGTAGGGGAATGTCTTTGATGCGGCGTAGATAGTCGAGGGTGAGGGTGTGTTGTTTGGAATGGATAAGTTGCTGATGTGAGCCTTGAAAGATTATCTTCCCTCCGTGTACTCCTGCTCCCGGACCGATGTCAACCACATGGTCGGCGTTCATAATCATGTCGCGGTCGTGTTCCACCACTATGACGCTGTTGCCCAAGTCGCGCAGCTCTTGGAGCGCGTCTATTAGGCGGCGATTGTCGCGTTGGTGCAGTCCTATGCTGGGCTCGTCGAGGATATATAGCACATTCACCAGCCGTGCTCCAATCTGTGTGGCAAGGCGGATACGTTGTGATTCGCCACCCGAAAGGCTGCTGCTGTTGCGGTTGAGCGAAAGGTATCCTACGCCCACATTTATCATAAACTGCGTGCGACTCAGTATCTCACGCAGTATCTCATGAGCCACGGTGCGTTGCTGTCCGTCGAGTTTTTCTTCCAGATGTGAAAGGCGTTCGTGCAATTCGGTGAGGTCGAGCTGTGCCATTTCGCCTATATGCATCCCGTCAATTTTAAAGGCGAGGCTTTCGGGTTTGAGCCTATAGCCATGGCATTCGGGGCAGGGGATGGTGTTCATAAAACTTTGGGCCCATTTCTGTAGTGCGGCTGAACTTTCGTCTGATGCCATCTGCATGATGTAGTTCACTATGCCTTGGAAGCTGGCGCCATGGTTCATCTCGTAGGCATCCTCCATGCCCGAGAAATCGCTGGTGCCGTAAAGGATGGTATTCATGGCATCCTCTGAGAACGACTCCACGGGGTCGTCGATGGTGAAGTGGTAGTAGGCTCCCAGATTCTCCAACTTTCGGTAGAGATAGTTGGTGGGGCTATATTTGCCCAGCACCTCGAAGGCCCCTTGCCGTATGCTTTTTGAGGGGTCGGGTATCAGCTTGGTGATGTCGAGCTGTGCCACCTGTCCCAACCCGTTGCATTTGGGACATGCACCGTAGGGCGAGTTGAACGAGAATGTGTTGGGCTCAGGTTCGGGATAGGAGAGTCCGGTGGCAGGGTCCATCAGCAGGCGGCTGTAGTAGGCTGGTTTGGGAGCGGGTTGGGGGATGGGTGAGGGGGTCTGGTTTTCCAGTATCATCAATATGCCTTTGCCCTGTTTGAAGGCGGTGCGAACAGCCTCTTTCAGTCGTGCGGCATTCTTGCCCACGCGCACGCGGTCTATCACCAGTTCTATGTCGTGGGTCTTGTAGCGGTCCACTTGCATGTTGTAGGTCAGCTCCTTGATTTCGCCATCAACCCTCACGCGCAGGAAACCTTTTTTTGCAACTTGTGTAAACAATTCGCGGTAGTGTCCTTTGCGGGCCTTTACGAGGGGTGCGAGGACGGTGATATCCTTGCCGGCATATTGCTGGTTGATAAGGTCTAGTATCTGCTCCTCGGTATATTTCACCATCCTTTCGCCACTAACGTGTGAATAGGCTGTGCCTATGCGGGCGTATAGCAGGCGCACAAAATCGTATATCTCTGTCACCGTACCCACCGTCGAGCGGGGGTTTTTGTTGGTGGTCTTCTGCTCTATCGAAATGACGGGGCTCAGGCCGTTTATGCTGTCCACATCGGGTCGCTCAATATTGCCAATAAAGTGTCGCGCGTAGGCCGAGAAGGTCTCCATGTATCGGCGTTGCCCCTCGGCATGGATAGTGTCGAAGGCCAGACTCGATTTGCCGCTACCGCTCAGCCCGGTAAACACCACCAGTTGGTTGCGGGGTATGTTGATGTCCACATTCTGGAGGTTGTGTTCTCTGGCACCTAATATTTCTATCTCTGATGTTTCAGACATGGCGTTTTTCTATATCTCTGTAATCAGCCTAGTATTCTTATGCCCCTTGGTGAGGTTTTTTTGCAGGGTGCCACCCTCCACAGGCAGCAGCACTGTGTAGCTCTTGTTCGCCTTGTTCTTAAGGTTGTCGGTCTGTATCCAAGGGTTCAGTTCCCGCAGCATCTTGTAGGTGGTGCCGTTGCTCTTGGCAAATCGATACAGATCCACGTTCTGTCCGCTGAGGGTTACGCTGCGGGTGGGAATAGTGGGATAGAGGTCGCAGTGGCGCAGATAGTAGCCAAACTGTTGTGGATGCTGCATGATATATTTCACTGCCAGCAGTCGATATACATATCGTCCCGTCTCGGTGTTCAGACGCAGGTCGTAATAGCTGCTCACTCCCTGCTGCTCCATTCGACGGGCCAGCCCGTTCTCACCACAATTGTAAGCCGCTGCCGCTGCCGTCCAGCTATGAAATCTGTTGTACAGGCTGAGCAGATATTTGCATGCGGCCTCTGTCGATGCCTCCACATTGTTGCGCATGTCTATCTCTTCGGTCACTGTCAGTCCATAGCGGTCCGCAGTGCTGGGAATGAACTGCCAAAAGCCCTGTGCTTTGGCGGGCGAGGTGGCATTGGTCAGCCCGCTTTCAATCACACACAGATACTTCATGTCTTCGGGTATTCCGTTGCGTTTCAATATAGGTTCGATGATAGGGAAATAGCGGTTGGCACGCTTGAAGTACAGAAGAGTGCTCGACTGCCGATACATATTAATAATTAGTTCGTTGTCTAATCCTTCCCGCACATAGTATTTTTCGAGTGGCACACGTTCTCCCGCAAAGGTCATTGTGTCGGGTATCACCGGGGCATACACCCGATAGTTGGTCATTATGGCGCGCTGCTGCACTGCCTCGCTGTCCTCTTTTTGGGTGGCAAAAATAAATATCTCGCCGGCAATGGCGACCACCGACAGCACTATTGCCACGATTGATAGTTTCTTCATAGGCAGTGGTTGATGATTTCTTCTGCCACCTCGGCCTTGCTTAGCAGGGGCGTGGTGTGTGTGCTGCCGTCGCGTCCTATGATGGTCACTCGGTTGGTGTCGACCCCGAAGCCTGCTCCCGCATCGCGCAACGAGTTCAACACTATATAGTCCAGATTCTTTTTCTCCAGCTTGTGCCGTGCATTTTCCATCTCGTTGTCGGTTTCGAGGGCGAAGCCTATCAGCAGTTGACCCTCTTGCTTCATGCCCCCCAAGGTGGCCAGTATGTCGGGGTTCTGCACCAGCGTCAAAGTCATGCCCTCCTCGCCCTGTTTCTTCAGCTTGTGGTCGGCTCTGTTGATTGGTCGATAGTCGGCCACGGCGGCGGAGAGTATGGCCGCCTGGCAGTGTGGGAAAAGACTTGTGGCGGCATCATACATCTCACAGGCACTCTCCACGTCGGTGCGGTGTATGTTGTGATGGTTGCTTTTGAGGGCAGTAGGCCCTGTTACCAGTTCCACTTCTGCACCATGCCGTGCCAGGGCTTCGGCCAGGGCAAAACCCATCTTGCCCGACGAGTAGTTGCCGATAAACCTCACAGCATCGATCCGCTCATAGGTGGGCCCTGCAGTCACCAGCACTTTAACACCTTTTTTAGCTCCCTTGCCAGTCTCTGCTTGATTAATCTCTGCGATGGTATTAAATATCTCCTCAGGCTCGGCCATGCGTCCCGCACCGCTGGTGCCGCATGCCAGCTCGCCTACGGCAGGCTCCACAATGTGCACACCCCATGAGCGCAGGCAGGCCATATTGCGCTGCACGGCGGGATTCTCCCACATCTGCGTGTTCATGGCAGGCGCCAGATAGAGAGGTTTGCCTGAGAAGGAGAGTAGCAGGGTGCTCAGTGCGTCGTCGCCGATGCCCGAGGCCATCTTGCCTATGATGTTGGCTGTGGCCGGAGCCACAACCATCACATCCCCCCAGTCCTTGAGCGAGATATGCTCGGTGGTATGTTCGTTGGTGGGGGCAAAAAGGTCGGCATATACCCTGTTGCCCGACACGGTTTCCAGTGTCAGGGGCGTAACAAATTGCAGGGCGTGTTCTGTAGCCACGCACCTCACCTCGTGTCCTGCCTTGCGCAGCAGGCGCACTAGCAGCGGAGCCTTATAGGCGGCAATGCCGCCAGTGATGCCGACAACCACCCGCATATCCTCTGGTGCTTGATTGTTAATTTATAGGTTGCCCTCAATCACCTCGTTTTCCATGGCCTCCATGCGCTGCTGCTCTTGGTCCTCCTTGGCAGGATTGCGATAGTAGAGCTTGCCTTCGAGATACTCCTCAGTAGCAGTTAGTGTCGGCTTAGGCATTCGCTCATAGCGGCGCACCACCTCTATCTGTTCGCGATTCTCGTAATATTCGTCTATCGCGTCGTTGGTGCTGGCAAACTCCTCAATCTTCTTGTGCAGTTCGCGTTTCTCCTCTATTGCAATCTGGTTGGCACGCTTGGTCAGCATTGCCACCGTCTCATAAATATTGTCGGTCATCTTGCTGAAAAGGGCGGTGTTCCGCGTAATGGTGGTGTTGGTTACCTTCTTCTTAATATCTTCCATCTATATGATTATTTGTTTATTTTATTGTTCGATTTTCATCAGACGCTTTCTTTTTTCATCAGACGCTTTCTTTGCCTCAGCAGTCAAACAAGCTCGACCAAAATAGGCTTAACGAAAGCGTTACTTGTCTGTATCCTGTTTAACGCGAATGTTCCAGACTTGCCAAAGCTGCCTTGGCCTTGGTATAGTAGTCCTGGGCCTGGGCCATCATTTTTGAGTCGCTGAACGATGTGGCAAACCTGTCGAAGTCGTTCACTACCTGTTGCAGACGTTCTCTCATCTTGCTCTCCTGGCTCCCCATGCCATACTCGTAGCCGCTGGCCAGCATATAGAACATGGCCTGCTCCTTATAGGGCGAGTCGGGGTAGTTGTTTAAAAAACGCTGCAGCGACACATACGCCGCGCTGTAGCTTTCCACCTTGTAGTAGCCGTAGGCTATCTCATAGTCCTTGCGCATCAGCTTGCCCCTCAACTCGTCCAGATGGCTGTTGATGTCGGGGATGTGCACACTGGTGGGGTAGCGGTCAACAAAACTCTCATACTCCTGAATGGCCTCCTTGGTCTGCTTCTGGTCAAGATAGTAGGAGGGCGACTCGTGATATTTACATTCTGCCGCCAAAAACAGTGCCTCTTCGGCACGCTCGCTGTAGGGAAAACGTTTGAAGAAATTCTTAAACTGATACCCGGCCGAAAAATAATCCTTCTCGGCCATCAAGCACTGTGCATAATACCACGAAATATTTTCGGCATTCTCCTTGCCGTGGTAGTGCATAATCAAATTTTCAAACAGCTGGATAGCCCTTGTATAGTTGCGACCCTCGTAATATTTCACCGCTGCCTTGTACTTGGCATCGAAATCATTGCTGCTGACAAGCTTGTTGTAGCCGTCGCAACCCATTAGCATTACAATCATTAGGAGCAAAACTCCTAGTCTGGAAACAAAATTCATAGCTTGCAAAAATACAACTTTTTTTTCAACAATTGAAAATTATTTTTTTTTGGCACATGCCCCGCCTCTATCTCGGGTGGCTGGCCGGGGTATGAAAGAACTTCGTTATATCAAATATTTAAGAAATGCTGCTCTTTAATCCTACCGACTTCCAAGTTAAAATACAATTAAAGTATGACAAGTAAAATGAGGCTTGCATTTCGAGTCGTTTCTAGCCATACGTTTTTTCTCCCCTTTTCACGTTCGTCACTCGGGTTGTTTGGTAGTGGAGGCTGCCTGCCCTGTTCTTGTCTTCGCCCTGTTTTCGTCTCTGGAAACGAAAGCACGACGAAGGCACGACGAAGGCATGGCGTGTGCTTTTTATAGAAAAATGGCTTGTCAAACTTTAGTTAGAATTGTCCACTTTAACTCTCCTTTTAGTGAGGTTCTTTCGACGCGTCTGCCATGGATGTTTAGGGGTGGTTTACTATCCGTTGGTCGGCAAATGACCAGCTGACAGGTGGCAAACCTCAATAAAAAATGAGACGTGAATGTCTGCTATTTCAATTTTTAATTGTATCTTTGCTTTTTATAAATACTGCAAAGAATGGATACTATCATCATCTTAGATTTTGGTTCTCAATACACTCAGCTGATAGCTCGTAAGATTAGAGAATTGAATATTTATTGCGAAATACACCCTTTCAACAAGATTCCGACCTTGTCGGAGGAGGTGAAGGGAGTGGTTTTTTCGGGCAGCCCTTATAGTTGCAACGCTCCCGATGCCCCCATACCCGACATGAGCCAGATTAAGGGCAAGCTGCCGCTATTGGCGGTGTGCTACGGAGCACAGTATCTGGCGAAGTATGGCGGCGGCAGTGTGCAGCAGTCTGCCACACGAGAGTATGGCCGCGCCAACCTGCAGTATGTTGACGCCAGCAGTCCGCTGATGAGGGGAGTGCCGGTGGGCAGCCAGGTGTGGATGAGCCACGGCGACACGATAGAGCGTCTGCCCGAGGGCTACCGCGTGATTTGTTCGACCAGCTCGGTGGCTAATGCCGGATATAAGATTGAGGGTGAAGAGACTTATGCCATACAGTTCCATCCCGAGGTACACCACTCGGTGGATGGCCTCACGCTGTTGCGCAACTTTGTGGTGGATATATGCGGATGCGACCAGTCGTGGACACCTGAGTCGTTTATCGAGACTACCGTGGCGGAGCTTCGGCAGAAGGTGGGCGGCGATAAGGTGGTGCTGGGGCTGTCGGGCGGTGTGGATTCGACGGTGGCGGCTGTGCTGCTCCACCGTGCTATAGGTCATCAGCTGCACTGCATTTTTGTCGATAACGGGCTGCTGAGGAAGAACGAGTTTGAAGGGGTGCTGGAGTCTTATCGCGACATGGGACTGAATGTGAAGGGGGTGGATGCCAAGGAGCGTTTTTATAGCGTTTTGGCCGGTGTTACCGACCCTGAGAAGAAGCGCAAGGCGATAGGGAAGACCTTTATCGACGTGTTTGACGCTGAGGCGAAGCTGATAACTGATGCCAAATGGTTGGGGCAGGGCACGATATATCCTGACGTAATAGAGTCGAGTTCGGTCAAGGGGCCGTCGCAGACTATCAAGAGCCACCACAATGTGGGCGGCCTTCCCGACTATATGAAGCTGCAGCTTGTGGAGCCGCTCCGCAGTCTGTTTAAGGACGAGGTGCGGCGCGTGGGGCGTCAGCTGGGCATCAAACAGGAGTTGATAGGCAGGCATCCCTTCCCAGGGCCGGGCTTGGCTATCCGCATATTGAGCGATGTGACGCCTGAAAAGGTGCATATATTGCAAGAGGTTGACGATATTTTTGTGCAGGGGTTGAGGGACAGCAATTTGTACGACAAGGTATGGCAGGCAGGCTGTATGCTGTTGCCAGTGCAGAGTGTGGGGGTGATGGGTGACGAGCGGACGTACGAGAGTGTGGTGGCTTTGCGGGCGGTGGAGAGTGTCGACGGCATGACTGCCGATTGGTGCCACCTGCCCTATGAATTCCTCGCAAAGGTGTCGAACGAGATTATCAATCGTGTTAAGGGTGTGAACCGTGTGGTATACGATATCAGTTCGAAACCGCCTGCAACGATTGAGTGGGAATAAGGTGGAACGTGGAGGTTGGATATATTAATTGCCGCGTTTCTTTTAGATGTATAAACCTTTTAAACCTATATGACTTATGGTAGTTGATTGTCGGAAATTGAAGATGATGCTTTGCTGGAGTGTCTTATTTTGTTTTCAGTTTTCAGTTTTCAATACGGCAATAGCACAGATGCCTGGTGGCAAGGCGGTAGAGGTGTCGCATAAGACTCAGATGCTGAATGGAAAACGCTATTTTGTGCATATTGTCGAGCAGGGGCAGACGGTGTACGCCATAGCGCGTGCCTATGGGCTGAAGGAGGTGGAGGCGGTGACGAAGAAGGATATCCACTTCTTGCAGATTGGTGACACGGTGTGGCTCCCTTGCAAGGGGCAGAAGCTGAGCGATGGCACCATGGCACCCTCAGCTACAGAGAGCCGTGTCGGCTCGGCACACTCAGGTTCGTCGAACGACAAAGGAAATGCCACACAGGCTGCCTCCGACCCCGAGCAACCTGTGGGTGCTCCAGCTACGATAAGACCTAGGGTTAACCCGCAGAGTATCGTGGTGTCGCTTATGATGCCTTTGAATCTGAGCCAAATGGATAAGATATCCACTTCGAAGTTTGATGTAGAGCAGAGGGGCAAGATTAGTTATAAGAGTTTGGAATTTATACAGTTTTATGAGGGGTTGCTGCTGGGATTGGAACGGTTGGAGCGGATGGGCTACAATGTTACGCTGAATGTGGTGGATGTGGAGGGTACGAGCGACGAGGCTGTGGAGCAGGCCTTTAGAAGCCACAACGTGGCTCAGTCGGACTTGCTGATAGCGATGCTTACCCGTCAGCCCTTTGAAAAGGCTGCGGCATTGGCACGCGAGGCGCAACTGTTTATCGTGAACCCGGTGACCGACCGTAGCGAGGTGGTTGTTGGCAATCCATATGTTTTTAAGTGCCAACCTTCGACTGAGGCTATGGCACGGACTGCAGCGCGTGTGATACATCGTACACTGCCAGGAATGCCAGTGTATGTGGTCCACTCGGGTGCCAAGGCGGAGCAGAAGGCCATTGCTGCCCTGAAGGCCGAGATGGACCGCTATGACGATATGAAGTACACTTTGGTGGATTGGGCTAAGAGTAGCCAGCTGACCACCTTGTTGAAGGGCAGCGGGCAATCGGTGGTGGTGAGCCTATATCAGCAGGATAAGGCAAAGAATCGTATCTACTCGTCGCAGCTGCTCAATAAGTTGTCGGCTTTCAAAAGCCGCACGCCTTATCTGTTTACTTTCGAGGACTGGACTGCACAATACAACGATGTGGACTTTGCCCAGCTGCAGAACCTTAACTATCATACCTACTATGCCGACTGGGATATGTCAAATCCACAGCACAAAGCGTTTGTGGAGCTGTTTCGAGAACGCTACAAGACTGAGCCTACCAGCACCTATGCGGGTATGGCAAATGACATCATACTATATTTTGTGTGCGGTATACAGCAGAAGGGTACCGACTTTTTCCGTCAGCCTGCCATGGTGCTGCCCCAGGGGGTGCTCTACCCCCTCTCGTTTTCGCACCAGCGCAACGATTGGGGCTTCGAGAACCAACAGGCACTGCTGTATGCTATGACTGACTACCACTTTCATCCCGTGCAATGAAGCAAACTACTATTAATAAGGAGTTCCGCCTTACGGGGATGGGCTTGCACACTGGTCGCACGGTGACGGTGACGGTGTGTCCGGCTCCGCCCGATTCGGGCATTGCCTTCCGCCGGACCGATAGGTTTAATATTGTAACCCAACCGGCATTGGCAACGGCGGTGAGCGAGACAGTGCGCGGCACAACAATCGGCACGGGTAGGCATAGCATTGCCACCATCGAGCACCTGATGTCTGCCCTGCATGGCTGCCAGTTGGACAATGTGTTGGTGGAACTGGACGGGGGTGAGGTGCCTATTCTCGACGGGTCGGCCCGCCCCTGGCTGCTGCAGATAACCCGTGTGGGCATTCGCGAACAGGAAGCTGAGCGTAGGACATTCGTCTTTCGCGAACCGTTGCATTTTGAGTATGAGCCTACCGGGTCGGTTTACGACGTGGTGCCGTGCGAGAGTTTTGCGGTAGACTGCGTGATAGATTTTGCCAATAGTGTGATTGGGAGGCAGAGTGCCCATATCGACGACCTGACGCAGTATGCCGCCGGCATTGCCCCATGTCGCACTTTTGTGTTTCTTCACGAGATAGAGCCGTTGCTGCACCTGAACTTGATAAAGGGCGGGAGCTTGGACAATGCTCTGGTGTATGTGAACAAAGAGCTGGGCCACCGCCAACTGCGGCGTTTGGGACGCGCGTTCCATAAGGACCCTTCACAGTTTAGGGTGCATGACGGGGTGCTTAATACTACCGAACCTTACTATAGCAACGAGCCCGCCCGGCACAAGTTGCTAGACTTTGTGGGCGATGTGAGGTTGGTGGGTGTGCCGTTGCAGGGGCATTTCTCTATATTCAAGCCCGGGCATAAGGCAAATGCTGCTTTTAGTCAATTTTTAATCAATTATATAAAAAGCCAAGAAGTAATATGATAATGAACAGCATTCACCCAGATGCCAAAATAGGCGAGGGGGTGATAATAGGCAATTTCTGCACAGTATGCGAGGATGTGGAGATAGGCGACGGCACTGTGGTGGAACCTAATGTGGTTATCTATCCGGGTGCCCGTATCGGACGAAACTGCCACATATTCCCAGGGTCGGTGATTTCGGCCATTCCCCAGGACTTGAAGTTTGCGGGCGAGTACACCACTTGTGAGATTGGCGACGAGAACGTGATACGCGAGTGCTGTACCATCAATCGCGGCACTTCGGCATCGGGACGCACGGTGATAGGCAACAACAATCTGCTGATGGCTTACACACACGTGGCACACGACTGTGTGGTGGGCGACAAATGTGTTTTTGCCAACAATGCCACTTTGGCAGGGCATGTGGTTGTAGGCGACTATGTGATACTGGGCGGAAAGACTGCCTGCCTGCAGTTTGTGCATATCGGTTCGCATGTGATTACGGCGGGGGGCTCGCTGGTGGATAAGGATATTCCGCCATTTGTGAAGGCTGCACGCTATCCTATATCATATGCCGGTGTGAATTCGCTGGGTTTGCAGCGACGGGGATTCTCGGGCGAGAGTATCAATATTATCACCGACATATACCGCTATGTGTTTCAGAAGGGTTTGACGGTGAGCCATGCGGTTGAAGAGGTGAAGGAACGCTATGGGCAGACCGACGAGGCTAAGCAGGTGCTGGCTTTTATCGGCAATGCAACTACGGGGCTGATGAAGGGCTATTCGTTTATGAAGAGATGACTGTTGGGGGAGGGAGATAAAGCATTTGTTAACGTTAAACTTTTAAAGCATTATTAATAATATGAAGAAGTTGTTGATAGTATTGGGCATATTGGCTGTGCTCGGCGCGACCTGTTCGTGCAAGGAGAAACGTTGTGAGTGTAAATATTATCGTACGGGGTATGCGACTACTCGCAGCTATGAGCCTAAAACGGGGTCGAGTTGTAGTGATACCACCGATTGGATGGCGGCCGACAGCTCTGGCGACCTGATTAGAAGGATTTGCGACGAGGTGGTGGAGTAGGGCTCACCCCTGTTTCATCGTCAGCCAGCGATACATGATTTCGATGGGATGGAGGGCATGCACTCCTGTGCCGTCGAGTATTTGCTGTCGGCATGATGTGCCAGGAGCGGCGACGAGTGTCGGGGTGGTGGGGTTGAATTGGTGGAGCTGCATTGCACGGCGAACGGCAGGGAAGAGTGTCATCTCGCCAATGGCCAGCGATGTGCGATAGTGTTCTTTTTCATACCCGAAAGAACCTGCCATGCCGCAACAGCTGCTGGGGATGATGTGTAGCCGACAGCCTCGAAGAAGGCGTAGCATGGCGGCAGTTTTTTCTATGCCAACGAGTGCTTTCTGGTGGCAGTGGCCGTGAAGCCAAACCTCGACGGATGCAGTGCTGAATTGTTCGGGGTGGATGTTGCCATTGGCCACTTCGCGCATGATAAATTCGTCGTATAGCAGGCAGTTTTGTCCTAGTTGCTCGGCATCGGAGCGTAGATCGGGGGACACGAGGTGGGGATACTCGTCGCGGAAGGTAAGTATGCAGCTGGGTTCGATGCCCACTAAGGGTGTCTGAGGGGTGATGATATCGCGCAGCAGGCGCACATTCTTGTTAGCATAGCGGGCTGCAAGGTTCAGGCAGCCTTTGGAGATGGCGGCACGTCCACTTTCGGCTGTACGGGGTATAATTACCTCATAGCCAAGAGCGATGAGCAGCTGTGCAAAGGTGAGTCCTAATGGGGTTTCGTGTAGGTTGGTGAACTCGTCGGCAAAGAGGTATACTGTTTTTGTCGTCTGTTGGTGAGGGAAATTGGCTCGGAGTGTATTGTTGCGGGTGAAGGAAGCTACCTGCTGGCGCATGGACTTGGCGTAGAGGGTGGGTATGCTGCGTTGGGGGTGGAATGAGACGATATGCTTGATGACGGGGGCGGTGAGCTGGTTGGTGGCAAAGAGATTGTATAGGGGGTATACGATGTGTCCTAGTTGTTCAATCATGGCCATGCGGGCTACCATCCAACTGCGGAATGGGGTGCCATGGCTGCGGTGGAGCATCTGTAGCACCTGCGAACGGATTTGTGTCATGTCGACATTGGAAGGGCATTCGCCACGGCATCCCTTGCAGGCTAGGCAGCTATTGAGCATTTGCTTTAGTGCCGCAGCCTCTTGGGAGGAGGTTGCCGAGGTTTCGCTGGGCAGACCTCGGGTGAGTATTTCGCGAAGCACGTTGGCACGTGCGCGAGTGGACATGAGTTCGTGGTGGGTGAGCTTGAAGGTAGGGCACATGGTGCCGCCGATGGCGTTGCTTTTGCGGCAGTCGCCAGCACCGTTGCATTGTTCAATGCTGCACATGAGGTCGTTGTCGGCGCAGTGGTAGGACTGCTCCACATCGTAGCGGAGGCATTGGTCCATGGGTGGGGCATCGACGATTTTGCCTATATTGAAAATACCTTCGGGGTCGAAACAGTGTTTGAGTTGGCGCATCATTTGGTACACCTCATCGCCATACATGATGGGGATGAACTCGCCACGCAGACGCCCGTCGCCATGTTCGCCGCTGAGGCTGCCATGGTGTTTTTTTACCAGTCGTGCTGTGGCTTCCGCTACTTGGCGGAAACGGGTACGGTCGCGTTGCTGTTTGATATTGAGGATGGGACGGAGGTGAAGTTCGCCAGTGCCAATGTGGCCGTAGTAGACGCAGCTCAACTCCATTTGGTCCATGAGCTGTTGGAACTCTTCGAGATAATGGGGTAGGCGCTGTGGCGATACAGCAGTGTCTTCGATAACGCCTATGGGTTTGTCGTCGCCTTTTACACCGGTGAGCACACCCAGGCCAGCTTTGCGTAATGCCCAAACGCGGTTGATGTCGGGTCCGTATACGCGGCTACAATGGTAGGCCAGATGTTGGTCGAGCAACTCGTGTTCCATGGCATCGGCATGGATGTCCATATCGTCACCATTGAATTCGGCGATAATGAGGGCGGCAGGCTCGCCCTGGATGAAGAAGCGGTTGCGGTCTTGGGTGTGGTTGTGGCGGCAAAGGTCCAGTATCTTGCCATCCATTAACTCCACTGCGACAGGGTGGTGGCGAAGGGCGACAAGGTTGGCTTGATAGCTTTTCGGCAGGCTGTCGCAGTGGGCGCAAAGCACCATCTGCTGTTTAGGGGGTAATGGATCGAGCGAGAGTTTGACAGCGGTGATGAAGCATAGGGTGCCTTCCGAGCCGGTGATAAGGGCACATAGGTTTGGCTGGGCATTGTGGTCGGCAAGGAGGGGGGCAATGCTCTCGTCGATAGCATAGCCACAGCTACGCCGACGTAGCGAAGGGTCTGGAAAATTGTCGAGGATGCCTTTTCGCACAACAGGGTCTGCGGCCCATGATTTGAGCTGTGAGCATATTGACGCCAACAGTGGATTGTCGTAGGGGTGGGCGGTGGAGAAGGGGGTGCCGTCGCTGAGAATGCCTCGGATTTCTAGCACATGGTGTCGTGTGCTGCCATAGACTAGCGAGTGGGTGCCGCAAGAGTTGTTGCCCACCATGCCACCTATGCAGCATCGGTTGCTTGTGGATGTTTCGGGACTGAAGAATAGTCCGTAGGGCTTGAGAAAGAGGTTCAGCTCGTCGCGTACCACGCCGGGTTCGACCCATACCCATCGGTGCTGCTGGTCCAGCTGTAGGATGTGGTTGAAGTGGCGGCTGATGTCCACCACTATGCCACTGCCCACCACTTGCCCGGCTATGCTGGTGCCTCCTGCACGGGGAATTAGGTGGGTGTGGAGGTGTTTGGCCTGGTGGATGAGCTCAATGATGTCGTTTACGTTTTCGGGGTATGCTACCCCCATGGGCAGCTCGCGATATGCCGAGGCGTCAGTTGCATAGGCTATGCGGTGGAGACTGTCGGTGTGTATCTGCATGGCATCAGGCCTCAATAATGGTTTGGAGAATATGCTCGGCTGCATGTCCGTCGCCAAAGAGGTGGGGGAAACGGACAGGATGGTCGGCCAGCCGGCGGTAGGCATCGATGATGCGGTGATAGTCGGCATCGGCTATGATTCCAGCACCGTGCTGTACTATCTCAACCCATTCGGTCTCGGGACGGAGTATGATGCAGGGCTTTTCGAAGAAGAAGGCTTCTTTCTGTACTCCTCCGCTGTCGGTCATTACCAGTTTGGCATTTTGTTCCAAAAGTGTGATGTCGAGAAAAGAGGCGGGAGGTATGATGCGCAGGAGAGAAGAAGAGGTTTCCTGTGGGTGATTGCAATTGGCATTTTCGAGGGCCTTTTTAGTTCGAGGGTGCAGGGGCAGGATAACTGGGATGTTGTCTTGACGGCTTATGTCTGTGAGGGCCTTTAGGATGGCCTGTAGGCGGTCGGGGTTGTCTGTATTGTTGTCGCGGTGGACGGTGGCAAGCACATATCCGCCAGGGACGATGCCCAGCTGCTGCATGATGTTGCTACGCTGTTGGGCCACGGTGGCAAAATGGAGGCTGTTGTCGTACATCACGTCGCCGCAGTTGCACACTTTGCGGTGTCTGCCGTCGGGATATGTTGCAGCACTGTTCATAAAGCCTTCGGCGCGAAGGTTGTCTACTGCTGTCTGCGTGGGGGCGAAGCAGATGGTGGATAGTTGGTCGCAGACTATGCGGTTCACTTCCTCGGGCATGGCCATATTGAACGAGCGTAGCCCCGCCTCAATATGATAGACCGGTATATGTAGCTTGGATGCAGCCACTGCCCCTGCCAGTGTAGAGTTTGTGTCGCCATAGAGTATCACTCCGTCGAAATGTTCTGCTAGGAGTGTCTGCTCTATACCTACGATCATCTTGGCAGTTTGCTCGCCATGCTTGCCTGAACCCACACCCAGGTTATAGTCGGGCTGAGGTATGCCTAGTTCGTCGAAAAACACTTGTGACATGCCTGTGTCGTAGTGTTGGCCGGTGTGGAGTATCTTTTCTTCAATACGGTCGGAATATAAATCTTTTACAGCACGACTGATGGCGGCTGCTTTGATGATTTGGGGTCTGGCCCCGATAACAGTAAGCAGTTTCATGAGGCTTGCAGTTAAATACTGTAGATAAGGGCTTCGGCCACTGAGCGCACCTCTTCACGTGTAAGGTAGGGATGCATAGGAAGCGAGAGCACACTCTTTGCCAGCCGTTCGGCATTGGGTGTGAGAGCGAATTTATGATAATCCTTGAAGGCAGTCTGTTTGCTCATGGGTATAGGGTAGTAGACCATGGTGGGTATGCCTTTGGCCTTCATTTTTGCCTGTAGTACATCTCGGTTGAAAGTGCCTTCACCTGAAGGCACGCTGAGCTGTATTGTATATTGCGCCCAGCTGCTGGTGTAGCCGTCAGGAACAAAGGGTGTGGTTATGCGGATCTCCTTTTTCAGGAATTTGGTCATGCCGTCCAGCAGCTGGCTGTAGTATTCTGCCACACGGTTTACATCAGCGAGCTCGTGTTCACGGAATGCCTTAAGTTTGATGCGCAGGATGGCGGCCTGAATGGTGTCCAGTCGGCTGTTGAGCCCTATACGTACATTGTCGTACTTGTTGCTGCCCTTACCATGCACGCGATAGGATGCCACCAATGCAGCCCACTCGTCGTTGTCAGTAAACACCGCACCGCCGTCGCCATAGCAGCCTAGCGGCTTGGCAGGGAAAAAAGAGGTGGTTGAGATGTCGCCAAAGCTGCAGGTGCGTTTCACCATAGTGCCTTCGCCCGAGGGTTTGGGCAGGCGTATGCTTCCGCCGAAACCCTGAGCGCCGTCTTCTATAAGAAACATGCCTTCACGTTTGGTGATGCTGCGCAGTTCGGGATAGTTGGCAGGTTGGCCAAAGAGGTCGACGGCAATCACCGCTTTGGGGCGCAGGGTCATGTGGTCGTGTACTGAACGGATGGCATCGTCAAGGCTTCGAGGAGAGATGTTGAATGTGCTGGGATCTACATCCACAAACACTGGCGTTGCCCCCTCCAATGCCACCACTTCGGCAGTAGAGAAGAATGTGAAGTCGGGCACAAACACAGCATCCCCCTTCCCGATACCGAGGGTTTTCAACGCCAGAGTCAATGCATCGGTGCCGTTGGCGCAGGCAATGCAGTGTTTTACACCTACATAGTCTGCTAGTTCCTGTTCCAGTTCCTTTACCGAGCTGCCCATAATAAAGGCACCCGACGTGGCAACGTCGCACATTGCTTGGTCGATGTCGCCTTTTAGCATTTGATACTGTTTCTTGAGATCTCTAAACTCCATAAGTCTAACATTAGAGCAAAAAGTGAATCGTGCGAAAAAAAACTATCAGTGCAGTACGCATGGCGTGACTACACCTCAATACTATTCAATACTTCATATCCTCCCACCCAAAAGGATGTTTTGCCAAAGGGAGTTTTGCCAGTGGGTGATAGTCGCCTTTCAGTCCTATGGGGGTGGCGTGGCGTATGTCACTTACAATCTGTATGCAGTTGCGGGCTTCGCTTATGCGAAATCCCCTGCCAGCCAATATCTCATGATAACTCTTGGTGTGCAGTTCGGTAAACCCTTGGCTGAATTCAAACTCGTCGCCGTCAATCATTATGGTACGATATGTACGCTTCTCTCCCTGCACAGCATTGGGAGGCAGGCAGTCGGCGTTGATGCTGAGAAAGTAGCGCACACGGGCTTGGCGAAGCTCCAGATAGCCTGCCACGCGGTCGTGGCTCATCACATGCACTACGTTCTTCTCCACAGGTCCGAACACCCACTGCAGCATGTCGTAGAAATGAACTCCGATATTGGTTGCCACACCTCCGCTTTTGTGCACGTCGCCCTTCCATGAAGAGTAGTACCATCTGCCACGCGATGTGATATAGGTCAGATCCACATCATACACCTTGTCCTTAGGGCCTTCGTCCACCTTCCGTTTCAAGGCCACTATCGAGTCGTGCAGACGTAGCTGGAGGATAGTGTAGGCCTGATGTCCCGACTCTTTTTCTAACTCAATAAGGTTGTCGATATTGTATGGGTTGAGCACAAGGGGCTTCTCGCATATCACGTTGCAGCCCAGCCTCAGTCCATAACGTATAAAGGCATCGTGGGTGTAGTTGGGCGTGCATATCGATATCCATTGCAGCGGATTGTCGGTGCGCTGCTGTTTGGAACAGAAACGGTCGAACTGCTCCTGTTCGGTAAAGAACGAACATTCGGGAAAGAAGCTGTCCAACCGTCCCACGCTGTCAAATTTGTCGTAGGCCGCCAACAGTGTGTTCCCGGTGTCGGCGATAGCTTTTAAATGTCGCGGTGCGATATAACCTGCCGCACCTATCAGTGCAAAATTCGACATGGCTTTGTGTTACTTTTTATAGTCTTCCGTCGACCATTTCGCGGGGCATGATGCCCTTGACGTCATAAATGATGTGGTTCTTTTCTAGCAGGCTGTCGAAGTCAATCTGCATATCCCTAAACTGACGGTGTGCCACAGCGATGATAGCGGCGCTGTATTTGTCAGTTGGCAAATCGTTCACGATGTCGATGCCATATTCGTGTTTCACTCGCTCGGGCGAAGCCCAAGGGTCGTACACCGTGATGTCGGCATTGTATTCCTGCAAGGCGTGGTAGATGTCGATTACGCGGGTGTTGCGTACATCGGGACAGTTCTCCTTGAAGGTGAATCCCATGATGATTATCTTCGACCCCAGCACCTGTATGCCTTTCTTCAGCATCAGCTTGATAGTTTGGTCGGCCACATAGGCTCCCATGCCATCGTTCATACGCCGTCCGGCAAGGATAATCTCGGGATTGTAACCCAGTCGCTGTGCGCATTGTGCCAAATAGTAGGGGTCGACCGATATACAGTGTCCTCCCACCAGTCCAGGGTTC
>JAFRRK010000024.1 GCA_017428115.1 Bacteroidales bacterium | reverse complement strand
ACCTTGATGCCGGATTTGTCGAGTTGCAGCAGTTCTATCTGCTCGTCGCCACCTTCGGTGCAGAGCAATAGGCCGAGGGGCTGCTCCTCGCCAGGTTCCATTTCGTGGGCTTCGAGCCAGCGGAGATACAACTCCATCTGGCCTTTGTACTGAGCCTTGAATTTGCCGAGCTTCAAGTCGATGGCTATCAGTCTATGCAACTTACGATGATAGAAAAGCAAGTCGAGATAGAAGTCCTCGCCGTCAATAATCATCCTCTTCTGCCGCTCGACGAAGGTGAAGCCATTGCCCAACTCCAATATAAACTGCTCCAGATGTGCCACAAGGCTGTCCTCAAGGCTCTTCTCGCTATACATCCCTTTCAACCCTGTGAACTCCAAGAAATAAGGACTCTTAAAGACTAGGTCGGGGGTGAGGACATTGTTCTCCCGCAGTTCCGTTAGCTCATGTTTGATTAGTTCTTCGGGCTTTGTCGCAACGGCAGTGCGCTCATACAGCATGCCGTCTATTTTGGATTCCAAAGTACGTTTGCTCCAATGTTCAGAGGCAGCCATAGTCAGATAGAATTCGCGTGCCAGTGGGTCCTTAATTGGCATAACCGTCAGGAAGTGAGACCACGACAATTGTGTCACCAGTGGTGTCACAATCTTTATATCAGGAAACATCGAGGCGAATTGCATCATTCTGCGGATGGTTCGGGGCTCAAATCCTGTTGCTCCAAATTCTTCCTGCAATTGTTGCGACACTGTCGCAACAATTTGTTTCCCGTATTCGGCGCGCTCGTTCCCAAGCACTTCTCTATTGATGCGTTCGCCAATATGCCAATACATCAGGGTGAGTTCGGCATTGACATTGACGGCGACGCGGTTGCGCGCTTGATTGATTATCTGCCACAAGTCGTCAACCAACGGCATAATGTTGTTGTTCTGTATAGTTATGCTGTCAGCCATTAGATAGTAGTTAGCTAATATTTTCGTTTGCAAAGATACAAATTATATCCGAATCACCCAAATCTTATTCTGAAATTAGTCGTCAATGTGATTCTCCCAGCGCTGGCGGGCGGCCTCCAGACCTTTGTGTATCTGGCGTTGCAGCAACTCCTTGGAGGGCAACTCGGTCATGTACTGCCCTATATTGATGCTCCATCTCAATCTGCCACTACCCAATGACCAAGTTTTCGTCCGCCTTCGCGCTTTAGATAGCCCATTTTCTGCAAGCGGTTGAAATGGTATTTGATACCATTTTCGGTGATAATGCCGAGGGATTCTGCCACCTCTTGTCTTGTGGCTTTCGGATGCTCTTTCAGGTAGTCGAGAATCGCCTTTTGGGTAGTCGTTAGTGTCTTTTGGGTAGTCGTTAGTGTCTTTTGGGTAGTATCTGTTGTTGAATTTAAGTACTGGTCAATATCGTTCTTCAGGTGCTGAATGTGCAGGCTTGCCATGCAGTTTTGGAAGATGGTGATGTCCTCTTTTTCGCGGGTATCGATAAGGGCCTGGATGTAGGTGGCTTTGTCTTCTTTCAACACTTTGGTGGGCAAAACTCCGAACTCCATTTGTAGGAGGTTCATCAACAGGCGGCTGGTGCGGCCATTGCCATCTGCCCAAGGGTGGATGGTAACCAACTCGTAATGTGCCCAGAAACTGAGGTCATAAACAGCAAAGACATCTGTAGTGTCAATAGCTTTCCGACGATTATTAAGTTCTTCACAAAAGACTGCCAAACGCTCAGGGACTTTCAAGGACTTACCGCCGATTCCAGCTGAAACATTCAACTTTCGCAGTTCTCCTTTTGAAGCGGAGAAGTTACCACCCATAGCACTATACTCGCTCCCGGTGCGAGCCATCACTTTCGAGGCTAACATAATAAGCCGGTTGACGGTGATGGGCTGGTGCTGCTTAATCCACTCGCGACCGTATTCGTAGGCCACCTTCAGGTCGAGGTTCATCATCTGCTCCTGCATAGTGCGTTTGCTACTGGTGATGCCCTCGTCGAAAAGCAGTTGCGCCTCCACCTCGGTCACCGTACTGCCCTCTATGGCGGTGGAATGCACAATGATAGAGTACAGATAGAACTTATCATAGTCTATCTGCTCCGATATGCCCAACTCGCGATGCCGGTCAAGCAATTGCAATAATATGTCCTTATTCTCTGTCGTCATATTTCACATTGCAAAGATACGAATCTTTTCTTGTTTGGCAAAATAATCTTTAATGGTTAGTTCTCCCAGCGGTTCTCCCAGCGTTGGCGGGCAGCCTCCAGACCTTTGTGTATCTGGCATTGCAGCAACTTCTTGGACGGTTAGGTACTGCACCACCTATTTCCGTGTTCTCTTACTAAGATTGTGTTGCGATCTATGACACAATATGCTGTCATAGTCGGTCTCTTTTTGTCTGTTGGAGTGTACCGTTTCTCTAATCTGGCAGTCGTTGCTAGCCATATTTCAGATGGTTGCTTGTCGTGGACTAGTAATTTGGCGGTGAGCAACCGCCAGATTGGCGATGAGTCAGATTTGAACAATCCTGGACTAATGCCCTCCATTTGTTACATGCCGCAGAGATACACAATCCCCGTGACATGAGATTTTTCCCCTCTCATTCCAAAGAAAAGGCGTATTTTTGAAAAATGAATAACGATGGATGAGAAAAAAGGAAACTACTATAAATTGCCCCTTTTGGGCAATTTATAGAAGTCCCTGTATTCAGAAAAATCACAGAATTACACCTTTGTTACACCCATTATACTTCTTTGGGTATCAATGGCTTGTCTGTTTGGTTATCGTCTGTTTTAGGATATAAAGGTGGAGAAAAAACAGAGGAAAAAAGGATAACGGAAACGGTTTTTAAGGAGTTTCATCGATTTATCTTGCTTGTCAAACTTTAGTCAATAAACAAAGTGGAGTTCTCCTTATTCTGCTCGCCCTATTGCAACAAATGAGTGTTTATTGCTCACTTATTTGATAAACCCAAATCGGTCATTAGGCCGACTTTTCAATTATTCTTGTCTTTTTTTAGTCTGTTTAAGCCATATCAGCATTTCTTTCGGCATCTTGGCCACATCCCTGTCTCGCCGTAGCCCGCTACGACTTCGCCATCGATGCGGCCAATCTGCTCGAAACAAATGCCAATCTGCCATAAACCCTAATGACCGATTTGGGATAAATCTAACCATTCACAACTGCAATTCCAAAGGGATAATCACCATGAAACGACAGGCTTACTACTACAGGAATTAGCTTTTTCTCAGGCTCAAACAGCTATCCTTTCAGCGGATGAACCCATGGTTAGACTCATCCCTCCAGCGTGTCGGCTATCTTATCAACGTTCATGCTGCGGGCGGAGGCATCGAAAATCTCTTTGTACAATCCGCCCTGTTGGTACACCTCGGTGGGGCTGCCATGCTGCACAGCGTGTCCGGTGTCAAGCACATAGAGGGCATCTGAGTCGATTATCTGACCGATGTTGTGGCTGATGACTATCACGGTGCGTCCCTGCTTGATGGCATCGATGGAGTTTTTAATCTGCTCGGTGGCGATAGCGTCGAGGCTAGCCGTAGGCTCGTCGAGGAATATGACGGGCGGGTTCTTCAAGAACATGCGGGCGATGGCGATACGTTGCTGCTGTCCGCCGCTCAACTGGAGGGCGTTGGAGTTGAACCCGTCGGGCAGTGCCACAATCTGGTCGTAGATATAGGCCTGACGGGCCGCCTGCTCCACCTCCTGGCGTGTGGCCGAGGGGTTGCCGTAGCGGATATTCTCCTCGATGCTGCCGCTGAAGATATGGTTCTTCTGCAATACAAGGCCTATGTTGTCGCGCAGTGCCTGTGTGTCCCATTCCTCGAGGGGTACACCGTCGAGGGTGATGCTGCCGCTGTCGGGGGAGTAAAACTTGTCCAGCAAGTTCACTATCGTCGACTTCCCTGCACCGCTCAGTCCCACCAAGGCGGTGGTCTTGCCCGGCTTGATGGTCATGCTCAGGTCGCGTATGGCGTGCGTGCCGTTGGGGTAGGTGAACTCCACGTTCTTCAGTTCAAAGCAGCCCTTCACAGTGGCGGGCTTATATGTGCCGCTTTCCTCCACCTCGTTGTCGGCCTCCAGTATGCCGAAAAAGCCTTCGGCATAGATGAGTGCGTCGTTAAGGTCGTCGTAGATGCGGTGCAGCTGGCGAATAGGTGCGCTGACATTGCTGAACAGCAGCACGTGGTACATAATCTTACCGATGGTCATGCCCGGATAGTCAATCAGCACTAGGTATGCGGTGAGGATAATAATAAGCACAGTGCCTATCTGCTCCACAAAGGTCTTCAACCCCTCGAAGAGGAAGCTGATGCGGCGAGTGGCCATCTGCTGGTCGGTCGAGTCGTTTTGCAGCTTCGCCTGTCGGTCGGCCTCCAGCCGCTCGCGGTTGAACGACTTGATAACCCCCATGCTTTCAATGATGTTCATGATGCCGTTGTTCAGTGCCTGGTGGGTGCCGAACACGCGGCGACGCCAACCCTTCATCCGCACCCCTTGGCGGGCAGTGATGATGAAGTATATCGGGATGATGGCCAACGCCACTAACCCTACATACACATTGGCAATAAACATGAGCACCAACGCCATCATCGCACTGGTGAACAGGGGCAGGATGTCGATGAAGAAGTTCTTGACCGTATTGCTGAGACTCATCACGCCGCGGTCGATGCGGGTCTGCAGCTTGCCCGGCTCGTTGCCCTCGCTGCTGAAGAACGCCATGCGAAACTGCAGAATGCGGTCTACCACCCGTAGCGATAGGTCGCGACTGACGTTAATCCTTATCTTCTCACCGAAAATGCGCTGCCCGAATGTTATCACCGCAGCCAGCACCTCTTTGCCCAGCAGCACCGCACTGACAATGAGCAGCAATCGTGCCGCCTCGCCCCACACAAAGCCCCCCTCCACATGCAGCAGGGCATTGATGGCATCCACTGCGCGGTCGAGCACCACGGCGTTCACCTGTGCCATCAGCGACCCCACAAAGGTCAGCACCAGAGTCAATATCAGCAGCCACCTGTACGGCAGCACAAAAGGCAGCAGCTTCTTCAGCAGTCCGCCCACACCCATCTTTGAAACCGAATCCGACATCGTTATCGCTTATTGTGTGTGTTGGCATTTTCACCCCATGTACATCAGCACAGGACTTTGTTTGTCATATAGAAAACTCTCAAAACTAATGTCCTCATCGATATTACGCCAGTGGATGCCGACAGTACTCATATAATAGTCTGCACGTTGTTCGTCAGTGGCATGACTTAAGCGGGGATATAAATGCAACGACTGACGGAATACTTCTCCCCCATCGGTCTTGCCATAGATATAATTATCCTTAAACCAAATACTCTCAATCTTCATTTTTCACCTCCTTGAAATATTGATTCCACCGACTAACGATAATATCCGCATTGTCGTCTATCATCGTACGAATCTTGCGCAAGTCAGAGGACTTGATGTTATGTTGCTGCTGCAGAATGAGACGCTCACCATCCCACTCATATTTTGCATCTCCGTCCTTACCCACCACATGGACATGGATAGGGGCATGTTCAAGGCTAAAGAACATAAATACGAACCCGTGTGCTCTAAATAAGTCCGGCATAGTCTTATTATTTGATACAGTAACGTGAAAGACCGCTTATTATTGTATGACAGACCCAAAAGTTAGACGAGACTATAGCTCACCTTTCCACACAATAAAACACCCTCATTGACGTTATAAGACAAAATAATTTTAATTCATGATGAAATTACACCTACTGGGCATCATCGTGTGCACCGTCGTATTGACAACTGCCTGCAAGTGCGGCACGCAGGGCCTCCCAATTACAGACTTTGCCGACATCAAAGAGTACTTCGCACCTAAGGATGAGGCATACCATGTAGATTCAATCAATGGCTATTCCACTTTCTCCGCCGACAACCGCATAGCCATCATCCCCGAGCAAATCACGCAAAAGCAGTATGAGCAACTGCTCACTGACCGCTATACCCTACAGCCCATTCCCGTGGACACCAACAGCACTCTGTATGCCGAACTATACGAACTATCCAATCCCGCCTCAAGGCGGTATGACATAATAAGAGGCTACGACTACGACAGCAGCGAGATACTTCAGGAGATGCGCAAATCCTGCCGCCCCATATACCACTTCCCCCAAACCAAGCAATACGAGTTTGTCATGTACGCCCCCTTGACCAACGAGTCGTTCATGATGACCGAAGACCACCTCATCGACACCACTTTCATGCAGTCCGAGACCCGCACCTATGGCACCAACCGCATATTCGTTGGGCAGGAGGGACACGACTGCGACTTCCACGGCTCGCTGTGGTTCTATTACTATGACAGTTCGGCACACCACATGATTCCGCTGTGCCACTATAAGGATTACCGGTGGCACGAAGATGCTGAAGGCTTCAACTTCTGCTGGATAAGTGATAACGAACTACTGGTAAAAGCCGCCTCTACTGGCAACAACAGCGAGTGGGGCTGGGTCGGAGGATACAGGCCTACAAATCTTGCCCCACACGGCACACCTGTTTACTACAAACTGACAATCACCCTTCAATAACAATACACCCAATGGAACCCCTGTACAGCGTTAAAACAGCACTCACCGAAGAGGAATTTGTGCGGTTCAACCGCTTTGTCGCTCACAGCAATAAGAAGAACATGGCCATCATCATTGTGTGCGGCTTGCTTATACTGGCATATGCCATCAACGACTTTGTGACAGGCACCAATGTACCCAGAGCCGTGGGCTTTTTGGTGGGAATGCTCGTCTGCGTGTGGCTGTTCACAGTCGGCGTTGGCCGCACTGCCAAGAGATACTATCGCCAATACGTAGTGAAAGAAGGCTCTGAGCAGACCATCCTTTTCTTCGACGACCACTACGAGCAATCAACTTCCAACGCCAATGCCAATATCGCCTACAAACAGCTAACAGCCATCCATTTCACCAAGACCAACATCTACCTGATGCGCTCGCCAAGGGTCGGCGTTGTCCTGCCCCTCGCCTCTTGCCCCGACGGGCTGCCCGCATTCCTTCAAGGCATCAAAGAGCAAAACAAGCTGTAGGCTTTATGGAAGTCCTGGCAACCAACATAGTCCCCAGCCACTCAAACCACGACAACCACATCGATGTCATACTCCACATTGCAAGCTTTGCCATAGCCCTGTTTCTGCCATTCATGTCTTGCCACACATAAAAGATTGAAGACCTGACCCGACAGTATATTTAACAACACTCCCCTACCCCGAAAAAAAAGAACATACACAGCATAATAAAACAGCCAAGCCACCGTTAGCAACAAATATGAAGACAAATCATCCCATCGAGCCATCTGCCCACAACGTCCTGCGGCGTATGGGGTGTTTGTTTTTCCTGTTAGTTGCACTGCAAAATGCCCACTGCCAAACGGCATCCGCAACCGACTTCAACAACCCTGCCAACTGCCTCAGCCAAACCGACGACAACCGTCCCCAATGGCAGGACGTTGGCCTGCAGGACATCCTGTTCGTCATCGGACAGCCCACCGTCCCTGCACCAAACACCGTGCGACTGCCCTACGGCTACACCCCCTCCATGCACCTTCCTGTGCTGTTGCCGGGTCAGCAGGGGCATCCCGCCAAAACTGGTGTGCCTCCCGACCACGAGCCTAAAAGCTCGCTGTATATGTGGCACTTCCTGCGTCTCTGATTCATTTTCCATATCATTCAATCAGTCTCTATTGTTGGCTGACTGCCGTTGGTACACCTTTGTACCCACAGCATTATATGTTATATAAACCCCGTTGTGGCGTTGCCACAACTCATGCAACATATTATAACTATGGAAAATATCAAGAAACAAATATACACCTTACCCGAAATACGCCGCGTCACCCTCCCACTTTGGCCCGCATGGGCGGTGACAGCTGTCGGCATTGCATGCGGCCTTATCGCGCTGCTCAACGACAATATCCCTGCGGCCTATTCCTCCGACCTTATCTGCTTTGCTCTCATAGGGTGCTTTAGCCTCATTCTAACGCTGTCGTACTACCTTGTCGGCGACAGCCGCCGTCCTTATCATAAACAGTTGCACAAAGTCCTCGAACCCGAACTCACCTACTACGCCACCAACGAGCAGCAACACCTCATTGATGCTCTGGAAGCCCACGACGAAGAAGCACTCTCATCCATCAAAAAAAACTCACAACCCCAACTGGTGCTGATGCGCTACAGCGACAAAGAAGAAACCATCTTCTACTCCCAACTGCTTCGCGCCACTTCCACACGCCAGATGGAGCCTCTCACAGATATAATCATCAACAACATTAAAAAGTAACCACCATGAACCTAAACGAATACATCACTACCCAAATAAATGGGAAAATTGAACGTCGTGGCAATTCGCCACTGACACCTATCATCATCACCATCCTCGGCGCCGCCCTTCTGATTGCCGCCTACACCCTACACACCTCCGACACCCTTCAAACCACCCTGCTCACCCTCGGCTTCATCTTTGCCGCCGTAGGAGTAGTATGGACCGTGCTATGTGTCACCAAGACCTTGTGGCACTACTACTACCTGCCCACCTCATCGCCTATGCACGACAAGACATTGTATCTCTCGACCGAAGACTTCAATTACTGCACCGAGGCACTTGAAAAAGGTGACATCAAACTGCTGAAGACCCTCTCACCTGTGGTTAGTTCCAACACGGTGTTGCGCATTATCTACAGTCACGACCGCAGCATCGCCCTCCTACAGACAGGCCGCATGGACACCTCGCGAATAGAGGCTTCAAGCCCCGTCGTCACCCTCATGGGCGAGGACTTGGCAGTCATCTCATCCTTAATACATTAATTATAAACAAGGGGGCTTTGTGCCACGGCACGAGGCCCACCTCTTTTTCAAGCCAACCAATGCCATGCAAATCGAATTCTTCCTCCTTGTCATCTCAGTGCTTTTCTTTGCCAGCATCCTAGTCAGCAAGGCCGGCAGCAAGCTGGGCGTGCCCGCCCTATTACTGTTCCTTGGCGTAGGCATGCTATTTGGCAGCGACGGCCTGCAACTAGTCAACTTCCACAACATCAAGGTTGCCCACATGGTCGGCTCCGTGGCTCTGTGTGCCATACTCTTCTCGGGCGGCCTCGACACCCGCTTTGCCGACATACGCCCCGTGCTTGGTCCGGGTATCACCCTAGCCACACTTGGCGTACTCCTCACCGCCGTCAGTACAGGCCTTATCCTCTTCCCCCTCATCGGCCACCACAAAGGCTTCGCCACCGGCGTAATGGGCTGTCTGCTCCTAGCCTCCACCATGAGCAGCACCGACTCAGCTTCAGTCTTCTCCATCCTGCGCGAGAAAGGGCTGAACCTCAAACACAACCTCCGCCCCACCCTCGAACTGGAGAGCGGTGCCAACGACCCCATGGCATACGTCCTCACCATCACCTTCATCTCCCTTATCCAACAGGGCGGCCACCCCAACTACTGGGCTGCCCTAGGGCTACTCCTCATGCAGTTGGCCATTGGTGCCGTGGCGGGTTACGTCATGGGCAAAGCACTAGTGTGGCTCATCAACCGCATCAACATCGACAATGCAGCCCTCTATCCCATTCTTGTCCTCACCGGCTGCTTCTTCATTTTCGCCTCCACCCACTACCTGCAAGGCAACAGCTTCCTCGCAGTCTACATCGCCGGCCTCATCCTGGGCAACTCCAAGTTCATTCACAAACGCTCCACCCGCAGCTTCTTCGAAGGCATCTCGTGGCTCAGCCAGCTCACCATGTTCCTCACCCTCGGCCTGCTGGTCAACCCCTCTGAACTCAAAGAAGTTCTCATCCCAGGGCTGACTATCAGCATCGTCATGATATTCCTCACACGGCCCCTCAGCGTGTTCGCCTCACTTGCCCTTTTCCGCCAATTCAACATGCGCGACAAACTCTTCGTATCTTGGGGCGGATTGCGCGGCGCCGTGCCCATCATTTTCGCCATCCTGTGCCGTGCCTCCGACATACCCGACAGCGACATCTTTTTCAACATCGTATTCCTCTGCACACTGGTGAGCCTTGTGCTGCAAGGCACCACCCTCTCGCCCATGGCACACTGGCTGCGGGTGGCCGACCCTCCCGAAGACAAACCCAAGATAGAGAACTTCGACATCGACTTCCCCGAAGAGATAAAATCCGCCACCTCAGAAATAGAAATCACCAAACCCATGCTCGCCCACGGTAAGCAGCTCATGGACCTCCAGATGCCCGAAAAGACCCTCGCCATTATGGTGAAACGGGGCGACAACTACTTCGTCCCCACCGGCAAGACACCCCTGCACGTAGGCGACCGCCTCATGGTCATCACCGACAACCAAGAAGCCCTCAACGAAACCCTTACCACCCTCGTCGCCCACACTGACGACTAACCCAACCACACTCTGTATGGGAAACCCATACCTCAACTATTCTTTAGTTATACTTCAGTTATACTATTATATATAGTATAACTGAAGTATATATATAGAATAAATAAAGAATAAGGAGCGAAGGCAATGCTAACCTACTACGGAGTTTTGATGACGCGACTGAAAGGTAAGAACGTTGTTAGCATGGCGGGTAAAGGGCTAACGGAGAGACATTTCTTGGAGGAAAAGGTTATGGCGGTAGTTGTCGAGGAGGGTTACAGAATCGCGGAGGAAGTCGACGGGGAGAGCTGAGGTGGGAAGGCGGTAGGCAGGGGTGTTTTTGAGGAACTGGAGGATGCGGAGGCCGTCGACACGTTCGGTGCAGGCGTGGACGAAAAGGTCGCGACGCTTGTAGTTGGCACGCAGGGGCGACCAGAGGTCGTCGGTGGCCAGCTGGCGGCGCAGGAAGGGGGTCATGGGTGTGTCGAGGTCGGCATCGTATAGTGCAGGAAAGAGGTTGTATGTGGCCTTGACGGCGGCAAAGCCCTCGGCGGTGTAAAAGGGATAACTCTCGTCCATGGCTATGATGCCTTTGACAATGGCAGGTCCGGTGCCGAATGGGACACGGGCTGAGGGGCGCCCCTGGGGGCTGACAACCATGCCAGCGCTATGGTAGGGCTCGACAAACTTGCGTACAATCTGGCCTGTCTTGGCATATTTTTGCAGCAAATAGAAGTCTTCGCCTCCTTGCAGAGGGGTGATGCCGCCCACGCGGCGATAGGCCCAAAGGGGGAACGCTATGGCACTGCCCAAGGCGGTGAAGGCGTAGGGGTTGTCGATGCGCAGCAGTCCCAACAGATAGTGGCGCATGTAGCATTCGTAGCGCAGCATGGCACGGTCGACACGCTCGTCGCCGGCGAGGGGGTGATAGTATGGCACGCAGAAAGCGCTGTGGCCGGGGTGGGCATTCATGGTGGCAGCAACAGCTTCGAGATAGTTGTCGGAAAAGGAGGTGTCGGCATCGAGACTGACTATCAACTCGTTCTCGTCGCATTCTTCCATAATACGGTCGAACAGCACCTTACGCGCCCATCCTACGCCCTTGCGTTTGCCTGTCCAGCCCTTTCCCTTGGAGCTGCGGTCGATGATTACGAGGGGTATGTCAGACACTTGCCGCAGTAGAGCCAGGCTCAGCTGGTTGCCCTCATAGCCGACGCCGCCTTCGACATTATTGACACAACAGTAGAGGGTGAACTGTCGGTAGGTCTGCTTCCGCAGGTGCTGGAGCAGTAGGGGGAGGTTTTCCTGTTCGTCGAGGACAGGAAGTGCGACGGAGATATGTGTATAGCGGGGTTTCAATGCTTTACAACCTTGACGGGACGGCCTTCGACATTGAGGATATAGACACCCGCGGGGCGGTCGGAGAGGTCGTAGCGGTAGCTGCCAAAGGAGCCTTCGACGGTGACAGTGCCTGTGGTGGGGTTAGGGTAGACGTGCATGGGGGATGTCGGGGGGAGCGGCTGGGGGGTGATGCCGACGGTGGAGGTATCGTAGAGGTTGTGTATCTCTTTGATATAGTTGATGAGGGCGTGCGACTGGCACTGCCAGTAATGGTTGAGGCGGTCGGAGGAGAGTGTCTTGGAGTTGGAGAGTTCCATGGTGAGCTCACGTATGTTGTGGTAGTAGTTGAAGAAGTCTTGACGGCCATTGTGTATCACATACCAGTCGCCACCGGCTATGTAGCCGTTGTTGTTGACGCTGCGGAAGCGTTGGGCATCCACCCGGCGGCAGGTGTCGACAAAGCGTTTGCACACCTGTATCCACCAGTTGCTATGCTCATTAGGCTGTTGCGAGGAGGTGTAGCTGTCCCAGGGGTAGTTCATCACCTCGGAACCTCCGTGGAGGTTGGCCGCCAGGCGGAACTGGTGACGGGCGACATAGTCGATCATTGCCTCGTTTTCTTGCTGCAGAGGGTCGAGGGGTGGGGTGCCGAAGGGGTCGGGGTAGTTGCGGTTGAGGTCAACGGTGTTGGCATTGTATCGCCAGGCGTGTGCAACGGTGTGGTTGCCGCCATGATAGGTGCCGTCGGGGTTGGAGAGGGGGTTGATGGATATGCGTGTGCGGTCGAGGAGGTTGGTGATGTCGGCCGAGGTGCCGTAGCTTCGCAGCAGGGTATCGCAGAGGCGCAGCATGAGGTAGAAGCCTGTCACCTCGTCGCCATGCATGGTGGAGGAGTAGAAGAACTCGGGCCGATAGACATCGCTGAGCGAGGAGCCGGTGATGGCAAGCGACAGGATAAGGCGGCCTTGCAGGGAGGTGCCTATAGTGTCGATGTGGCACAATTGTGGGAAGCTGTCGACAAAGCGCTGCATCATGGCGGTGTATACCTCATAGGTGGGGTAGCGGTCCCAATCATCCATTTGTTGGAGGGTGGTGGCCATAGTCACTGCCTTGGGTGCCAGGGTATCGGGGAGCGGAGGGAATGCGTCGGGGCGTGGCACTTGCGCCATGGCGGCGATGGAGGAAAGGATGAAGAGAAGGATAAGGGTCTTTTTCATTGTTGGAATTATTGAGGTTTGTGTGATAAAAAAGTCTGAGTACTCAGAATAATCGGATTATTCAGAGTACTCAGAGATATGCTGTTGTATGATTGTTAGAAGTGAATTTCGCTGGGGTCGTGGGGGATACCGGTCTTGCGTATCTTGCCAGGAGCCTGAGGAGCACGGGGACGGCTGATGCGGTGGGCAGGACGTTTCTGGCGGGGGATGTACTTGATATCGCCAGTAGAGTTGACCTCAAGGCCGTAAACTTTTCCGGTAGAGAGGTTGACCTTGACATGCCAGTAGTGGCCGCAGCCGCCTTCGGTGAGAACGATGTCCTGCTTGAGACGTTCGGCAGCATTCTCGTCCCATACAAAATTGACCCATACGATGCGACAGCCGGTAATATCGGTGAAGCCGACATATTGACGCTCATATT
Source organism: Bacteroidales bacterium (assembly GCA_017428115.1). Lineage (GTDB taxonomy): Bacteria > Bacteroidota > Bacteroidia > Bacteroidales > P3 > Colimorpha. The sequence continues at coordinate 49,618 of JAFRRK010000024.1, read as the reverse complement.
TGCGCATGTGCTCGTCGATGACAGGGCAGAGACCTTCTTGATTGATGTGGTGACGGTTGACGTAGGCAATACGTTTTTGGATAAGGCGCTCGGCCTCAGCCACGTCCTCCTCGGTGGGGGTGTAGCGCCCATCTTGGTTCTCGATGGTGAAGTCTACATCCCAGCTCTCATGGAAGTTGTAGCCATGATAGTTGCTGCCGTTGATTTCCTCGTAGTCCCACGTTTCTACTGGAACCACATAATCTTGAGCGTTGGCGATGCCACAAAAGGCAAGAGCCATAGCCCATATAAGAACTGTTTTCTTCATTTCAATCATCAGTTTTTTCGCTGCCCTATAATAACTCAAAATTCGTTGCAAAAGTACACAGATTTTGCAAAATAGACAAAATTTTTTTCGGTGTCAGAAAAAATTCTTATATTTGCAATTTGATAACGAATGTGATAGGGATGATATTTTTTTCGTGGAAACCACTAATATACAATGAATAAGTGAGGGTATCAAGGTAGTGTGGAAACGAAAAAGAGGTCATTGTATCGGTAATAAAAGGAGAAAATAATATTGACGAAATAAAATTAACACCATGAACAAATTTGTATCTGTAAAAGAAGCTGCCGACAAAATTAAGGACGGCATGACTGTAATGGTAGGCGGATTCCTCGGCGTAGGCAATCCCATCGCTTTAATTGACGCATTGGTTGAGAAGGGGGTCAAGGACCTCACCATTATCTGCAACGATACTGCCTATCCCGAAGTGGGTGTGGGCAAGCTGATTACCAACCACCAGGTGAAGAATCTAATCGCCACCCATATTGGCACCAACAATAACACTATCGACCAGATGAACGCTGGCGAGCTGCACGTCACGCTGCAGCCACAGGGCACGCTGGCCGAGCAGATTCGTGCCGCAGGCGCAGGCTTGGGCGGAGTACTGACCACCACTGGCTTGGGCACTGTGGTGGAGAACGGCAAGCAGAAAGTGACCGTGGACGGCAAGGAGTATCTGCTGGAGAAGCCTATCCGTGCCGATGTGGCCATTATCGGGGCCAACATTAGCGACGAGAGTGGCAACCTGGTGTATAAGGGCACCTCGCAAAATTTCTGCCCCATGATGGCCACCGCAGCCGACGTGGTGATTGTGGAGCCACAAGAAATTGTCAAGACCGGCACCATCGCCCCTGAGAATGTGAAGACTCCGGGCATATTTGTTGATTTCATTATTAAGAAATAAGTTTTTTAACCTATCGGAATAATCGGAGTACTCTAGATAGTAGGCGTACTCCGCAAAAGCCGACAAACAATCTTTCGTAAAATGGCAATTACCTCTATGCTACGCGTTCGCATGAGCGCAAAGGACGCCCATTATGGCGGCAACTTGGTTGACGGAGCCCACATGGTACACCTGTTTGGCGACGTAGCTACCGAACTACTTATCAAGCAGGACGGCGACGAAGGTCTCTTCTGCGCCTACGACATGGTTGAATTCAAAGCACCTGTATACGCGGGCGACTATATCGAAGCCTACGGCGAGATCACCCACGTGGGAAACACTTCACGCAAGATGAAGTTTGAGGCCTACAAGGTTATTCGCACACTGCCCGAAATCAGTGCCAGCGCTGCCGAGGTGCTCGAAGAGCGCATACTTGTGTGCCGTGCTACAGGCACCTGCGTCACCCCTAAAGAGTGCCAACGCTACAACAAGTAAGTTGACCGATGCCCCTGGCGGCATCTTGAACATACAATGTACAATTAGCACTCGAGGCTAATTGTACATTGTTTTTTTATAAACACAATAATGGTACGAATATGAAGAAATTAGGCATTCTCCCCAAAATCCTTATCGCCATAGCCCTCGGCATTGGCTGCTCGTTCTTTTTCCCTGGATGGGCAGTGCGCGTATTTCTGACATTCAATTCTATATTCAGCAACTTTCTGGGCATGTTCATCCCACTGCTCATCATTGGGCTGGTGGCTCCTGGCATTGCCGACCTGGGCAAGGGGGCTGGCCGGCTGTTGTTGATAACCGTGCTGCTGGCATACGGCTCAACAGTGCTGTCGGGAGTGTTTTCCTATTTCTCATGCCGATTCGCCTACCCTCATATTCTGGGCAACGGCCTGACAGCCTTAGGCAATATGGACATGAGCAACACCCTCACGCCTTATTTCTCCATTGAGATGCCCGCCTTCATCTCTGTCACCACAGCGTTGGTCATAGCCTTTATGTTGGGACTCACCACTGCCACCATCAGCGGCACTACGATGAGAGGTTTTCTCATCGACTTCCGCGACATTGTCACTACCGTCATCACCAAGGTCATCATTCCCTGTCTGCCTCTGTATATCTTCGGTATCTTCTTGCAAATGGGGGCCGAGGGGCATGTGGGAGCGGTGCTGGGGGCTTTCCTCAAGATAGTTGGGTTTATCTTCCTGCTGCATGTCACTGAGCTGCTCTTCCTCTTCTTAGTGGCTGGCCCCATAGCACATAAGAACCCCTTCAAGGCATTGGTGACCATGCTGCCCGCCTACGTCACCGCATTGGGCACGGCCTCGTCGGCAGCCACCATCCCTGTCACCCTGCAGCAGGCTATCAAGAACGGTGTGCGCGAAGAGACGGCCAGTTTCACAGTTCCCCTTTGTGCCACCATACACATGCCTTGCAGCATACTGAAGATCACCGCTGTGGCCTATGCCATCACCCTCAGCATGGGTTTGCCGAGCGACTTTGGCACCTATATTGGCTTCATCATGATGTTGGGCATCACGATGGTTGCAGCCCCTGGAGTACCTGGCGGGGCTATCATGGCAGCATTGGGACTGCTGAGCAGTATGCTGGGTTTCGACTCCAACATGCAAGGGCTGATGATAGCCATCTATATTGCCATGGACAGTTTTGGCACCGCCGGCAATGTCACTGGCGACGGAGCCATTGCCCTCATCGTCGACCGCATCAGAGGCGAGAAGAGGGAATAGGCAGCACCCTAGAAGGTGTCGAATACTACTGGTAAGCGTTGCTAACGCCTCTTCTTTTGCCATAGATGAGCGAATCCCATAGGGGAGACATGGCTCACGGCAGCGTCTTTTTTATCTATATATTGCAATTATTCCTATAAACTGAGTACATATTTGATATTTGTGTTTATCAAAAAAAATACTTATGAAAAGAATAGTTTTTATTATTTTAGCAGCCATATTATTGCTGGGGTGTGGCTGTGCGCAGGCGCAGGTGCGCGTGCAGATTAACGGCAGCCAGGGCTTCGACCTCACTGAAACGGGCGGAATCTATTTTGCCAACGACAGCATGAGGGTGGTCGGCACATCGGGTACAGCAGAATATGCCCTCGAAGAGGTACGACAGGTTACATTCACCCCACAGTTGGGCATCGAACAGCTGAATGAAGCCTCCGTCAGCATTGCTCCTAATCCTGCAACTGACTTCGTGTGTGTGCAGGGCATAGGGCAGCAGCCACAAATGGTAACGCTCTACAGCATAGCCGGCGTGAAGCTGCACGAACAGATGGCGGCCGATGGAAGCCGTATCGACCTCCGCAGTCTTCCTGAAGGGGTATATGTGATGCGTTGTGGAGACAAAGTTACTAAAATCATTAAACAACAATAGGAGGAGCACGTCATGAAAAGAACAATGATTATGATAGTTCTGCTGGCCTTTGTTGGCAGTTTGACCGCCTTCGGACAGCAACAACGTGTGGCTCGTGTACACTATGCCGGCAACATCATTTTCCAAACGCCTGCCCACACACTCGACAGTATTAAATACACCAACGACAACTACCTCACTTTCTACTACAGTGATGCCACTTGGAGCCGCCAAGTGGCAATGATGGATAGTCTCACCTTTGCCATGACCGACGAGGGCGATACCACCATCATCACCGACACCACTGTTGTGGACACTGTGGGCATGGTCAACATCGTGTGGAACGGCACCACCGTCACCGTCACCAACCCCCACCCCTCTGACAGCATCAACATCACCACCAATGGTGGGCACGTGACCGTCAAATCGAACTGCACCACCTGCGGCAATACCGTCTACAACCTCAGTGGCAACAGCACAGACGGCAACATACTATTCAGTAAGCTTAGCACTCCCGTCATATTGCGTCTGGATGGTGTGGAGCTCACCTCTGTGGGCAGTGCTGCCATCAATATCGACAAAAATCAAAACGCCGTAATCCATTTGGTTGAAGGCACCACAAACACCCTGGCTGACGCCGACAGCAATGAAGACAAGGCAGTATTCTATGGAAAGGGCAGCCTCACGGTGCAGGGGTCAGGCGAGCTCAGCATCATCTCGGCCTATGCCAACGGACTGCAAGGTAAGCGGGGTGTAGTCATCAATCAGGGCAATACCTCAGTCACCGTTACGGGCAACACCAAGAAAGGCATCAAAACCGACCAGCACTTCTACATGAATGGCGGCAACCTGAATGTGGTGGCATCCGGCACCCTCGAGATAGACACTGCCGAAACTTATGAAACGGGCTACGACTTCTCGTATTGCACCGGCATCAAGACCGGCGATGCCGACGAAGGCACTGTGGGCAACATTGTCATTAATGGCGGAAACCTGAGCGTCGATTGCCCCGCCAGTAACAGAGGCGGACGCTGCCTGTCGAGCGACTACGACATCATTTTCAACGGCGGATACACCACACTCACCACTGCTGGTGCGGGTGCCTGTGTGGGCGGCACCGGACGCAATGCCGTTGATGGATATGCCTGCACCTGCGTTTCAGCAGATAGCAATATCTTCATCAATGGGGGGCGGATTGATGCCCGCAGCACCGGACTGGGCGGTCGTGGCATTAAAGCCGACGGCAAACTGGTAGTGGGCAGCATAGGGGCCGACGACGACCTCATCTATGTCTACATTCAGACCAGCGGCAACGCTGTCAATCCTGTCAGCTCGGGCGGTGGCCCATGGGGCGGAAGCAGTAGCGACGACTATTTCAAAGGTCTGCCCAAGTGCATCAAGATAGAGGGTAACATATACTTCAACAGCGGCCATGTGGGAGCCTACTGCTCGCAGACCAGTGGCGACCCCAACGGTGAGGCCATCGAGAGCAAGGACAGCCTCTTCATCAACGGCGGCATCATCGAGGCCAATGCATTTGACGACGCCCTCAACGCAGCCAACTATCTTGAAATCAATGATGGCAAACTATGGTGCTACTCGCGTGGCAACGATGCCATCGACTGCAATGGCAACACCAACATACATGGCGGGCTCATCATTGTGAAGGGCAACGAGGTGGGCATTGATGCTGCCACCGATGCCGGTGGGCGATTCTCGATAGATGGCGGCATCATCATCACCCAAGGAGGCCGCATGGGCGCATGGGACAATCCCAACGTCAGCGGCTATCAGAGATACCTCCAGGTGAATAATACCGGCACCAACGGCCTTTGCATAAAGAACAGTGCCGGCGATGTGATACTTATGTATCTGAATACCGCACCCACGGGCAGCGGATTCACAGAGGACTATTCGGATCCGGGTGCCAAACCCCCTCCGGGAGGCAGCAGTGTGATTGTATTCTCATCGCCCGACGTGGTCAGTGGCACCTACCAGTATTGGACTACTGCCACCTTCAGCGGTGGCAGCAGCTGGCACGGCTACTACATTGGTAGCACTCCCACCACCTCGGGCAGCAGCCAAAGCACCAACGCCCGCTAACAACCTCCAGTTATTATACAATTATGGCCCCGAGCAGAAATCTGCTTGGGGCCATATAATTAGACAGATGGTCAGGGATGTTTCCCTAGATGACAATCGCCACTACCAGGTGTGGCCAAAAGAGAACAACACTTGAAATGGCTTAGTACTGGGCATGTAGACAGCATTGGGTCCATCCTCAGCAACAAAAGAGATGCCGCCCACAAGCTCTTTCGACATGTCGCTCTCAGCTAGGTCGCGGATGTCGAAGGTGTAAAAGGCCCAGTGCACATGGGCACCGACAAAAAGGTCGTCGGTAATGTAGTATCTAGCACCAACATTGGCATCGAAGTCGAAAAAGAGCTGGGTAAGGAGATTGTACTGAGCCTTGAATGTTTCACCATCGCGATGATACTTGCTGGGGAGTCCGGCATTTAATCCTATACCCACACCAGCATTGATGATAAGCTGTTGGGTAGCGCGGTAGGAAAGGAATGGGTTTTCATAGAAACGTATTTGCTGGCCGTTAAAGCCGACACGGGTGGTGGTGGTTCCATCGAAGTAGTTAAGCTTACCACTGAAAGGTTGAAGGGTGTAGAGTAGTGAAGCGTGATTGCCGAAATCTATGGCTCGGCCATGGTCGGTCTCATAACCCCAGAATATACCGGCTGTGTAGCCAATGAGATTGTCGATATACTGGTCGTTATCGTCGACTTTGACTAACAACGACTGAGACCCAATCGTGGGACCTAGGATAACGCCCATTTGGCGTTCGCCCTCACCAGGACGATAAATGTAACGGATTTGCTGAGCACTGGCAATACCTGCTACAAGCAGCAACGTGAAGAAGAAAAAGTGTTTTTTCATGTGAGTTAGGATTAATAGGGGTTGATTATTAATTAATTATTTATTTATTTACTATTAGTTTGCGTATTGTAACTCCCTTGAGGTTTGCCACTCTGACAAAGTAGGCTCCCGAAATACAATGGCTGAGGTCGAGCAGAGTCTTTCCTTCCCCTAACTGCCAAGAACCGATTTCACGTCCCTGAAGGTCTATCAGGGTGACGGTGGAGGGTAAGACTACTTCGATGATGAGGGTTGTGGTGGCTGGGTTGGGATAGAGGTGAATGAGCGAGTCGGCAGGGCTATTGTGGATGTCAAGGCAAGTGGGGCCAAAGACGGCAGAGAACACCGTGTCGGAAGTGACTAGGAAACTGAAGGGGTTGTCGTAAAGTGTATCACCCGAAGCGGAAACCCAATACCAGAAGATGGGGTCGGTCTCATAATGGGCAGCAAGTGTGGCGGTAGAGCCGTCGGGATAGATACCCTCGCCGCTGACAGAGAGGCCCGGCATCAATTGTGAGCCGTCCCACATAACAGGATGGACCCTTACAGTACGCCACACAGTGTCGATTATGGCATTGGTGTCGGGGGTGAAATGGGCGGTGATAACGAGGTCGGAAGCGACTGTGATGGAGAGCGGGTTGTCTGTAATTATGTTAGCATAGCCAGGGAAGAGACTCCAGCCTTCGAAGTGGTAGCCCTCTTCAGCGATGGCAGTGGCATTGAAGTAGGTTCCACTATCCACCTCGAAGATACCTGATGGGCTGACACTGCCCATTGTATCATTGGCAGATTGCACCGTGACGAGGTAGCGCACGGAGTCGGGTGTATAGTTGGTGTCAAGGGTGCTAACGACACGCACAGTGTCAATACGGATAACTCCAATGTCGCAATAGTTAACCAGGGTGTTGTTCCAACCTGTGGTGCGGAAAGCGATATAGAGGCGTTGCCCTCTATAAGCATCGAGCGAGACGGAGCGAGTGACCCACGAGGCAGTGTCACGCAGCTCGGAGAAAAGGGTGTCGGTGAAACCGTCTAGGGTAACACGTCCCGTGGTGGAGGCAAGAACCTGATAACTGGCGTGGTCGCAGAGGATATGCCACTGCAGGGTGTAGCTGTTGGTGTCGGCAGGGATTTCCAGCTCTTGGGCAATGAGCCACGCATCGTAGGTGAGGTTGGGCCAGCCTACTTCAGAAGTAATACAGGTGGTGCCGCTATTGAAATAGTCGCTCAAGCGCCATCCACTAAAGCCGCCATCGCCAGAATAATTATGTCTATCCCAACATGTAAGGGCGCTATTGCTGTTCAGGACTGTGGCGTAGGGAAAATGGATGATGGGTTCGCAGTCGGTGATGGTGCAGGTGAGGCGGGCGGTGTCGCTGCCAAAGGCATTGGTGGCGATGACGGTGAGGGTGTCGCGCCCTCCTTCGTAGTAATCAATCGCCATGCGGCCATCTGTGATACTGGCATAGGCTCTGCCACGCGATGCTTTGGCGGAATGCCATGTGAGCGTGAGGCCGGCAGTGTCACCGTCGAGCAGGGTGGCTTGGAACACCGCGCTGTCGCACGAGCGGATGGTGGAGGGACCTGTCAACCGTACTTCGGGCAAGCCGGAGATGTCGATGCTAACATCATCAAGGAAGACCAAACCACTGGGGCTGCCATGCACGAAGGCCAGATGAACTATCTGCCCAGCGTATGAGGCGAGCGAGACACTGCGCGGCACGTATGTGGCAGAGTAGTTATTGCCCGTATGGGTGTGGTTGCTCTCGTAGAACAAGGTGTCGGTAAAGAAGGCTGTGGAGCCACGGCCAGTGGTGGAGGCAAGCACTGCAAAGCCAGAGGGGTTACCCACAAAATTGACCCAGAAATAGAGCGACGCATTGCCCGAAGCGGGCACTTGTATGGCAGGCATCATCAGCCAGTCGGCGATGTTTTGGTTGGGATAGGTGAGGTTTTGCGACACCATGCAGTGGTTGCCGGTGTGGCACCAATAGGAATAGTTTTGGTCGTACCAGACATGCATATCTTGGTCAGTGGAGGCACAATAGCGAGTCCAGCAGGCAGGCAGACCGCTTTCGAAACCTTCGAAGTAGGGGAAGGTGCTGGTCGTACACCCTATCACGGTGATGATGCGCGTGGTGGTGGTAGAGCCTAGAAGGGTCGTGACGGTGAGGGTGAGGGTGTCAGTGCCGCCAACATTGTAAAGAATTGAGAGTTGAGAATTGAGAGTTGAGAATTGGGCAAGACCACGCGCTGCCATAGCAGAATGCCAAGTGTAGGTGGTGGCGGTATCAACACCTGCGGTGAAGGTGGCAGTGTAGAAAACAGAGTCGCCGCTGGTGACAGTGGCAGGGCCAAGGATAGAGACCTGCGGAAGACCAGTGACGGTTACTATCTGCTGGACACTGCGACTGCCGTGGACATTGGTGGCGGTGAGAGTGAGGGTGTCGGTGCCGACAGCGGTGTAAATAATTGAGAATTGAGAATTGAGGGTTGAGGATTGGGCAAGACCACGCGCTGCCATAGCAGAATGCCAAGTGTAGGTGAGGCCGGCGGTGTCACCATCTAAGAGCTGGGCAGTGAATACGGCAGTATCGAAGGCATCGACGCTAGTGGGACCAAGAAGTGCCACCCACGGCAGCACCTCTCCATTTACCGAGTTGAAGACGCGAATGTTGTCTATCGCAACACCGTACCATGTGCTCGTCTTGACCCAATTGATGGCTATGTGGGCATTGCTGTCGGTGGCAGCAGCGAAGCTGACGGTGTCGCATATATAGTTCCCTGCATGAGGAGTGATTGTATCAACTGGGGTAAAGAGGTTTGTACTGTCGTTCCAGTAGCCCACTATGAGCGTACCTTGGGTGGCAGACTCGAAACAATAATCAAAGCTCATAGACAACTGCTGCAGAGGACTTGCAAAACGTGGCAGTATTGCCTGCACATTGGTGCTGTAGCCAGTGGTGCTACCTGCAATCATGAGAAGAGCATTGTTGGAGAGATTAGACATATAGGTGTAGCTATCGACCACATGTGGCGTATTGTCGGTAGAAGTGCCTGTCGACGAAGTGTTCCAACATTGGGGGATGTTGCCAGCGACGTTCCATGCCGTGGGGGTGATGCTTTGGAAGTCCTCGGTGTAGGGCAGTGCCACCCCGTTGCAATTGAAGACATAGAATGTGGCTACTGCGGTGTCGACACCATAAGCGTTGCTAACCACAAGGATAAGGGTGTCGTAACCACCAATGGGATAGACCAACTGTAGCGAAGGGGAAGAGGTAAGGATGGTAGAATCCAAAAGCGAGGAATGCCAGGCGATAGTCATACCCGTCTGTGAGCATACATTGAGATGAGCGGTGAAAGAGGTGGCAGTGCCTACAGTTATATCACTAGGTGCGGATAGGCTGATTTGAGGGGCAGTGGTGTTGTAGCCCATGTTTATATTGCTGACAAGGATATACTCGCCATAGTTGGGGTAGCACACGCCAAACGCCACACGGATGCGCTGCCCGGCGTAGGCGTTGCCTAGCACCACAGAGTCGGTGCCGCTATTGTGGAGTTGGGCGAGAATAGTGTCGGTGAAGTCGGCAGGGTCGGTACCGCCTGTAGGTGAGACCAACACAAGGGTGTTGACCCCCATTGTAGGCGGGTTCTCCTGACTCCAACGCAGCTGTACATCTCCCGAATTGGTGGGCATGTCGATAGCAGGCGAAATAAGCAGGCGGCTGTCTACATTGGCTGCCCATCCATATGACAGGTGGTATGCGGAGAGACCTACCCAGCAACGGCGGGTAGAATCGGAGGTGAAGTCCTCGCCCCAAGGCACCGTGTGCACAGCACAGCGGCGCACCTCGGTAGTGGTGGTGGCAATGTCGGAACCATAGAAGTTGGCGGCTATCACGCTGACGGTATCCCAGCCAGCGGTGTCATAGGTAATAGTAATGGTCGAATCGCCCATGAAGGTGGTGTCCATCAACGAAGAGTGCCATGTGTAGGAGAGTCCGTTGGGAGAGCCTTCTATCAAAGTGGCGGTATAGGTAACCTCATCATCATATACAAGTGCTGGTGCTGACAAATTGATAATTGGTGCGGCAGTAGCGCGCACAGTGACGTTGTCGATATAGAGCGTAGTGTTACTGCTGGGCGACTGGTTTCGGAAGGCGAGGTGGATAGTCTGCCCTGCAAACTGGGCGAGGCTCACGCTCATGTGATCGAACGAGCTGAAGTGTGTGTGCGTAAGCGTGTCGACATACAGGGGGATGTAAGCGCTGGTGTCGCTGGGATTGCCCACAGTGGCAAGGACACTGTAGTTGAAGTGGAAATTGTTGTTGTTGGAAGCGGCATCCCAGAAAAGACGCACGCCAAGGGCAGTGTCGGTGGGAATGGCAATGGCTTTGGAGATAATCCAGCTATCGAGGGTACTGCTGCCGCACATCGACTGTAGCAGACGTGCCGACTCGGATTGGTATAGTGGCACATTGTCCACCCAGTTGCACCCCTCAGGCTTATACCAGCAGCGGAGGCCGTCGGCAAATGTTTCACACCAAGGCAGAGTGGTGGCCGGAGTGCAATCCACCACACGAACCCGTTGACTTAAAGTATCAGAGCCGTATGCGTTGGTAGCTATAAGGGTAAGAGTGTCGTAGTCGCTGCCACCAGCGGCAGTGACGTAGGCGGAGTCGCCCAAAGCATTGGTGACGATAGTGGCACCACGGGCAGACAGCCAAGTGTAGTGAAGATTGGTCGTAGAGCCATAGCGCAATGAGGCTGTGCAGAGGACGGAGGAATCGTTGTAGATACGTGCAGGCACATTGAGCGCATCAATCTTCGGCAAGGTGTCATAGTCCGCTCCTGCATTGAAGATGCGCATAATATAGCCGTACTGTACCATCAGTGCCAGCCGAATGGTTTGTCCGGCATATTGGTCGAGATGCACCTTACGGACACGACGGGCGTTGCCTCGCGGAAATGTGGCAAGGGTGTCGGTGAAGAGCGATAGGTCGGTACCCGCCGAGGGGGATGCCAGAACATCAATGCTGCAGTTGCCCCAATAGGAGAGATGAAATGCCAAATCATGCACATTATTAGGCACTGCAATAGGGGGCGTGATGAGGTATCGGTCGGAATTGCTAATCGTTTGCAAATGGTTGGTCGAGTTCCAGCGTTCGCCATTTTCATCGGTGCTGCCAATATTGGTACCTGGATCGTTATGCACAAAATTGCTCATCTGCCAACATACATTGTAAGAGCCGAGGTAGGGAAAAGTGTCAATCCAAGGAAAGGTGCTGATGGGTTGGCAGTCGTAAATTGTGGCATGGGCATTGGTGATTAGAGTGCCATAGGCATTGCTCATACTGAGGGTAACAGTATCGATACCCTCAACATTGTACCGCACACGGTACAACACATCGCCATAGTTGTTAATCGCTGGAGTATCCACCACCGTGGCAAAGCCATTCTCCACCATAGTGCTATGCCAATCGGCAGTATTCAGCGAGTCGGTTTCAGCAGAGAGCGAATAGAAATGCTCAACGGTGTCGCCCACCCGTGCTATTCTATCGCCAACCCACCAATAACCCCAAGGCATACGGTCGCTGCGTATGTTGAAGTGGGTGATGCTGAGCATTCGCTGCCCACCAGAGGTGGGTGGAACGCTAAATGCCACCCGAATTGTCTGTCCGGCGTAAGGTGCCAAATCCACTGGCCAAGCATTTTGAAGATAGGTTTGATTGGCATAGTAGTTCCATGAGTCAACAGTGTCCCAAGAGAGGCCGTTGTCGGTGCTGATAAGGACATAATAGTTTATCTGCACACCACCACTCTTGGCATTATCCCAACGCATTTGCAATCCCACAGTGTCATTGGGCAGTTGCAATGGAGGTGAGATAAGCCATTGGCTGACAGCGTTAGGTACGCTAACCGATGCTACAGGCGTACTGTATTGATATAGGCCAGAAATCCACGTAGAGGAGTCAGAAGAGGTCCATCCATCTAAGTTGGGACTAAAATTGGTCACGTAGGGGAAGATACGGACTGTATCGCTCGTCTGCGACTCGGCACAGCAAGCGATTAAACACATGATAGCTATAAAAAATACTCGTTTCATATTATGGTGGAATATAGTTTAGTCAATTATATATCCTATAGAAATAATAGCGGAGTGGCGACCTTCGCCCGAGACAATACCCGGCATGTAGTATTGGTAGGCTGCGGCGAGGATTAGATACTCGTTGAGTCGGTAGCCCGCCTCGGCATTGAGACGAAGGCCGAGGTCGAAATTGCCAAACAGCAAGTAGGCACCCAGATTGAGTCGAATGGCTAAGTTGTCGATAGGGCGGTAGCTAAGGCCGTATCCATACTGTAAACCAATGGAAAGCGAGTCGCTGCCAGAAGTGAGTGAAGGTATGTCAAAGAGCAGGTGTAGCGCACCTTGATTGTTGGCACAGACAACACCATCCTTCTTCGAATCTAGCGTAATGCCTACACCCCCTAGAGCCTGTGTGCCTAATACTGGGGAGATATTGGCACCCAACAATAGTGCTACCTGCGTTCTAGGGAATTGGAATGACATGTTATCATACCATGTTCTCACGAGAGGCTCTTTGAGAGCTTTCTGTTTGTTGGTACCATCCGCAATATATGATTCCTGGAACGACTGCCATTGCGACTGCGACGAAGATTTTTGTACTTGGGGTTTTGCATCGGCTAAACAGCTAGATATAACCTTAGTACTATTGCCCTCCATCGGAATCGAATAATCGTTCGAAAGAGGCTGTGGATCAAAAGCACCCGCTGGCAGAGATCTAGTAGTCTCTTGGATGTCCTGCCTGCTACGGGCTTGAGGGTGGGGCAAGGGGGGTGTTGTTAGAGAGATAGAAGTTTCTGGGATAAGAGTAGGTACCTGAGTATTCTGAGTCATAGCAGTAGTAGTATGAGGTCTGAGCTCTGCAATGGCTGGAGGAACGGTGGGAGCAGTGGGTCGAAACCATAGCATCCACACCACCCCTATCAGAATGGCGATACTTGCAGCTACACTGCCCAGCCAAAGAGGCAGTGTGCGGCGGTGGTATTGATGCCGTTGGGGGGCAGCCTCGTTCGGCTGACTATACTGCGAGAGCATGGAGAGAATGTCTTGCTCCGTATGAAGTGGTGGGGCAGTCTCTAGGCGTTTTTTCTCAGCCTTCCATGCCTTGCGATAGGGTTCTAGATTTAGTTCGTCTGTCATAATACTACCTTTCCTTTCACTTCTGTCGGTCCTTTATTTCTTTGAGACGCACTTTGATTCGGCTCATGCGTGTGCGTACTGCCTGTTGACTGAGGTTCATCATTTGTGCTATCTCTTTATAATCATATCCTTCAATATACAGACCCATCAAATTACGGTCGTCAGCGTTGAGTTGGTCAATCAGGTAGTAGAGTTCCCCGACAAGTGGGTCGGGTGTATCGTGCCAGGCTTCGAAATCACGTTCTACGTCGATAAGATTTATCTCGGGCTGTCGCAAATGGTGTCGCCGATAGTATGCCACCGCTGTGTTGCGAGCCACGGAATAGAGCCACGAACTGAATTTACTCTTTCCATTATACGTGTCGTAGCTCTCCCACAAGGCACAGACAATCTCCTGATAGAGGTCTTCGGTTGAATTGTCACGGCGACAGCCATAGAGCCGACATACACTGTATATCAGTGCATCGCACTGCTGCACTTGTGCTACAAACTGCTTCTGGCGACGCTGTTCCTCTACTAGCGTTTTCTTGTCCATCTGATAGTATGTAGCAAAAAGTGGGCGATTTGTTACAGACCTCTAAAAAAAAAATTACATGCGCCTTACCGTGGCATCGGTTTGGAAAAGGTCGTCGAGAGAGGGGTCGGCAATGAAATGAGAGGTACACATTTGATGTTCAACGATGTCGGCAATTTGAAGGAATGTTATCTTTCCTTCGATAAATTGCTGCACGGCCACCTCGTTGGCTGCGTTCATGATGCAAGGCATGTTTCCTCCCCGGGCTATTGCCTCGTAGGCTAGGGAGAGGCAGCGGAATGTCTCGGTGTCGGGGTTCTCAAAGGTGAGCTGCGAATACCTCTCGAAACTGAGTCGTGGTAGATGGCTCTCAATGCGTTGTGGAAAACTGAAAGCATACTGTATGGGGGTCTCCATAGTGGGAACACCCAGCTGGGCCTTGATGCTGCCATCGACATACTGCACCATCGAGTGCACCACCGACTGGGGGTGGACCAACACCTGTATACGTTCGGCTGGGATGTCAAAAAGCCAACGTGCCTCAATAACCTCCAACCCCTTGTTCATCAGTGATGCTGAATCGATCGTCACCTTGCGTCCCATATTCCAATTGGGGTGCTTAAGGGCATCGGCAAGGGTCACTTTCTCCAGCTGCTCGCGTTTGTATCCGCGAAATGGACCGCCCGACGCGGTGAGGAGTATCTTGTCCACCCCTCCCATTTCGCCTACAAGGCTCTGGAAAATGGCCGAATGCTCCGAGTCAACGGGCAGTATAGGCACCCTGTTGCGGGCTGCTGCCTCGGTCACTATCTTGCCAGCCACCACCATGGTCTCTTTGTTGGCCAAGGCGATAGCCTTGTGGTGCTCGATGGCTCGTAGCGTGGGTCGCAGCCCAGCAAAGCCCACTATCGATGCCAATACCATGTCGATCGATTCCATCTCCATCAGGTCGGTGATGGAATCCATTCCGGCAAAGACCTTGATGTCGTGTGACGAAAGGGCATCCTGCACCTGCTGGTACTTGCTCTCGTCGGCTATGGCCACTGCGTTGGGGTCGAACTCCAACGCCTGGGCTATCAAAAGGTCGGCATTGCTGCCAGCACAAAGCACCTCTACGGCCAGTTGGTCGCGATGTCGACGGATTACGTTAAGCGCCTGGGTGCCTATCGAGCCTGTCGACCCTAGTATTGCAATATGTTTCATGGCTATCTGCTAGTTGAACTATGTAGTAGTATATTTAAAGTATCGTAACAACCTTATCATTAGTGCTGTTCATGTTCAGAAAAACGAATAATTAGTGTTTGCCTTTTCTTTTTCTCTGCTGCGCCTGGGCCTCTTTTCGCTGCTGCTCTATCTCCTGCCTCAGTAGCGAGTCAGCACGTGTATGGCGGAAGACAACCTCTTCCTCGGTCGTTGCCAGCGTAGCGGTGTCCTTTTCCACACGGAATTCCTTTCCATCGATTACCTCTTGAATGATGCCGATATGCTGCTCATGCTGTGCAATGATGACTTCGAGCGAGTCTATAATCTGGGCATTTCGCAAGGTCTGCTCCTTCAGCTCTGGTTTGATGTATCCCGGAACCAGGTTACGCAATGGAGTAAAAGCAATCAGCAACGATGTAAGGATGACAAGCACAATAACACTAATGCCAATATAAGTAAACAAGTTGACACCGGTCAACTCCATGGAAAACTTCTCCTGAAGCGTATCAGTGTCAAGAACCACGAGCCTATGCTTGTGGCGCATACGCTCGCGAAAGTCCTGCCATTTGCTAGAAAGGCGCAGCCGCATGGCCGCGCCTTTCTGCTTCATATTATTTGAACTGTCAGTATCCATTAGAAGAACTTGTTGCGCTGGTCTACAACCTTGGCATTGTCCTTAAGCACCTGCTGCACACTGCGCAGCCCTTGCATAAAGCTTTGCTCCTTCTGGTTGCGGATGTTGGCAGGGTCTACAGGAGTGGGGTTGTCCATCTTGGCATTTACCTTCACCATATACACGCCCTGAGCACCATGAATAGGACCAATAAGTGTGTTCTCGCCAGCGGCAGCAATAGCACTCTGCACCTTGGGCTCCATTCCATACTTGCCCAAGAAATAATCGTTGAACGAGATACTGTCGAGTGTATCCACCACTGAGTTTACCTTGGCTGCAATGGCATAAATGTCGTTGCTGGCCTTTTTAGCCTCTTCCATACGAGCCATCAGCAATTCGCCTTTCTTCTCATTGCGCACCTGATTCTCAATCATGTTACGCACTTGGTCCAATGTGGCATAGCCCACCTTGTAGACATCCTTCAGTGCGGCCACCACGTACATGTCGTCGACCTCGAATATCTGGTCGGCAACACTGCCGTTCTGAGTCTTCTCATTGAAAGCCCACTGAACAATGCTGCGGGCATTGTTGATGCCGCTAATAGAATACTGCATCGCAGTAACCATTGCGTTGCGCACCTGCAGGTTCTCCTGCTGTGCAGCAGCCGTCATCTCGGCATAAGTGCGGTTGTTGCCGGCAAACTTATTGGCCTCGTTATAAATGTTGTGAGTGGTAGCCTCCGAAGCCGCTATTGTGCGTACAATGGTGGCAACACGATATTTGCGTTGCAGGGCTGTCTTGCCAGTAACTTTCACCACATAGTAACCAACCTCGCTCGGGTGTTGTTTCACAAACAGACCACCCTCAGGAGTATTGATGATATCCTCATTCAAGAAACCAAAGTTGCCATCCAACTGCCACTCCATATCGCCATTGCTGGTCGACTTTTGCGGGTCGTCAGAATACTGCTCCACAGCCTGCTCGAAAGTCATGGCGCCACTTTTCACCAAGTTCATCACGCTGTCGGCAAGTTGTTTGGCCTGCTCGTCGCCACGGGTGATGCCGCCACCTACCTTGTCGTTAAAGATATAGATGACGCTGGCACGCATACTATCAGGACGGTTGGCAATCTTCAATACCTTTGCCATCATCCATTCGTTGCCAGCAATGCGGGGACTAATCAACGAGCCCTCGCCCGCAGCCATAATGGCAGAATCCATAGGCGAAGCAAACTCGCTAGCCTTACGGTAGGTCGAGTCGTAGCTACGGTCAGACTCGGCGTTGACAAAGAATGTCAGCTCGTCCGGCTCAACTGTCTGAAACTCCTCCCAAGTCTTCTCCACAGCAGCCTGTATGTCGGCCATATCCTTCTGAGTAGGGACGATGGGATAGACAATATATTCAATCTCGCGCATTTCATCGCGCAAACGGAACTCGGCCTTATGCTTGTTATAGTAGTTCTGATAGTCTGCCTCTTCAAGGGTTATCTCACTATCATCAACCGACTGGAACGAACAGTTCACCGCAGTCACATTGCTCAGCTTGTTGCTCATAGCGGCCACCTGCTTGGCTATAGCATTGGGCATATAGAAACCGCGTGAAATAAGTGCACTATATTTCTGCTGTTTGCGATCTTGTTTCACATACTTCTCAACCTCGGCCCACTCCATGCGCTGGGCAGTGTCGAGATTCTCAAAATTGTCGACATAGTATTGAATTGCCTGCACCCTATATTCACCAGTTTTGGGGTCGGTGAACAGCTGACGCAAATAGGGGTGGACAAAGGTGCCAACATACATGTCGCTCACCTCGGCAGGAGTCACCGTCAAACCCAATTTGGCAAACTGCTCGTCGATAAGCGTCTCTGTCAACAAGTTCTGCCACACCTGCTCACGAATCTGGTAGTCCATATCCGCAGGCACCTGGCTTACGCCCTGCTGACGCTTGTAGTTGTTTTCCATTTCTTCCGTCAGCTCGGTGAAACGCTGATAGGTGATGGTTGTACCGTTAATCTTGCCCATATCGGGTATGCCACGGTTGTTCTTGGTGAGGTCGCCAATAATAAATGCAACGATAGCCACACCAACCACGGCAACGGCTATCCACGAGTGTTTTCTAATACTTCCTATGATTCCCATTTGTGAGTATTTTAGTTATATTATTTATATTTTTTTGCCATTTTAAGCGTGCAAAAGTACAAAGAAATTTCCGTGTACAAAGATTTTTGCTAAAGTTTTTTTAGCAAGCAAACAATATAATAGTATGTATCAGCTAATTGTAATAAGCCAAAAAAACTTACAAGTCGGCATCAAACCCAAACGGAAGCAAGCTTTCAACCCCCTCTATCCGTCGAATTCGTCCCTCTTTCAGATAACAAAATATTGTCAGTTTGTTACCATAGCGAGTCTCATACTCTGCCATCGCCTGACGACACGCCCCACATGGCGATGCCTCAGTATAGCTCCCCTCAAAATAGCCTACCACAGCCAAAGCCTCCACCGCCAACTCGGGGTGCTGCGCCGACGCACTAAACAGGGCTGTCCGCTCAGCACACAATCCCGACGGGTAAGCCACGTTCTCCTGATTGCTGCCCGACACCATGGTGCCGTCGGCTAGAAGCACCGCAGCCCCCACATGAAACTTGGAATACGGCGCATACGCCCTATGTGTCGACTCCATGGCACACACCATCAGCCTGCGCTCTCGCTCAGGCATCTCCTCCAACGAGGCATACTCACAATAGTCAATAGTCAAAGCCTTCCTATCCATAATCGGTTATTTTAGTTTTTTGTTTCTTTAGTTTCAATTTATTCTTTGTATCTTTGCAAACTGACTATGGAAACGCTGAATTTTGGAAAATATTGTGTCCTTGGTCTTTCACCTATGGACGACATCACCGACCTCCCTTTCCGCCAGCTCTGCAAAGAGTTTGGAGCCGACCTCCTCATCACCGAGTTCATAGCCTCCGAGGCCCTCAACCGCGACGCCGAAAAGAGCCGTCGCAAAATGCTTTTCACACCCACGCAACACCCCATCGGCATCCAAATATTCGGTGCCGACGAGGAGGAACTGCTCCAATGCCTCGACATTGTGGAGCAACAGCATCCCGATTTTATCGACATCAACTGGGGATGCCCCGTCCGTAAAGTGGCGGGCAAAGGAGCCGGAAGCGGCATTCTCAAAGATATCCCCAAAATGCTGCGCATCACCGAATCCCTCGTCAAGCGGTCACATCTTCCTGTCACCGTCAAGACCCGTTTAGGCTATGACTACAACGACAAACCCATCGTAGAGCTTGCCGAACGGCTACAGGACATCGGCATCGCCGCACTCAGCATCCATGGCCGCACCAAGACCCAGATGTACCAAGGCTCGGCCGACTGGACCCTCATCGGCGAGGTGAAGAACAACCCCCGCATGCACATCCCAATCTTCGGCAATGGCGACATCACCACCCCTCAGCAGGCCATCGCAGCACACCAACGCTACGGTGTAGACGGTATCCTCATCGGACGCGCCGCCATCGGCAACCCCTGGATTTTCGAACAGACCCAACGCCTGCTCCGCGGTGAGGAAGAACGCCCCATCTCAGTCCAAGAGCGTGTAGACACCTGCCGCCGACATCTTTTGGCCGCCATTGACTTCAAAGGCGAGCACACCGCCATATTCGAGATGCGTAAACACTACGGAGGATACTTCCGCGGACTGCCCAATTTCAAGCAGTTCCGTATTCCTATGGTCACCACCACCTCGACCGACGAACTACTCACCCTCCTCGACCGCGTGGCCGAACATTATGCCTAAACCCTCGCCCATATTGCAACCTGAATGCCTGCTGACTGAATAAGACCAGCCATTATTGAATTATGCCGAAGAAAAGTGTATTTTGGATTAACCTGTAAAACAAAGCCATGAAACTCCGTAATCCCTTTGTTCGTCATCCCTTCGTTCTCGGTCTTTTTATCCTAGAACAAGCAACATAAAGACACCTATGCAGCTACTACTCAACGATGTATAACAAAAAACAAGGGGAGGAATCATAGGTATTCTTGAAGATAATGACCTGTCATTTTTAGTAATTAACATATCGTGCGACAGTCAGCTCACTGAGCTGTCTATGATGCTGCAGACCAACTGTCGGTTTTTTTTCGTTGCATCGTTGCATTTCCTATTGGAATTTACGCCCGAAAAAAAAGGCTTCGAACTACCATATCAGACATTTACCTATCTTTGCATTCATTAGTTGCGTTTTGGTCTGAAGTCTATCATCTGAGTATTGAATAATCAAAAAGGTTGTCAATTCAAATAATATTAGTATCTTTTCATTTGGCAATAATAGAAATATATGGAACCTGTAGCACATACAAATAATGCAATATCAATAAAGATGGTAGGTTCCAATCGCTTGGAAGAATCACCAGGCCGGGAGTATTATTTACTGTGGCGGTTCCGTATGTATAGTGGGTCAACAGATAAGTCCACTCTGACAGCGATAGGGTACGCCAGGGCATACCGCCACCAAATCCATCAGGAATATTGTTGGTACTCCAGTCAACAAAAGTTGAGTTGTACACTAGTAACGGATTATTCCCTGTCCCCCATTCAAAGAGGTCTATCCAGCCTGTGTAGGAATTGCTGATATTGTTGTTGTATGTTCCAATTATAGACCATTGATGTTTTGCAAAACGCCAAGTATTGCCGCTAGGGTTATATTGAAGGTTACCAGCTTTTCCGATAGAAGAACAAGAGCGTTAATCTCAGTTGTTTATGCCTATATTTTGTATCCTTACATTGTCGTTTGTTTTGCTGTTTTGTGGTGCAAAGATACGACTTTTTTTATTCGGCAATAATTTGGGGTGTTTTTTTCAATGAAAAGGGGTATTGCAATAGGTGTTTATGCTGATTTTGTTCTGTGGGACAGAATAAAAATAGCGATTTTTGTTTTGCCGCACAGAATGCTTTTTTTAAGGCTACCATTTCAGGCGGATCTGCACTCTCCATTGTTGGCGGTGGTTGGCATCAATCAGGTCGTAGCCAGAGCCGAAGGTGTCGCGGTCGGTGTAGGCGGTGATGCCGTATTTGATGCCGATGTTCCAGTGAGGGGTGATGTCGTAGCGCGCCACTAGGTAGCAGCGGTAGCCCTCGTTCTGGTATGCCATGCTGTTGTATTGGTAGATGAAGTCGCTCTCTACGGTGTAGAGTCGCGCCTCGTAGTCGTCCACGTCGAACCATGCCACTCGTGCCGTAATGGCCAACGGGATATGCTGCGGGTGGTACTGTATGTCCTGATACAGCAGCAGACCTTTGTTCGCCTCTGTCGCATCGCCGTGGTAATGGGCGTAGCCGATGCGGGTCACTAGTCGCCAGTCGCCAGTGCTGTATTCTATGTCGCCCTGCACCTGGTGGCGATAGGTTTGCTCCAACAAATAGTGCCCGTCCACCATGGTAGATGGGGTGATGTTGCGGGCTTTTTCCTTAAACCTGTATCGCACATGAGCCGTCAGTCCCTTGACAATTGTTGATGCTCTTGACAACGTTGCGCGATACTCCTGCCCTCGGCTGTGGGCATAGATAAGGTACTTCATGTGTGGGTAGTAGAAGAAGTCTGCTATACCCGTAGCCGTTATGCCTAGTGGCAGCCGCCCCTGGTAGTGGCAGCCTATGCCCATCTCGTTCTGTGGTGTGCTGCTCTGCCCCAGGGCAATGGCATGCAGGTTGTGGTAGGTGGGGGAGTAGTAGCGCAGCAGCAGGCTTGTGCGGTGGTTGTTGTTAAAGACAAACTCCCCTCCCATAACTACGGCAGGGCTGATATTCAACGCCGTGCTGTCGAAAGCATGGTTGGCACACACCGCCGCCTCGCCAAAGAGTAGCAGCCTCCGACAGCGGTAGGCGGCATCGATGCCTAGGTTGTAGTTCCTGTCCCCACGGAAAGCGTTGTCGTTGTATACGTATGTGGCAGGCTGGATAACCTTGTCGAGCCACGTTGCCATCCCTGTCAGTCCAATCTGCAGCCGGCTGGAGCGGTATTCCAGATGGCTGCCTACTAGGTGTTCACCCAGCTGATGTAGTTTGGCTATCTCCGTCGCTGTGCGATGGTAGCCTGAGTTGTAGACGCTTTGCACAGTATCCTCCTTCACAGGTCTTGTCGACGTGGCATCTCGGTCGATGTAGGAGTAGGCCAACGACAGGCTCCAGCAGTCAGTCAGAGCTATGGTAGCCGACATGCCACGCAGGTAGCCATATTCTGTGAAAGCTCCACTAGGACGGAGTCCAGAGGCGTGGCGGCCGATGCCTGACTCCCAAGCTGCCCTTGGTCCAAAGCCCGACCATAGCACCAACCCCTGCCCGAATTGTGCATGGTATTGCCCTAACACCAAACGTTTCAGGTAAGGGTGTTGTCGAGTGCCGATATATCGGCCTATATCGTTTACGGTCAAGCTATAGCCATAGAAGTCGAACCCTAACTTTTGGCTACCTGTAAAGAAAGGCTCGCCTGGGTCCTTGTCGCCCGACAGCTGCAAATGTATACGGTCCTTGTATTTGAAGTAATAACGCCACATCAGCCTCAGGTTATTGCCCTCGTAGATGCTGTCGCGATAGCCGCGTGCCTGTTCCACAGTGCCGCCCACGCCCGTCACCAGATTGCTGTGACCATACGCCAGCATCTCTTTCAGCGCCAAACGCTGCTCCTGCTCCATAGGTCTGAACATCACCAATGGGCGCAGCAGTTCCACTGTATTGCTGTCGAAACCGTTGATTGTGTACAACTCTTCAATGCTGAGCAACGGCCCGTATAGCACCACATAGGCCTTCAGACACTCGCGTTGTAGGTCGTTAACAAAGGGGAAGTAGCGTAGCATCGCCGTCGTGTCGTTCACATTGGCGGGGTTGTCGCGATAGGTCTCATACAGTTCAGTCAATTCTTCGGCAGCCTCGTCCTCACCCTCCTCCGATAGCAGTTCCACATAGTTGCGCCAAGCATAGGGCATCAACTCCTGTGTGTGGCCAGCCAACGGCAACAAGGACAGTAGTATCAGTAGTGTTATGAATCCTCTTTTCATGGTATATGAACGAGTATCGGCAAGTGGTCGCTATAGCCGCCCAGATATTTCATGCCCGAGTAGGTGCGACGGGGTTTCATGCCCATGTACCTCGTATCTTCCTCCAGCATAAACTGGGGGGCAAACACCTCCACCTCCAGTTGGCGGTTGGCAACCATCTGGTCGATACACGACCAAGTGTCCTTGTACTTATAGCTGCCCTCGCCCTTGGGTATATGGCACATAAGGTTGTAGAACCCTGCTGAGTTGCGGCAGCCGCCCTCAAAGCCCAACCCCTTGCTGACAGCCTCTTCTTCGGGAGAGGCATTGAGGTCGCCCATGGCCAGCACCAGTGCCCCGGGGTGTCTGCGCTGCAGGCTGTCCATCATACCCAGCAGCAAGCCGGCTATCTTCATCCTATACCTTTCGGCTGATGCCCCATTGCGTTTGGAGGGCCAGTGGTTCACAATTATGTAGCAACTGTCCTCCCTGCCCAGCACGCCGCCTACCAGTAGCAGGTCGCGTGTGAAGAATCCACCTGCACTGTCAGACACATCCACCCTCCTCGACTCAAACACATCGAACAGTCCCTTTCGATACAGCAACGCACAATCTATCCCCCTTCGGTCAGCCGACTCATAGTGGACGAACTCATATCCCCTACCCCTCAATGGTGTAAAACGGCACAAATCTCGCAGCACACGGTCGTTCTCCACCTCTGCCAGTCCCACAACCGCAGGCCACTGCATGGCGGCAACTATTTTGTAAATCTTGTTGCGCTTGTCGGCATAGCGTGATGCTGTCCAATGGTTTTCGCCCTGAGGTGTGAAATCTTCGTCATCTTTGAGCGTGTCGCGCTGCGTGTCGAAGAGGTTCTCCACATTCCAGAAAGCTATCGTCCAGCGTGCGTCCTCCTGTCCCCAAAGCATGGACGGGAGTAGAAAGAGAAGAATGGTGAAAACCGAACGGCACGTTTTCATGGGTGTCGCTCTTTGTCTGCGTGGTTGCGGATATGCTCCACCATGCCGATGGCCTCTTCCATATCAGTATCCATCAGGACATGGAGAAACTCATGTCCCGGCAGCGTGGTGCGTACTATCACTTGATAGCATTCTCCAGGACCGAAGTCGTTGGAGTTGTTGCACGTCACGTCCGCAATGCTGCCGTATGGCACTTGGATGCCCGCCAAAACCATAAAGTCTTCATAGAAAAGCAAGGGCATGTCGCGTGTCCACAGCATCTGCTGGGGCTCGCCATAGCGTGCCACCATCGTTTCCCCATACTCCTCGCGCCGCAGCTCCAGTGTCTCATTGACTTTTGGCTCCACCCGTCTCTTGCTCCACCAAAAGGCTGCTATGGGCAACAGGGTGAGCAATGCCAGTAAGACGTTTTCCCAAATATCAGACATAAGCAGTGGCTATTGGTAATGTTCGGCGGCGGGCGGAACGCCCGCCGCCGAACCAAAGGGGGCTAAGCCAGATTCATCGAGTGCTTTATCTCCTCAATCTTACCATCCAGTGCAGCGTTCACCTTGTCGAAGTCCTCTTTGCTCTCTAACGTGCCTTTCACGCCGAAATAGAACTTAATCTTAGGCTCTGTGCCGCTGGGGCGCACGGTCACCTTGTTGCCCTTGTCGGTGAAAAACTGTAACACATTGCTTGCTGGAAGGTCGATAGTCTCTTTTTTGCCAGTAATGAGGTCGGTGCTTTCGTGCAGCTTGTAGTCCTTGATGCACACCACCTGTTCGCCATCAATTTCTTTGGGTGGGTTCTCGCGGTATTGCTTCATCATCTGCTGTATCTCCTCGGCACCGCTCTTGCCCTTGCGCACCACACTCAGCAGGCCTTCCTTATAGAAGCCGTATTCGGTGTATATGTCCACCAGCACGTCGTAGAAGGTCTTGCCCTGTTCGGCAGCCCAGGCGGCTATCTCTGCAATCATCGAGCAGGCTGCCACGGCATCCTTGTCGCGCACAAAGTCGCCTATCATATAGCCGTAGCTCTCCTCGCCGCCACCTATGAACACCTCCTTGCCTTCCAGCTGGCGTATCTTGTCGCCGATGAACTTGAAACCTGTCAGCACGTCATACACCTTCACGCCCTCGCGCTTGGCAATGTCGGCAGGCAGCTCGCTGGTGACGATAGTCTTGATAATAAATTCTTTGCCCGTCAGTCGGTTGGTTTCTTTCCATTCCTTTATCAGGTAGTAGATAAGCACCGACATAGTTTGGTTGCCGTTGAGCAGCATCCATTCACCATCGGGGCGTTTCACCGCCACACCCACGCGGTCGGCGTCGGGGTCGCTGGCAAACACAATGTCGGCATCAATATCCTTGGCTAGGTCCACCGCCATCTTCATGGCCGCCCGCTCCTCAGGGTTGGGGCTGGGGGTGGTGGGGAAGTTGCCGTCGGGCGTGGCCTGCTCCTTCACCACATTCACGTTGGTGAAGCCCAACTTCTCCAGCATTTTCGGTATTAGCGTAATGCCAGTGCCGTGCAGGGGTGTGTAGACTATCTTCAGGTCGTGGTGCTTTTTAATCAACTCTGGATGTAACGAGTTCTGCTCAATACGGTTCAGGTATATGTTGTCGACATCCTCACCGATAATCTCTATGTTGCCTTCACCGCCCGTCATCTTCACGTCCTCAAGGCCTTTAATCTTCAGCACCTCGTCAATCACACTAGTGTCGTGCGGAGCCACCAACTGACAGCCGTCGTCCCAATAGGCCTTGTAGCCGTTGTATTCCTTGGGGTTGTGGCTGGCGGTGACCATCACGCCCGTCTGGCAGCCGAAATGCCGCACTGCAAACGACAGCTCGGGGGTGGGGCGCAAAGCCTCAAACAGATATACATGAAAACCGTTGGCGGCTAGCACATTGGCGGTAATCTCAGCAAACTCACGACTATGGTTGCGGCTGTCGTGACTCACCGCGGCCTTGATGGGGTTGGCCTCGGGGAAGCACTTCTTCACATAGTTTGCCAGCCCCTGTGTTGCCATTGCCACCGTGTACTTGTTCATGCGGTTGGTGCCCACACCCATGATGCCACGCAGGCCGCCAGTGCCAAACTCTAGATTGCGGTAGAAACTCTCGTTCAGCTCGTTGGGATTGTTGTCCACCATGTCGCGGATGGCCTGCTTCGTCTCCTCGTCGTATGAGCCGTTTAACCACGTCATCACATTCGCTTTAGTCGAAGCATCGACATTCAGATTTTCGATATTCGTCATAGTCGTATCCTTTCTTTAAAATGAATATAAAGCAAATAATTCAGTCTGCAAAAATACACAAAAAAATTGATTTACACCTACACTTACGAAAAAAAAAGTGTGTCTGCCTTACCGCACCACCCGTGTAAACTCAGGTGCCCCACCTTCGGCGACGGTCACATATACCTTCATCTCGCCTGCAGGAGGCATATCGGGATTGTCCTCGCGCGGCAGGTCTACGGCGGTGAACAGATACTCTACGCCTCCGGGCGTGGCGCGTGATGCCGCCATGGTGGCCTTGGCATGAATCATCGGGTATCCGCCCACAGCGGCATCAAACAGGGCAGCCTCCTCATCGCTCACAGGGTGCTGCTCGGCAAAGTCTGCCGGCCGGACGTACTCACCCTCAATCAAGCCGCAGGCCTTCAACCACTGCTCCACCTCCTGAGGCATAGCCGCCATGCGTGCGGCACGAACACCATAGCCGGGCAGCAACTCGGCATTAGGCTCTTGACATCGCAAATCGTCGATGCTGGACTCCAAGCCGCCACTGCCGAACGTGCAGAAGGGCACCACCTTTTTGCCCCCCAAATCCACCTCGCTGAGCAGGGCGGCAATGGGCGGGGCATAAGTGCCAAACCAAATGGGATAGCCGATAAAGACGTAATCGTACTCTTCGATGTCGGCTTTGAGGGGCCGTATAGCAGGGAGCACACCTAGCTCACGGTCGCGTTTGCAGCGGTCGATAGTGGCTTGGAAATCCCCATCATACGGCATCGTGGGAACAATCTCCTCAATGTCGGCACCCAGCCGGGTGGCAATCTCCTCGGCCACCGCCTTGGTGTTAGATGATTGGGAATAATAGAGAACCAGCATCCTAGTAGCCTCATCTCTCGTGCCGCACGAGGTTGAAGCCAACACTGCGACGACCGCCAGCGACAATAATTTCATGAATCTCATAGCAACTATTACTTTAATATGTTTAGTAATGATATAACAATCTATCAAAGTGCAATTTAACTTATACACACCAATAGCTTTCGGTATAGAATGAGCACTGCAAAGATACATTTTTTTTTACACGTATTGAAAAAAGTAAGTCAAAGAACTGTAAAAAACATGCTATATCCGAAAAAAAGTGTACTTTTGCACCATGAAACTTCGTCATATATACTATATTTATACTTTATTAATACGTCAGTTATACTACTAAATATAGAATAAATAAAGTATAGATAAAGTATAAATATAGTATAAATAACGAAGCTGAATAGAAGTATCATCAGACAAAAAACACTATTTATGGCACAATTAGACAATCTTTTCCCCGCCCTTCCCCCAGGCAAATACAACGGTTTCACGGTGTATGTGCGTAATGGCAAAGCTATCACACGGCGCAGCAAAAACGACAGAGGCAATCCCTCAAAGACACTGGTGCAGTCGTCGGCACGACTGAGGTGGAACAATGTGCAACGCCTTTGGGGCGCCTTCCCCAAGGAGTGGAAGCCACGCTATCAAAATCGTTCGATAGGCAGCACCAACTACAACACATTCATGTCGTTGAATATGCATAGCACGCCCATCTACCTTACCAAGACAGAGGTGAAGAACTATGCCAGTGTGCTGGTGCCACTGGTGGTGTCGCACGGCATCTTGAAGGAGATAGCCGTGGCGAACGACGGCCTGGGTTTGGCATCCGACGTTTCTGTGGGCACCCTGACGGTGGACGGCAATACTACGCTGGGCCAGCTTTCCAAGGCTATTGTAGAGAACAACCGCGACTATTGTTCGGGCGACCAACTGACTTTCGTAGTGGGAAAACAGACGATGGAGGGGGATGTGCCGCGTGCATGGTTTGACTGCTATACAATAGAGATTAACCCTTTGTCGAAGCAGCCATTGGCCGATGCCATTGGCACCAGTGATGGCTTTGAGGTGCGCAACGGTGTGTTGGCGAGCCATGTGTTTAGCGGTGCTGCCACATGGGTGCATTCGCGCCCTGCTGCCGAAGGTGAGATGTCGGTGTCCACTCAGCGGCTCTGGTGCGAAAACGCCGAGCTGATATCCCGTTATACATCGCCCGAGGCGCTAAAGCGAGCCGCCGACACCTACAGCAAGGCCAAGACCGAGATGCTGACTCCCAATCCCTCAGAGATAGAGACAGCAAGCAAGATATGACGGCGTAGGCATTACCCCCCACACCAGCAAGATAAAGTGGGGAAAAGAATAAACGCCTCCCCTCATGCAAAGAAAAGGGTGTCCCTTGGTAGATACCCTTTTTTTTATTAATCCAAGCATTTTCCCCAGACAACAAGCTTGAAAGACACGCAAAAAGCCCCACGCAGGTGCCCCTATGACATAGCGGCCACCAGCAAGCAGAAGATGTCGAATCAGCGAAAACGAGTAAGTTTATATCTGTTACCCAACATCTTGTCAACTAAAGAATCAAAAAACACATTCCATGAAATAGCCGAGAAAAAGATAAAAAAACGACGTAACTCTTCACAGAATCGTTTTTTTACACGTCATAAATGACGTAAGATTTGGCTTTTGTACGGCACAGGTACACTCCTACGCCTTGATTCCATCAAATAATATATATCGCTTGGGGTCATCTTTTTACGTTTTATTATTCTTTACTAAAACGTTGATGGACCCTTTCTTCGTACGTCACCTACGCATTTTTTCGGAAGAACTCGATTTTAATGAGTGCCTGGGACGGTGGATTCTTCGGTGTGGGGAGGGATGATGCCTTGTTCTTGGAGTTTCTTGTATGTCTTTTCTGCGGCGAGTTGCTCGGCAGCCTTTATGGAGTATTCGATGGCGTGTTCGGCGGGCGAACCGTCGATTTTGACGCGCACGTCGTACTGTCGACGACTCTCCTTGCCTTGGTAGAAGGTGCGCTCTACCTCAAAGCTGATTTTCTTGCGGTTCTTCTGCCCCCAGTCGATAAGCTTGCTCTTGAAGTTCCAGTCGGTATGTGCCATGGCATCGACATCGAGATGGACACCGATAATCTTATTGACGATAATGCGACGGGTGAATTTATAGCCTTTCTCCAGATAGATAGCGCCCACCAAGGCCTCGAAGGCATCGCCGTCGACCGACTTGAAGATACCCTGCGACTCGCGATTATACTTGATGAGTTGTGAGAGGCCTATCTTCTGTGCCAGCTTATTCAGATTGGCCCTACTGACCAGTTTGGAACGCATCTCAGTGAGATAGCCTTCGCCCTGATAGGGGTATTTCTTATAGAGGAATTCTGCCACTACGGCACTCAGCACAGCGTCGCCGAGGTATTCAAGACGCTCATTGTTGATACGCCATCCTTGCCCCATCTCCAACGATTTAGAGCGATGGATGAAAGCAATCTGATAGAGCTTGGTATTGCGGGGTGTGAAACCCAGCACATTCTTAAAGAATAGATAAAACTCTTTGTTTTCGCCTTTGTAGCGACCGAAGTTGAACATAATGCTAATACTTACGGAATGCCAGACAGGCGTTGTGTCCTCCAAAACCGAAAGTATTGCTGAGGGCAAAGTCTACACGACGGTGGGTGGGCTTATTGAATGAGAAATCGAGTGCAGGGATGGCTGGGTCGTCGGTGAAATGATTGATTGTGGGGGGGACAACATCGTTCTGCACAGCTAAGATAGTAGCAATGGCCTCCACTGCACCAGCAGCGCCCAGAAGGTGGCCCGTCATCGATTTGGTGGAGTTAATGGTAATATTGTTGGCATGGTCGCCAAAGAGCGACACCACAGCTTTGGGCTCAGAAATGTCGCCAATAGGTGTCGAAGTGCCATGGGCATTGATATGGTCTACATCTGTAATCAGCATTCCCGACTCTTCAATAGCCATACGCATAGCATTCAATGCACCCAAGCCATCAGGATGAGAAGCAGCTATATGATAGGCATCGGCACTGAGACCGGCACCCGTGATTTCTGCATATATCTTTGCCCCTCTTGCCTTGGCATGTTCAAGCTCTTCCAAAATCAACGCTCCTGCTCCTTCGCCTAGGACAAAGCCGTCGCGATCCTTGTCAAAAGGACGAGAGGCCGTAAGGGGGTCGTCGTTGCGCAAAGAAAGTGCCTGCATGGAAGAAAAACCTCCGATACCCGATTCAATTATTGCGGCCTCGCTACCACCAGCCACAAAGACATCGGCCTTGCCTAACCGCAGCATCATGAAAGCATCAGCTATAGACATGGCTGACGACGCACAAGCGGCGGAGGTAGAATAGTTGGGGCCGCGAAACCCATACTTAATAGATATCTGACCTGCACAAATGTCAGTGATGGTTTTGGTGACAAAGAATGGGCTAAAACGAGGTATCATCTGCCCTTGGGCAAACGAAACAACCTCATCTTGGAAAGTTCCGCAGCCACCCATTCCAGTGCCAAAAATAACACCAACACGGTCTTTGTTGAGTTTCTCTACATCTAGCCCGGCATCAAGTATGGCCTCGTCAACCGCAACAAGACCTAATTGTGAGAAACGGTCTACCTTGCGCAGCTCCTTTCGGTCAAAAAAAAGTGCTGGGTCAAAGCCCTTGACCTCAGCAGCAATTTTACACTTACAATTAGAGGCATCGAACCGTGTAATCAGGCCGGCTCCACTTACTCCTCTCAACAGAGCATCCCAAAACTGAGAAACATTGTTGCCAATAGGAGTAAGTGTGCCTAGACCAGTGACTACAACTCGTCTCAAATTCATTCGGATGAATTAGTTCTGAGCCTTTTCGATGAAAGCGACGGCATCACCGACAGTAACGATCTTTTCAGCCTCGTCGTCGGGAATCTGGACATCGAATTCCTTCTCAAGTTCCATAATGAGTTCGACAGTATCCAAAGAGTCAGCACCAAGATCATTAGTGAAACTGGCTTCCATCGTGACATCTTTTTCATCTACTCCGAGCTTATCAACAATGATAGCTTTTACTTTCGTTGCAATTTCAGACATGTTTATTAATTTTTTGAGTTTAACAGGGTGCAAAGAAACGAAAAAAAACTCATATAACCACTATTTTTAACTTTTTTTCTTTGGACTTATGAACATAAATACCTAATAATTGGTATCTTATATAGAAGAAAACTTTATAATAATCTTCTTATTTCCGCCTATAAAAGAGTGTTTTTTGTATCAGAATAGGGGTATTATTTGTTAATTTTGGTAATTTCGTTGACGGGTAAAATGTTAAATTTTGTGGAAATACAACAATTTGAGAGAATTAGCGTTATTGGATAAAAAAATGATAATAAGATGATAAAAATAGCTATTTTTGCCTCAGGCAATGGGACTAATGCTCAACAGATAAGTGAATATTTCGCTGATAGCGAACAAGTAAATGTCGATTGCATTATATACAACCGCAAAGATGCCTATGTGGCGGAACGTGCAAAAAAGCTCGGCATTCCCGCCATATATTTCGGGAAAAAAGACTTCTTCGAAAATGGAAAAGTGCTCTCCTACTTGCAAGACCGTAAGATTAGCTGGGTAATACTAGCAGGTTTCCTATGGCTGGTACCACAGGAGATTTTAGATGCCTTCCCTGACCATATTATCAACATCCATCCTGCCCTACTGCCGAAATATGGGGGGAAAGGTATGTACGGACACCACGTACATGAGGCAGTAATTGCAAATCATGAAAAAGAAAGCGGCATCACCATCCACATTGTTGACAATCATTATGACAGAGGCACAATTCTATTTCAAGCCACATGTCCTCTGACTGAAAAAGACACCCCCGACACTCTGGCTGAAAAAATCCATCTGTTAGAGAAAGAATACTTCCCTGCAATAATTGAAAAAACAATACTCGGATGAGAATAGGAGTAAACACCCGCCTGTTGCTAGCAGGGAAAATGGACGGTATCGGCTGGTTCACGGCCGAAACGCTGAAACGTATCGTAACGGCTCATCCCGAACACGAGTTTTATTTCTTCTTTGACCGCAAACCCGACCCCCAATTCATTTTTTTCACTAATGTCCACCCCATAGTGCTATGTCCGCAGGCACGACACCCCATACTATGGTACCTCTTCTTCCAACAAAGCATTCCCAGGGCTTTAAAAAAGTATAAAATCGACCTCTTTCTATCACCCGACGGATACACCTCGCTAGACACTACTGTACCAACACTGACTGTTATCCACGACATTAACTTCGAACATAGCAAGGACAACCTGAAGCCTTCTCACCAACGATACATGACTTACTTCTCTCCCCAGTTTGCCCGATACAGCACGCGCATCGCAACCGTTTCCAACTATTCTAAACAGGACATACAAAACACCTACCATATCGACCCTGCAAAGATAGATGTCGTATATGACGGAGCCCACGAAGGCTATCGTCCCCTACCCCAACACGAACAACAACAGACACGCCACCAATACACCGAAGGCAATCCATACTTTATCTTTATTAGTACTATAATAAAAAGAAAAAACCTGGCCACATTGCTGACAGCCTTCGACCAATACAAAAAAAACGACCACATGAAGACCAAACTTCTTGTAGTCGGGAAGAAAGTATGGTGGGGAGATGAACTAGCAAGTGCCTACGAACAGATGCATCATAAAGAGGACGTCATCTTTCTTGGCAGAGTAGAACCCGAAACGTTGGTTCATCTGCTAGGCTCCTCCCTAGCACTGGTTTATCCCTCTCTCTTTGAGGGTTTCGGCATCCCCATCTTAGAAGCTTTTGAATCCGAAATACCCGTAATCACATCCAACTGCACCTCCATGCCCGAGGTTGCAGGCAATGCCGCCCTACTGATTGAACCCACTAATGCAGCCGCATTGACCGATGCCCTCATAAACATCGCAGAAACCCCTTCTCTTCGTGAACAACTGGTTGCCAACGGCCGCATACAACGCACACGCTTTAGTTGGGACATCACGGCCAACCTCCTTTGGGAAAGCATGATGAGAACTATAAATCAACAGGCATGAGAAAGCTTTGGATAACAATAGGGCTTCTAGCAGCCATAGCAGACTATGCTCATGCCCAAGAGGTAACTGTCTCAGACGACAGCTCTCGCCTCGTCAACCTAGTCTATAACGGCTCTTTCGAAGAATATCGACACTGCCCCCGACGCGTTGATGCTGTGGGCATACTGACCATCGTAGAAGGTTGGTATCAGCCTACTCGAGGCAGCGCCGACTACTTCAACACCTGCGGCAGCCGCGAATGCGGTGTACCAATCAACAAACTAGGTCAGCAACTCCCACACGATGGAGATGGATACTGCGGTATATATTGTAGCAAAAACGACTATCGCGAATATCTCCAAACCCGTCTACGAAGAAAACTCAGGAGCGGAGACAGCATCCAACTCTCCTTCTGGGCCAGCCTCTCTGAAGAGTCCACCGGAGCCGTTGCCACACTTGGCGGACTATTCACCAAAGAAAGCATCAGCGACACTGTACGCAGCCTATTTTTAGCCAAAGAACGCAAATATCTTACCAACGATATCTTTCAAACAATTGCCCGCCCATACACACCACAAGTCGTCAACCCCGTCGATTCTACCATAACCAACACTCGCGGATGGCAGCGCATCAGTGGTACCTTCGTCGCTCAAGGCGGAGAACAATACATCACCATTGGCAACTTCAATCTGGCAGAACTTTCTGGATATACCGATTACGACTCTCTCTCACGCCTGCTACCTGGAGCCTACTACTACATCGATGATGTGACGGTACAATGTCTCAATTGCCCACCCCCAGTAGCTGACGACCTCAACCTTGACTCTACATATCTAACCCATGAGCAACCAGCCTTTACCGTAGGAAGCACATTCGTTCTAAAAGACATCTACTTCGAATTCGACAAAAGCACTATTCTACAACAATCTTATTTCGAGTTGCGAAGCCTTATTTCGCTTCTTGAAACATACCCCAAAATGCGCATTGAAATACGTGGCCACACCGACAGCAAGGGCTCCGACAGCTACAACCAACGACTTTCAGATAACCGTGCCAAAGCGGTGATGGACTACCTGATATCGAAAGGCATTAACGAAAAAAGGCTCCAATACAAAGGGTATGGTAAGACTCTGCCCATCGACACCAATGATACCGAAGAGGGGCGTGCCAACAACCGCCGCGTTGAATTTAAGATTACCAGCATGTAGCAATCCATACATATAATAAAAGAGGCGACCTTTCAGGTCGCCTCTTTTATTATACCTTGTTAAATCTTATTCAATAACACGGTAGAAGGAAACACGACGGTTCAGCTCGTAGTGGATGTCACCAAAGGCAACAGTCTTACCCTTCCAATCAACGGTCAGACGGTCAGGATCAATACCATACTTCTTAACCATGATGCGCTTCACCTCTTCAGCACGCTTCTGAGAGAGCTTCATGTTGTACTCGTCGGAAGCAGTGTAGTCACAGAAACCAACGATAGTCAGCTTCAGCTCGGGGTTGTCCTTCATCACGCGAGAAACAGCCTTCACCTTAATCATCTCAGCATCGGTCACGTGCCAAGAATCGTTAGGATAGAGCACCGAGAAGGGGATAGCATAGTAGTTCAACTGATCAGCCTTAAGCTGGTCGAGAACACCGTTCAAACTGTCGGAAACACGCTGGGCGCGAGCCAAAGCCTCGCGTCTGATCTTGTCATTCTCATTGGTAAGGTTGTTAACCTGGGCCTGCAATTTCTTCTCAGAATCTTTGGCAACAGCAACATCCTTCTTCAAAGCCTCGTTCTCTTCCTCAAGAGCATCAAGCTGCTCCTTGGTGATAAGGGCGCGCTGGGCAATCAGCTCCTGGTCGGCAGCGGTAACACCGAGGTTGAACATGTAGCCAACAGAGGCAAGGAAATCAGTGTGGTGGAAACCAACATCCTTTCTCCAGAAAGCGGGAGCATCAGCGATGATGTCAGCCTCAACTTCGCAGAAGAGGGTGCTCCTGTCGGTAACTCTGTAGCTGAAACCAAGACCACCGTCCAACTGGATACCGGCCTTGTACATACCACGAGCCTCGTTGCGGCTGAAAGCCAGACCGCCACCAGCAAACACATACAGGTTGCCACGACGTTCGGGGTTCCAATTGTGGAAGCTGTTGTTCAAAGAAAGAACAAACTCAGCAGTGATAGCATGATGCTTGTCCATCGAGATTGAAGTGTCGGTGATACCCCAGCTATTGTTCACGCGAACCACCTGGCCAGTTGCATCAGGATAAAGGATAGCACCTTGGCTGCGACCAAAAGTTGCTAAGTCGTTCTGGTTGCTGTTAGCAAAAAGGCTCGGGAAATTGTAGTGGAAACGCAAGTAAGCACCACGGTCAACCTCCTTCTGAAGGATCACACCAAGACCGGCATTGAAACCTCCACCCCAATAGAGATCCTGTACACCGTAGAACTTACTAACATCGGGCTGGTACATGAACGAACCATTGATACCAATGCCCCAATTGCTCCAAAAACCGTACTGAGGATATTCGGGAACCTCGTTTTGGGCAAAAGTGTTGCCTGCAAAAGCAAACATGCAGAACAACACTGCGATTTTTGATACTTTTTTCAACATATTGGTATACTTTTTGTTATAATTATTATTACACTTCTTTTCAAATTGCAAAATTACACTTTTTTTTTTACTCACCAAACTTTTTTTTAATAAATTGTGGTTTTGGTGCTTTCTGCAGTTATCAACATGTTATCAACACTCCAGGCCAAGCTCACCCACACTCCCCTCCCATAGCACACCTAGCCAGTAGCTTCTTATCAAAAAGTCATGCACCCCACCACTCCCAACACTATCGTTAGAAACTTTACAACATATCTAAATATTTTATAGAATTTCAATATAAAATATAACACAAGATACAATACATCCCATTTTTTTCGTATTTTTGCAAAATCAATGTAATAACAACCAACAATTACAACCATGAACACTATCAAATTGAATACCGACTATTTGCAACACTTTGTAGACAGCAAAGAGCTAGCCGGAATCTATGAAGAAACCCTACGTGCCAAGCAAACCCTGCTGGCAAAAACAGGCAAAGGCAACGATTTCTTAGGCTGGATCGACCTACCCGAAAATCTCT
This sequence comes from Bacteroidales bacterium, assembly GCA_017428115.1. Classification (GTDB taxonomy): domain Bacteria; phylum Bacteroidota; class Bacteroidia; order Bacteroidales; family P3; genus Colimorpha. Next base: position 13,225 of record JAFRRK010000024.1, on the reverse strand, counting down.
CTCCCGAGATTATCTCCAACATTAAAGCCGACGTAGAACGGCTTCGTCATCGTGCACGCCTATTCGTCGTGATAGGCATCGGCGGCAGTTACCTTGGTGCCCGCGCAGTCATCGAAGCCCTGCAATCCGAGTTCGCAGCCATGCAGCCCGATGGAACATACCCCTATATTGTATATGCCGGACACACCCTAAGCGAGGACTACTACAGCCAGCTGCTCCAGACACTCGACTCACACGACTATGCCGTAGCCGTCATCTCCAAGTCTGGCACTACCACCGAGCCTGCCGTCGCCTGCCGCATCATCAAGGCTCATCTAGAGAAGAAATATGGCGCAGAAGAAGCAGCCCAACGCATCATTGCCATCACCGATGCCCACCGGGGTGCCCTGCACGACATAGCCCAACAAGAAGGCTACCGCACCTACGTGATTCCCGACAATGTCGGCGGACGCTTCTCAGTGCTCACTCCCGTCGGACTGCTGCCCATTGCCATGGCCGGCTACAATATCGACCAGATACTCCAGGGCGCACGCGATATGCGCAAACTCTGCATCGACGGCGACAGCTTCGACAACAACCCTGCCCTACTCTACTCAGCCATTCGCAACCTCCTCTACCGCAAAGGCTACAAAGTTGAAATCCTTGAAAACTTCGTGCCACAACTTAAATACATCAGCGAATGGTGGAAACAACTCTATGGCGAGAGCGAAGGCAAAGAAGGCAAGGGAATCCTGCCCCACAGCCTCAGCTTCACCACCGACCTTCACTCCATGGGGCAATACGTACAGGAAGGCGAACGACTGATGTTTGAAACAGTGCTCAGTGTCGAACATCCCCACAGCCAAGTAGAAATACCCTCCGACCAAAAGAACCTCGACGGCATCAACTACCTGCTAGGCAAAAGTCTTACCGAAATCAACCGCAACGCCGAGCTAGGCACCATCCTTGCCCACAACGACGGCGGTGTGCCCGTACTACGCATACTACTACCTACAATCGACGAATACCTGCTCGGCCAGCTCATCTACTTCTTCGAGTTTGCCTGCGGCATAAGTGGCTATACCCTTGGAGTTAATCCGTTCGACCAGCCCGGTGTCGAGGCATACAAAAAGAACATGTTCCGCCTCTTGGGCAAGCCGGGATACACAAATTGATTATCTAGGCTGAGGGTAGAGAGCAGCCATCGCCCCATCCCTACCCTCTACCTTTTTAGAAAGGGAGATCGCCCAGTGGCTCAGTGTCGCTATTAAGTATCGACGACAACGGGTCCTGCTCGCGCTCCACACTATCGTCTGAGCGGTCGTCAGGACGGTTCTTATTAGCCAATACCGTAAAGTTGTCTGCCACCACCTCTGTTATATAGCGCTTGTTTCCGTCCCGATCCTCCCACGAACGGGTCTGAAGTTTACCCTCCACATAGAGCTGGGTTCCCTTGCGAAGAATCTTTTCGGCTATCTCTGCCAGCGCACGCCAGCAGACCACATTGTGCCATTCGGTCTGCTCCACGCGCTCGCCATCTTTCGTTTTTCTGTATTCTGTGGTAGCCAAAGGGAAAGAAGCCTTCTTAACTACACTGGAAGATTCGTTGTTGCGGTCTTGCGGAAAAGCGACGACATCAGGGTTCTTACCCAGATTGCCAATTAGTATTACTTTGTTTACTCCTACCATATTTAAACAAAATTTAGTATTGCCATAGGGCGTAGAATCATGCTGCAAAGATAGCATTTTTTAAGGAAATGACAAATTAAAGATATTCACAATTCTGACAAATATCTGTCAATCAATCGTGAAATTGGAATAGTTTTTATCTCCGACAGCTCCAAAGGGCGCATTTTTTCTGGCATCTTTGGAGGTTTATGGTCAAAAATCACTTGTACAAACTGCGCCCTTATCGTCCTGTGCGTAAGCCGATGTGTCATACAGCGTTTCAGGGCTATGCTCTGCGGCACAGCTCCCATCCAACGCTCTACCACCTTTCTCAACTCGCCCAAAAGGACGACTTCACTAATAGGCTGCTCCGTTTCATACAGAGGCAATTCATAAAGCCCTTGCCATATATCCCCCTCTCCGCGCTGCTGCACCACAATAGTGGGCAGAGGAGCATCCCAACGAATATCGAAATAGTAAAAATAACGCACCTTGACACTCGTAGGCCCTACACGCACTGGCAGTTCAGACACCACCCCACCCCTATAAGCCAAACACTCCTGGCTGAAAATACAATTCACACAGTCGCTCCTCACAGGCCTGCAATACATCGACCCAAAATCCATCATTGCCTGATTGAACAATCCCGGCCGCTCCCTATCTATCAAACCCATCAAACGTTTCTCAAATATCGCATACGCCCTATCCGTCCCTATCGGGGTACCAATCCGATAAAGCCTTGCCACCAAACGATACACATTGCCATCAATAACCGGATATGGCATCCCGTAGGCAAACGACGCTATAGCCGCCGCCGTATAGCGTCCCACACCCTTCAAAGCCAATATACCCTCATAAGTGTCTGGAAATCTACCCTGCAGCTCAGTGGATATATACTTTGCCGCCGAATGCAAGTTTCGCGCCCTCGAATAATAGCCCAGCCCCTGCCAGCTCTTCAACACCTGCTCCTCAGAAGCATTAGCCAGATGACCGACAGTAGGATACTCCGAAACAAAACGCTCATAATAGCTCCTCCCCTGCTCAATACGCGTCTGCTGCAATATAATCTCCGAAAGCCATATATAATATGGATTATCCGTACAGCGCCATGGCAGCTGACGGCCATATTCCAAATACCAGTTAATGATTTTTTCTGCAAACATCTAAGGGGTCAATTTTTGAAAAAACAGGGCGAAAAAGTAAGTTTTGAACAGGATATTACGACATAACTGCCTGAAAAAAATATGTTAAAAATTATTTCTCATAAAAAAACAAACAAATACAAACTAGTACTTTAAAAATAACAATATGTTAAAAAAAATCAATCATCAATTTTTGACAGGCCAAAAACTTTGTCAATTCAAAAAAAAGTCCGACTTTTGCACCCGCTTTTTCGCTCAAAAAAGCACCTGTAAATAACGTAAACAAACAAAAAAAATTATAGTCATCATGTCAAAGATTTGTGAAATTACTGGTAAAAAAGTGATCCGTGGCAACAACGTTTCCCACTCCCGTATCCACACCAAACGTACCTTCTCCCCCAACCTCCAGACCAAAAAATTCTACATCCCCGAAGAGGATATGTGGATCACCCTTAAAGTGAGTGCCAAGGGCATGCGCATCATCAACAAGAAAGGCATCCTTGCCGCCCTTAAGGACGCTGCAGCACAAGGCCATCTGCAATTCTAATACGAAGACAACACAGGTCTAAATAAACATTTTTTATCAATCCCTAACAAGAAAGAGGTAATAACAATGATCGTAGTTCCTATCAAAGAAGGTGAAAACATTGAAAGAGCACTCAAGAAGCTCAAGAGAAAATTCGAGAAAACTGGTGTCGTGAAAGAACTTCGCGAGCGTCAGAAATTCACTAAACCTTCCGTCATCAACCGGGAACGCAGACAGAAGGCCATCTACGTCCAGCGCCTGCGTCAGCAGGAGCTCGACAAGTAGTCCGAGTCCGCACGCATCAAAAAAAGAGGGTGCCCCACAAAGGACACCCTCTTTTTCGTCTTTGTCGCAACCACTATTTGTAGCGCTCCTTATACTTATCAATCTGACCCTTCATAGAGTCAACGCAGTCGGACACAGCCTCCTCAAACGTATTCGCCTGCTTGCTGTTAAACAGCGTCTGACCTGGCAAGCTGAGCGACAGCTCGGCAATCTTGTTGTTGTCGGTCTCAGGCTTGTCAACCTTCAAAATCACTTCGCACTTCGTAGCGTTATCAATCAGGCGGTCGAGCTTGGCTACTTTCTCATTGACAAATTTTTCCAACTTGGGGTCTGCCTTAAATTTCACGGCATTGATTGTTGTATTCATAGTTACCTCCTTATTTTTTATTTGCCCGGGGATGGGCGTGTTTATATGTTTCTTTCAAATGCTCACGTGCCACATGGGTGTACACCTCCGTTGTGCCTAGGTCACTATGGCCTAGCAGCTCCTTGATGGCCTCGATATTGGCTCCCTCGTTCAACATGTGCGTGGCAAACGAATGCCTAAACACATGCGGGCTAACCCTTTCGGCAGTGGAGATGGGCGACATATACCGTTTCACTATCAAATAAATCATCCCGTCGCTCACTGCCCTGCCCTTGCCATTGACAAGCAGACGGTCGGTCTCTTCATAATGCTCGTCAGCAGCCCTCATCTCCTCCATCAACTCACTTCTTAACGCAAGAAAACGCCTTATATTGTCTGCCAATTCATTTTCTATCGGAATAATCCTCTCCTTATCACCTTTGCCCCTCACCTTGAGACTCCTTGCCGACAGGTCTATATTGCCCAACCGCAGCATCGCAAGCTCCGAACGGCGCATGCCCGTCTCATACAGCATCCGCAGCACCAGCTTCTCCATCTCGCCGTCGAACGTATTGGGATACATATCGCTATAAATCTTCTCCACCTCGCCCTCACGGAAAAACACAGGCAACCTCTTAGGTGCCTTCGGCGGAGTAATCTTCGCCATTATATCGCGGTCGTAATAGCCCTGCCTGCGCAGATATTTAAACCATGCCCGCAATGCGGCCAACTGTTTTGCCACCGTGCCGGCAGCCTCACCCTCGTCCATCAGGCCCATCTGCCACTCGCGCACATGGCATGCCTCCACCTCCTCCACATCAGATATCTCCTGCCCCTCCAAAAAACGGCCAAAACGCTCCACCTCCTCCACATAATAGCGGCAAGTACTTGCCGCCAAACGCTTCTCCGTGGTAACATAGTCAGCAAATTTCTGTATGGCAATAGATATTTTCACAACTGCAAAGATACACAAAAAAATTGTAATAAATGTTAAAAGCACGTTTTTTTTCTCACATCACACTGCCTACAAACGCCCTTCGCCCATCAAAACCAGTATAAAACAGCCATTCACACCGATTTCTCCCATCCCTTACCAACCATCATCTTTAACACCCCATCGCCAGCCTTGAAGGCCACATTCCGATGCCTTTCCTTCCTTTTACCCGTTTTGCCACAGCCCATGCCGCCTCATTCCCCTCAGTCCCTCCACCCATCCCACACCCCACCTCAATCGCGCCTTCGCCCTTCCTGCCCTACAACAACGACCGTCGGAAGCTAGGTTGCCGTCGCAAAAACGAAGACAGGACGGAGTATGAACGACCGATTAACGGACTAACACCTAATCCTGGGATAAGAGAGGAGAAAAAAGCGTGGAAAACGGGGGGTTGGAATCACGTTGGATGAAGATTTGAGATAGGGTAAAGGAGCGCGAGAAGAAAGAAAAGTGAGGTTGGAAGGGTGATTGTCAAATAATAACATGACGATAGAAATCTTAAAAAACAAAAAGTGACTAATCGCATAAAACACTTATTTTCAAACAAATTATTTTGAATTGACAAAAACAGCCTGCTCTTAACTCATTTTTTTTTACCGAATAGCAAAAAAAATTGTAACTTTGCAAGTCAAAAAAAATGCTTTCTCGGCATGGGTCAACGGGTTCTGCCTGTGTCGTGAAAGCCAAATGAAATAGAAGAACCCACAACAGGCAGCAACGGCTCAACAACCCGACTGCTAATATATAGTAACAACTAACCTTATCAAGCATTACCAAAACGAGTATGGCTGAGAAGCATTATATACCCTCGTTCATTTCTCAAAAAAGAGGTATCGTCTTTTTTTTGGCATTGTACGCTATTGCAAGTATCATCTTCTTTTTTGTGTACCATCCTTTAGGCATGTTTGGCGAGGGGGGAGGCCTCCCCGACCAAATAGATGTGCAGACATACATGATGATACTGCTCCTAGTGGGGTTTACCATTCTAATTGCCAGCCGAGTACTGCTGTACAATGCCATAAAGAAGCATCCCGAATGGACGTTCGGCAATGCCCTGCTGTGGGTTGTGGTAGAATTTCTGATTAGCGCCCTATCCATCTCGTTGCTTGGCATAGCGTTGGGCAACAACGACATGATTACTTTTGAGAGGTTGATGATACGGGTTACTGTCGACCAGATAGGTCTTTACATGATACCCATGCTGACCGTGGCACTAATTACGGTGACCCTTGAGAGCAGCCGAGAGTATAACGAATTGAAGAAATCGTACACCGAACTACAGGGGCATGCCACTATGCTGGGAAGCGAACTAGAGGCCGAACGTGCAGCCAAAGAAGAGGAGCAGCGCAGGTCGATTGCCCTCCAAGAGCAGCTGAAGACTGTCCAGACGGCCGCTGCCAACAGCGACAAGGCCGCCTCCGACCAGGAGGAGGACAACAGCGGCGCAACTACGCTGGATATGCTACGCTTCAGAAACCGCACGGGCGATTTCGATTTTGCCCTGCCCAAGGAGTGTGTGCTATATGTGGAGACGGTAGACAACTACATCAACGTTAACTATCTCGACGGCAACCATGTCAGCACCCGCATTATTCGCAACACGATGAAGGCTATGGAGGAACAGTTGCAACAGGAGGGCTTCATCCGCTGCCACCGCCAATATTTAGTCAACAAACTCAATATCAAATCAATCAGCAAAGAGAAAGACGGTATTGTCATCAGCCTGAATGGGTGCGACCGAGTGGTACCCGTAGGCAAGACCTATGCCGCCCAATTGGTTTGAGAGGAGATATAATAAAAAATGCAAACATATGGAACACAGCCAATAACAATAAAAAACAAAACCGCGGCATTTAAGCCGCGGCCTTGCAAATTAACCTCAGTATTAACCAAAACGCTCTGTTAATACGATGCAAAGATACCAACAAAAAAAGACCCCGCAGAAAAAAAGTGGCGAAAGTGCCTATCGAGGGCATTTTATGCAAAATAATGTGGTAAAAGGAACTTTTGAGGCTCGCCAATCCAGTGCAAAAATTCAAAATTCACCCCTTAAAAACGACTTTTTGCCATTGTTTGGCCAATTCCACTGCTTTTTTTCCAAAAGTCGCATTATTGCTATTGGTGTTTTGCATCGTTTTTTCATTTTAACTTAGATAGTAGTTTTTGCTCCAGTACAAAGTATGATTGATTTTTGCCAATCTTTCACTCTGCAGCGCCTCACGGAGTATATATTCAGCCTCTTCGAGGCTGTTGAGAAATCAGTCGCATGCCAATCTAGAGCCATATATTTTTTTGATAAGACAAACACATTTTACAAATTAACACATTTATTAACCAACACTTTTTGTCATGCAAAAACATCTACAGAAGTTGTTACTCATCGTGGCGATGATGGTCGTCCCGTGGGTAACGCAGGGCCAAACGCTGGGGGAGTACATATTCTCCACCGGCACCGACTCATCCAAGTGGGTCAACATGAGCTCTGCGACACAAATCCTCTCCCCTTCTGGCAGCGACGGCTTGGCGTCATCGTTACAGAACATCGGGTTCACCTTCCCGTTTGGCGAGGCAGACTACACACAGTATTCCGTCAACACCGATGGTAATCTGCGACTGGGATCGACCGTGACGGGCACTGGATCCTATTCCACGCCTTTCTCGTCATCCGCCTGCAACACCAACAGTCCAAAGATTAATGCCTTTGGGTGCGATGGTTACGGCAATTCGGGGACACACTATGTAAAGTCGCTCCTCACCGAGGATGACAATGGCGACACTCTGCTTGCCGTTGAATTCTGCACGGGCACCTACACTAGCTCTACCCGCAGCTATCTCTACAAATGGCAGATACACCTCTACCAGAATGGTAATGTGGAGATAGTATTCCCTGACTCCAGCGGCATTCCCTCCACGGCTCCCGCTGTGACCCACCAGTGTGGCATGTGCGTCAATGCCAGCGACGGCTGGATTATCAGCTCCTCTACCAACACTGCCAGCACTTTCACCAACGGCAGTTCCACCACCAATGCCTCAGGCACCTGGTTCGATGCCAATAGATATTATCGTTTTGAGCGTCCTATCATCACCTGCCCGCGTACTTCTCCACTGACCCAGACAAATGCCACCCTCAGCTCTGTCACCATCGAATGGACTGAGATGGGCGAGGCTACGGCATGGGTGCTGGAATACGACACCGTCGATTTTGTACCCGGCTCAGGGGCCGGCAATCTTGAATACCCCACTACTACAACATACACAATTAACGGCCTAGACAGCGCCCACTCCTACTACATCTATCTCCATGCCGACTGCGGCGGCGATACCAGCTTGAACCGCTTTATCCTGGCCCGCACTTTGTCCTCCACACCCGCCACAATTCCCTTCTATTGCGACTTCGAGGGCGACAGCCTCAACGGATGGGAGCTGCTCAATGGCAATCAGACCAACATTTGGGTGATTGACAGTGCAGTGAACCACGGCGGTAACAAGAGCCTATATATTTCTAACGATAATGGCTTGAGCAACGCCTACAATACCAGCTCTATCTCCTATGCCTATGCCTATCGCACTATCGATTTCCCCGATTCGGGCGAATTCAACTATTCCTACGACTGGCGTAGCCAGGGCGAGAGCCACAACTACGACTTCACCCGTGTGTTTCTAGCTCCAGTCAGCTACGTATGGATTGAGAATCAAAATCCAGCCGAAAGCACCTATGCCTTTGCCTCGTGGAGCCACCCCGCTGACTGGATTGAGCTGACCGAGCAGTTCGGCAGCCCCGCCAATCTGTCACAAAGCTCTACCTGGCGCACTGCAACAGGTACTTTCCGTGTAGAGAGCCCGTCGACTTTCAATTTGGTGTTTGCCTGGGCCAACGACGGCAGCGGCGGCACCCAGCCCCCAACGGCTATTGACAATATTGCCATTTCAATGAACACCTGCCCCGCCCCTGTTGTTGCTATCGACCACACCACTACCGACAGCATCATCGTCACATGGACTCCCGGTGGCAGCGAAAGCATGTGGCTTGTGGTCACCGACTCGATATCGGTGGTGACGTACGACACCTTCTTTGTCTACGACAACCTGGCAGCCAATACCGATTATACATTCACCGTTCGCGCCCTCTGTGATGCCGGCGACACCTCGTTGCCCGTCACTGTGAGTGGGCGTACCTCCTGTGGGGCCATCACCCGCCTCCCCTTCTTTGAGAGCTTCGAGGCCTACCCCAGCGGTGCGAGCAGCTATGCCCCACCAGACTGCGGCATTCCCTGCTGGTATCGTCTTGACAACGCTTCGACCTACCACTTCGGCTATGTAGGCAGCCGCAGCTCGTGGCCCTCGGGCGGCCATACTGGCACAGGATTCCTCTACTACTACATGCCCACCACCGCCGGCACCTATGCCGACTGGATTATCACCGTACTGCCCCCCATCGATGTCAACGAATATCCTATCAACACCCTACAGATGTCATTCTGGGTGAAGATGAACAGTGCCTCCACCTCTGGCAACATTGTCATTGGTGTGATGTCCAACCCCATGGATGCCACCTCCTTCGTACCTGTTGACACCGTCTCTGTGGCAGGCAATGTCTACGCCGAAAAGGAGGCGATATTCAACCACTACACCGGCACCGGCCAGTATATCGCCCTTAGATATACCCGTAATTCTTCCTCGACAACATACTATTTTGTCGACGACATCCTCGTAGAACGGATACCTGACTGCCCTGCCGTACATGACCTGACAGCCAACAATCCCTCCGCCACCACAGTCGACCTCTCATGGGAAGAAATCGGCACCGCCACTTCATGGACGGTTGAGTATGTGGCCGACGGCGACCCTGACGACAGCATTCAAACCGTCTATGCCTCTGACACAAGCATCACCCTCACCGGTCTGCGTCCCAACACTGCCTACACCGCCATGGTGACGGTAGACTGCGGCTCTGAGGTGGGAGGTACAGCACAGGTATCTTTCCGCACAGCTTGCGTCTTTATCGATTCGCTACCCTATACCTATGGCTTTGAAGACGCCACCACAGGTAGTAGCAGCAGTGCCTCTTTTGCTCCCTGCTATGAGCGTCTGAACAACGGTTCCACCTATTTTGGATATCCCTATGTGGGTAGCAGCACCTACAACCATACACCCAGCGGCAGCCACGGCCTCTACTGGTACAACACCACCACTACCGGCACATACGGCGACTACCAGATAGTAGTACTGCCAGGTATCGACACCGACCTCTACCCCATCAACACCTTACAGTTCTCGTTCTGGGCTAAGGCCAGCTCATCCAGCTACAACCCCGTGTTCCAAGTGGGCGTAATGACCGACCCAACCAATGCCAGCACCTTCACACAGGTGGGCACTGTGAATGTAGGAAACAGCACCGTATGGGATGAATACACCGTTCCTCTGGGCACCTACACCGGAGCAGGTCAATATGTGGCCCTCAAGGCAGTGCGTCCTACCAGCTCCTGGTATGCCTATGTCGACGACTTCACCTTAGAGATTATGCCTTCATGTCCCGATGTCGAAGACCTCAACGTGATGGCCACCATCTCTAATGCTCTCGTGACTTGGGACTACGACACACTCCTGGGCATCACTCCCTCTAACTATATTATCCAATACGGGTATGCCTCCGACTCTTTGGTGGGAGCTACCGTACTCAACACTTCCAACACATCTATCGTGCTGAATGGTCTCACCCCCGACACCACCTATACCATTTCAGTGGCAGTCGACTGCGACGGCACAACAGGGGCTGCGGCTGTTCTCAACTTCAACACTACCGATTTCCCCTGCCTCCAGTGGGACACTGCCAGTGGCGGACCTGCTATAACATCCGTTGTTGGCACACCTGGCACCAGCAGCACCAACGTTATGCCCACCAATGGCGGCTACAGCTACGCCTACTGCAACCACCTGATTCGCACCAGCGACATCGACCTTGTAGGCCCTGCAAACATTACCGGCATCGACTTCCAGTTTGCTGGTTCATCGTCTATGACCAACAAGACCAACTGCACACTCTACATGTGCCACACCTCACTCACCTCCTGCACCGATTTTGCCAATCCGACCGACCTAGTACTGGTATATGAGGGACCACTCAACTGCAGCCCCTCCACAGATGGTTGGAACCACTTTGACTTTAACCGTAACAATTTTGCCTGGGACGGCACAAGCAACATGATGGTGGCCATTGTCGACAACAGCGGTTCTACCGATGCCAACGCCACATTCTACTATGAGAACATCGGCAGTGCTATCAGCCACCGCGTATACCGCAACGACGCGCCCTACACCTTTGCCGACCTAGGCACTGTGACAGCCAGCAACTCAGTGTGGCGTACCAACATGCGCCTGACCAGCGGCAGCCACAACTGCCTTACCCCGGCCACGTGTGGCGCTCCCGCAGTATGGGTTGACAGTGTCTTCCCCAACACGGCCTATATCTCCTGGATACCCAGCCACACCGAGTCTGCTTGGAACATCGAATACCGCATTCTCGGCTCCACAGCATGGACTACGGCAGCCACTGGTGTCAGCACCACTAGCTACACCCTGACAGGACTGAGCGCCAACACCCAATATCAGGTACGTGTAGGATCGCCCTGCTCCGATAGCACTTTCTTCACCACAGTGGCATTCCGCACCGAATGCGGCCTCCTGAGTGCGCTACCTTGGAGCGACGACCTTGAGTCCTACTCCACAAGTTCAAGCTCCACGGGCTCGGCCTTCATTCCCTGCTTCGTACGTCTCAACAACGGCACTAGCTACGGTGGCTACCCCTATGTGAGCAGCAGCAGTAGCTACAGCCACGGCGGCGGCAGCAAGGGACTATACTGGTACAACACTACCACCACCGGCTCCTATGGCGACTATCAGTGCGTAGTGCTGCCCGGCATCGACACCACCATCTATCCCATCAACACCCTCCAGCTACGCTTCTGGGCTAAGCCCAGCAGCTCCAGCTATAGGCCTGTGTTCCAGATGGGCATCATGAGCGACCCCAACGACATCACTACCTTCCAAGGTATTGACACAGTCACCCTCACCAGCAGCGACTGGACCGTGATAGAGGTACCTTTCACCAATTTCACTGGTAGGGGTTATTATCCTGCCATCAAGGCAGTGCGTCCTTCCAGCTCATGGTATGCCTATGTCGACGACTTCCACCTTGAGTTGGCACCTTCCTGCTCACGTCCCACCAACCTTCATAGCACTGGCAACACAGCCTCATCCATCACCATCGACTGGAACGAGCGCAACAGTGCCACCGAGTGGGAGATAGCCATTGAGACCAGCTCCACTGCCACACCCACGGGCGACTCAATCGTCAACACCCACCCGCTCACTGTCACCGGTCTCACCGGCGGCGTGAACTACTACTTCTATGTGCGTAGCATCTGCGGCGTAGGCGACACCTCGGCATGGTCCGAAGTCCTCCTTGCCGTTCCTGGCAGCTGGAACATGCGCGCCAACCAGACCGACACGCTCCACATGTGCGGCGGCATCATCTACGATGAAGGCGGTGCCAATGGCAATTATTTCACCGCCAGCCAGAATTCCTATATCATCATCCAACCCAATGCCCCCAACAATTTGGTCAGCGTCAGCGGTACCTCCCACACTGAGGGCACGTTCGACTATATCCGCATCTACGACGGTATCGGCACCGGTGGCACCGAACTGTGGAACGACTACGGCGTGTCTGCTACCCAGACTTTCGGACCCCTTGTCTCCACTACAGGTCCCATCACCGTCTACTTCCATACCGACGGCTCGGTCTATTACGACGGCTTTGCCATCAATGTCACCTGCATACCCACACACTGCCGCGTGACTAATATCAGCCTCGATACGGCAGTGACACCCAGCGACAACCAGCTGGCCCTCACCTGGGACACCAACGGTGCCATGTACTACGAGGTAGAGTATGGCAATGCCGGATTCACTCAGGGCACGGGTACTACCCTCACCACCTACACCAACAGTATCATTATTCCTGGACTGACAGGTCTCAGCAACTATGATGTCTACGTGCGTAGCATCTGCGGTGTTGGCGATACTGGTATTTGGTCGATGGGCACGTTCCAGACTGCCTTGTGCGCCAATCCTACCGAGCTCTACAGCTACGACAGCACCATGACCGCCACCACCAGCAGCTACGGCCCCATGGGCTACAGCTTCTACAACTACGGCTACATACAGACCCTCATCGACAGCGCGCAGATGGCCGGCCTCACCGACCCCATCAACGCCTTCGCCTT
>JAFRRK010000023.1 GCA_017428115.1 Bacteroidales bacterium | reverse complement strand
TTTGGGGAGATTTTATCCTGCAAATTGACCTATTGATGTTTTTTATTTGTTAAAATGTCCTCCAAGCACCTTGATTGACAAAATCGCCAGTAAAAACAAGCGTTCCGAAAGATTTCATCCTGCAAAATGACCTATAGACCAGTATTTCGGAGGTCAAATGGAGAACATACTGCTGACAAGTGGTTGAAGAACAATAAAATGGCGGAGTTTCATGGCTTTATTGTATTGTCATACCTTAGTTCTTTTCCTTTGAGAATAATGGTTGGTAAGGTGTATTGAACCTAGCTAACTGTAATGGCAAGTGTGGCAACGCTGATTCGAAGGTCAGGGATGGACTGCAGTGCGTGGTAGCACGATTCGGTGGTAGCACCAGTGGTAAGCACATCGTCAATCAGGAGCAGGTGTTTGCCTTCCAGCTGTTTTGGGGAACGTACAGAAAAGGCTGATACCATGTTGTCTATGCGTTGCTGTCTGTTACGATGCGTTTGCGAAGGGGTGTGCCTGCGGCGGTAGAGGTTGTTGGTGGATAGTTGGCATTGAAGTGTCTTGGCCACCTCGGCTGCAAGCAGTTGGCTCTGATTATAGCCACGCCGAAGATGTCGCCACCAGAATAGCGGCACGGGTGCCACAATATCGATATCGTCAAAACGACGGGAAGCCTTCAGCTCTTCACCAAGAATAGTACCAAACTGATGTGCTAACTGAGTGTTTCCATGATATTTGATTTGATGTATTATGCTTTGGGCGACGTTCCCTTTGTGGAATTCAAGCAGGCTGGCGGCGGCTACTACTGGAATACGCCCTGTAAGTCGTATCTCGGTATCGTTTTCAGAATGGGCTGCATTATGTGTCCATGTGATTTTGCTGAGACACAGGGTACATATATTCCGTTCGTCACCGACTAATGGTTCTCCACAATGGCAGCATAGGTCTGGGAAGATTAATCTCAATATGTCGTGAACCATTCTCATCCCCTATCAGGTTAAGAATAGGCAGCTATCACCGTAGCTGAGAAAACGGAAATTGTGGTCCAGTGCATAACTGTAGCACCTATGCCATGCGTCACCTATTAGGGCGGAAACGAGTAGTAGCAAGGTGCTTTTAGGTTGGTGGAAATTAGTTATCAATCCATTGATGACATGATATTTATATCCTGGTGCTATCATCAGCTGGGTGTCTCCCACTAAGTGGTCAAGACCTTGCTGCTCCATCCATTGGATAACATTGTGATAAGCTTCAACTGTGTTAATGTGAAGGTTCTCAAGTTCGTAGGGGTCCCATTGGAGTATATGCATCGAATTAAGGTCGGGGTTCTGGCTTAGCTTGACCCCAAACCAATAGACTGATTCTATGGTGCGTACTGATGTGGTGCCGACTGATATTATAGGACGGTGGCTCGGGGAGGAGAGCTGTCTAAGTAGACTTTCAATGTTCTGCCGTACTATCTCAATTTTCTCAACATGCATTTCGTGTTTTCCTATGGTTTCGGTACTTACTGGCTTAAAGGTACCGGCGCCTACGTGCAGGGTGATAAAGTCGGTAGTGATATGCCGTTTTTGCAATCCGTTAAATACTTCCTGAGTAAAATGTAGGCCTGCAGTTGGGGCGGCAACAGAGCCCTCGTATCGTGCATATACAGTTTGGTAACGTTCGTTGTCGCTGTTAACCGCCTCGCGGTGCAAGTAGGGGGGCAGAGGGATGACACCGGCTTGGTCAATCACTTCGGCAAAACTGGCCCCACCATCCCAGCTAAACTCAACAATCCAGGCATCACCTATTGCCTCTAGTCGATTGGCATAGAGGGTTATAGTCTGTCCGTCTATTTCTATTGTCCGAGTGAGGGCTCCCTTTTTCCATTTTTTATTATTACCTATATAGCAAGTCCATGTGCATTGTTTCCGCTGTTCAAATGCTTGAGAAATAGCCATTTTGTATGGCTCAAGACAAAATATTTCTATGGTGGAGCCTGTGGACTTTTGGAAGAAGAGCCTGGCGTGTATTACCTTGGTATCGTTAAACACCAACAGGCTTTCCTCTGGTAGTAGCTCGGGTAAGTGGAAGAACTGGCTTTCAGTTATTTCTCCATTACGGTAGACAAGTAGTTTGGAATGGTCTCGCTGCTCAAGTGGATATTTGGCAATGCGGTTGTCGGGCAGTGGGTAGTCGTAGTCGGCTATTGCAATGTCGCGAGGGTTATTCATCGATGGCATGTTTGCGTTGTGTGAGGATGGATAGGATGATGTACCACAGAATGATAAGTGATATGGCGTACCATTGGCGTGTGATGGCGATTATGGTGGCACAGCCGATGAGGAAGATGTATTGTATGCGGTTGGTCTTCCAAGAGAGGTCCTTGAAGTTGAATTTGAGGGAGAACATGGGCAGTTCGCTGACCATGAGGATGTCGGTGGCGAGTGATATGGCAATAAGACAGTAGGGGAAGGCGGGGTGGGCAACGATAGGTTCTAGATATTGTGTAATACACCATGTGCAACAGTTGGTTGAGAGGGCAATACCTACCCAAATGAGCGCGTTAGAGGGCACCGGCAGGCCGAGGAAGCTGTGGCTTTGACGTGTGTCGAGATTGAATTTGGCAAGGCGGTAGGCGGCAAAAAGTGGCATGAGGAATGCTGATAAGCTGAGGTAGTGTAGGATTGTGGCATTGCCAAAGCAGTTAAAGGCGTTGTCAATCAATGTGTAAAGGATATATGCAGGGGCTAGGCCTGATGTGACCACGTCGGCCAAAGAGTCGAGCTCTTTGCCAATGAGTGAAGGTACACCCAGCAGGCGGGCAGCAAGGCCGTCGAAGAAGTCTAGCAGTATGCCCAGGCAGATGAGCAGTGATGCCATTTGTGTTTCGCCAGCGACTGCATAGCCGACAGCGAGCACCCCGCAAAGGAGGTTCCCCAGGGTGATAAGGTTTGGAATTTGACGTTTGACGGATTGAAGTATTTTCATGGGTGTTTCTCAAAAAAAAGATGTAGGAAGAGCCACGCCGTTCCTACATCTATGCAAATAAACAATATGTTTACTAGTAAAGTTTAATGACTAGTTTGAAATCGGGGTCGTTCCAATAGGCGCGGAATTCGACGTCAACAGCTGCCTTACGCTTATAGTCGTATTCCATGTCGACGGCGTTCTGCAAGTTCTTAAGGCAGTTTTCGCGGTCGCCCAGACGTGCATAGGCAACAGCACGTAGGTAGTTGACCTCGGCGGTTTGGTCAAGGCAGCAGTTCAAGGTACGTATACAGGCATCGGTCTCGTCATTCTCCAATTGAGAGAAAGCGAGGTTATAGCTGCACGAGGTTCCCTTCATCAGTTTTTGAGCCTCTTCGTAGTTGCCCCGTTTGAGGTTAAGGATGACGATATTCGCGTCAGCGTCAGAGCTTCCTTGGCGTTTGGCTTCTTCAAAGTAGTATTTGGCAAGGGTGTAGTCCTTCTGAGCCAGACACAGCAAACCGGTGTTGTTCAGGATGTCGGGGTTGTGTGGGTTGAGGTCGCGTGCCACTTTCAGGTAACGTTCGGCTTCGGAATAGTCGCCCAGATAGAAAGCGATTGCTCCGGCATTGTTCCATGCGCCCCATTCGGCACTGTGGTTCTCGGTAGCCCATTTGTAGTATTTCATCTTTGTGTCATAGTTGTAGTTGATGTAGGCGGCATACATTAGTTCGTCGAATGAAAGCTTTGATGGATTTAGGGTTGCCTGCTTGGCCAACTCGACATCGGTCTGGCGTGCCTCAGAATAGTATAGGGCAATCTGTGCCCGGCGCAGGTTGGGGAAGATGTCGCGTTCAAGCTGGGGATAAGTTTCTGCGTAGTTCTTCACCATCTGCTCGCGTTTTACAAGGTTCTGCTGCGTTTCCACCACATTCACTATTGCATGGCGGTCCTGAATGTTGCTCTCTTCCACCATGACCACAAAATGCACCCAGTCTTCTCCCGCAGCGCGGGTGGTGATAACCATCTTCTTTAGCTGCTGGTGCTTGTAATACTCTAAGTCTTGGGGTTTCACCTTGGCTCGTTTTGCCATCACATTCAGCACATCGTCAAGCACTCGGCGCAGCTCGGCAGTGGCGACATCGGCACGATTTTTCGACACACCTACATTGGCTGTTTCCTCACCTTCTGGCGATGCCCAGCCCGTGATGGTAATCTGTTTGGGCAGACCGTTTTCGAGCATCACACGCTTGAGGTCGTTCACTGTATATTGAGCGTCAAAACGCACATTCATCTCACAGCCCCAGTCGAGTATCGAGGTGCCGTTGGGGAAGTATATGTCGGCAGTTTCCACAACGCCTTGTTTCTTG
The DNA here is from genome assembly GCA_017428115.1 of Bacteroidales bacterium. Classification (GTDB taxonomy): domain Bacteria; phylum Bacteroidota; class Bacteroidia; order Bacteroidales; family P3; genus Colimorpha. Next base: position 19,328 of record JAFRRK010000023.1, on the reverse strand, counting down.
TTGTAGTTCAGCGGGGCAATGGAGATGTTGCCGCGTATGTCAATCCATTCTGAGGTGATGTTGACACCGTCGGAGATGACCACTGTCGGGAATGTTACCCCCCTATGTTGCGAAACGATTTCGTCGGCAAAGAGTGCCTCATCGTCTACGGTTGAGGTCTTATAGCCCACTGGGCTGAGAAGCACTTTGCCTGTTTCCATGCCAGGCTTATAGTCCAGCATGTCGTTGTATGTGAAGCGTCCTCCTGTCGTATAGTTGATGGTGGTGCCAGGTCCCGATACTTTTTCACCCTTTACGGTGATGGGGTCGAGCGGGGTGCTGCCACCTTCCCATGTGAAAACAGGCTGGATGAACATTGCCACACCCTTGTCAAAATATTTGGCAGGGACCGAGGCTGTGAAATTGACAACCACTTTGTCGTCGCGGACCTCCACAGGGTCGGGGTTGGCCTGATAGCGGATTTTTTTGCTATTGGATTTCATTTTGGACAACCCGCTACATCCCGTCAGCAGGACTACGGAGGCTAGGAAAAGAGTAAAAAGTGCTTTTCTCATTTGTATCTTTATATATTTATTATTCTGCAATATGATTAAAATCAAATCATTAAACTTTTGATACAAGGAAGACCCCTTTCTTGTATCAATCTGCAAAGATACGTATTTTTTTTTAATGTGCAATTTTTTTGCTAACATTTGTTTTACTTGCCACGCCGACAAGTCTCTGCAAAAGGACAATAGGAACACGCCTTGCTGTCGGGATTGGCCGTGAATGGCATGTCGGGGTTAAGTATGTCTGATAGGAGTTCCTCCAGCATTGCCTCAAACATTGTCAATTGTTCAGGCGTAAGGATGGTTGTGCTGCCCCATTGAGCCACAAGAAGGTCCGACTTCAGGTGTCCGAGAGGGTATATTCCCGATAAATATGGTTCTGTCAGCTGCCCGTTATGATACGTCAGCCAGGTGTATATCATCACCTGAAACCATTTGTCCGACACTTTTGTCCAATCGGGTGTAGGGTCTTTTACTCTCAAATCGTTAGGTTCCACTTTGCCCGACTTATAGTCTATTATGCGGGTGTAGCCATTCCATCTGTCAATTCGGTCGGCTGTGCCGGCTATCATCACCTCCTTCACTTGGTCGCCGACACTCACTTGAAACGAATGTGAAAGTTCTTGCTCTAATGCCAAAATAATTATCTCATCGCCTCTTTCCAAGTGCTTTAATTCCGATTTCAGGAAGTTCGACACCTGCATTTTCGCTACTGATTCTAAGAAGTGGTTGCGACCCACATGGCTGCGTCCGTGATGAAACTGCTCCTCCAATACTTCTGTCAATATATGGTCAGACTCGTTGAGGGCACCTTTAATGTCGTCGGTAGTAAGTGGTCTGCCAATGGTGGGGGCATAGGCTCTCTCCAAAACTGCGTGTATGCAACTGCCCAATTCGTTCTGTTCCAGGTCGTCGCTTAAAGAATCGTTCTCTTTGATGTTGAGGACGTTTTCGTAATAGTAACGTGCGGGGCAACTTCGATACTTGTTGAGTGCAGATGGGGAGAAGCCTCGTTTGCCTATCTGTTCTAACTGACATAGAATAAGGTCGTTTTTGGCATAGGAGGGTGGCTCTGGAGCAGCCACTGTGTGGCTGTCGGCATACAATATCTCCTCATGTAGACTGATGTTGTCGGAATAGCGTTTGGCTAGCTCACGGCGCACCTGCAGCACAAATCGGCTCGGCTCTCCCTTGCCTATGCCCTCTACCTCTGTGTGATAAACTAGGTGGACGTCGGTGGCTCGCTGTAGTAGTCGGTAGAAATTGTAGGCATACACAGCATCCTTTTCATGGAAAGTGGGGATGCCGAAATTGACCTTTAAGTCGTATGGAATCAATGTGCTGTTTGTCCTGCCCGAGGGGATAGCCCCCTCGTTGGCGGAGAGCAGTATGACTCGTTTGAAGTCGAGGTTTCTAGTTTCCAAAACACCTAGTATCTGAAGCCCTTGGAGCGGCTCGCCATAGAAGGCTACCGAGTTGCGTTGTGCTATGCGGGTATAGATTTTTAGTAGTATACTGAGGCTCTCAACGTATTGGTATTCTTTCTGTAGCTCTTGGAAATAGTCGACTATTTTCAGCAGGCAGGCCAGTGCCTCTTTTTCTTTTTGATTCTTGTCAAGAGTGCCTCTCTCATAGAGAGTTTGAATCAATTGGCGCACCATTGATAGGAATTGGTCGGGCGTTGGGGCGTCGGGCGTAAAAAGAAATTGGAATGGCGACAAGTCGCACCCAATCTCGTTGCATAGGGCATTCACTTCATCGCTTGTGGCATATATGATATGGCTGTTGACAAGCTGTGTGTTGATTTTCGAATGCATATTGCTGATACCAAGCGAAGTGGCAATGTTGATGTCGGACAGTAGGTCTAGTATGTCGGCATGGTAGAAATAGTTGTCCCTACGTCGCTGATGAAGTGAGAATAGTTTGAGTACCAGCGAGTGAACCCCCGTGTTGCTGAAAGGGTAGCCCATTGTCACGTTGGCAGTCTTCACCTCGGGGGGTAGGGCGTTGAGCATTGGCAGGAGTAGAGACTCATCAGCCAACACAATGGCTGTCTGCTCTATGGGGCTGTCGGGGTGGTCTTGTATCTGTTTGGCTATTAGTTGTCCGGCATATTTGCATTGAAGTAGGTTTTCCGGACAGCTGACGATTGTTATCTCCTTGTGTTCCATTGCAAAATGGGCAGGGTATTCGCCTGTGTGGAAGGGATTTCTCCGCAAGAAGTGTCCGGCCTCTTGTGCGGAATCGTCATAGTAGTAGGCATCTCCGTCGCTGACGAAGGTGCCGTTACCCTGGCGCAGATAATGCCGAATGATACGTTCTTCGCATGCCGATATGGCGTTAAAGCCGACAAAATAGTAGTACCTTTCATCTTTCTGTGGCACCATACGTTCAATATTCTCGGCCACATGGCGGTAGGCCATCCCCCCGTAGGCCTGCCGTCGCGCCATAAGGCGTTGGTGCAGTTGGGTGTAGTATTGGTAGAGCGACTGGTAGAATGCCAGATACCTTTCTTGGAATGAGGTGGCCTGCCCCGTTTCTACGTTCCATTTCTCTATGGCTTTGATATCATGAAGGTTGCTGAACAGCCGCTGCGCGTCCACGCAGTAGAGGTCTATCTCGGCAAAGTCGGTCAGCATCATTTCGCCAAAAGATATAAAGTCCTCAAAACTAGAATACTTGTCGCCTGTATTGTCTAGATGCCTGTGTATGTCGAAAAGTTCAAATAGTAGGTATTCGTTGGGTATGATACTCAGTCCTCCCAGTTCAGAAATCAGTTCGTCGATGCCTATAATGTGCGGTAGAAAGAAGGGCTGCCCTTCCATGGCTGCAAATTGTCGGCGTAGGAACAGGCCCGAGCGGCGGTTGTTGAAGATAACCGTTACTCGGTCGAGGTCGTGTGGATGTTCGCTGCGCAGTCGTTGCGCCACTTCGGCTAGGAATGTTTCCATGGTCAGTTGGTGTATAATGGTGTGTTATTGGGCTAATTGCCATGATTGGGCTAGTTGGAGTGTCTCGGGTTTTCCTACGTCTAACCAATCGGTCGGAACGTGTTCGTAATAGCTGATTCTATGGTTTTTAGCAAGCTCTAGATAGGCAGGGATGATGGGGTAGGGGTGCTCGGCAGGGGGGAGGAGGTCGAGTAGTTCTGGGGCAATGGCGGCAATGCCGCTAAAAGCCATTTGTACATAGTCTGTTACAGGTTGTTTAACCCATTTGGTTTCGCCGGTTGAAAGGTTTTGCCAGCCAGTGAGCTGTTGTCGGCTGTCGAAGAGTAGTTGGCGCGAGGTGTCGCGTTGGCTTACCACGAGTGTCGCCAAGTTCATGGAATCAGCGTGTTGGCGTAGCAGTTCGCGATAGTTTAGGCGCGCTAGGATGTCCACATTGTGTATGATGATAGGCTCGTGGGGTAGAAAGAGGGGGGCGGCTTTTTTTAGTCCTGCACCTGTGTCGAGCAGCTGGTCGCGTTCATCGGAGATTAGAATATCTGTAGGCCACTGGCGCGACAGTATATAGTCGGCCACTTGGTTGGCAAAGTGATGGATGTTAACAACAATACGTTTTGCTCCTTGTCGTATAAGGTTGTCGATAGCAATGTGTATCAGTGGTTTTCCCTGCACTTCGACCATTGCTTTGGGCAGGGTGTTGGTGAGTGGGCGTAGGCGTGTGCCAAGTCCGGCAGCGAGTATGAATGCTTGCATGGTGTGTGTTGTTATTAATTTGCAAAAATAGCCCTTTTTTTTCATACATTGAAAAAAATGTTTAATCCGCCTGCTGCCAATTCACTATAACATGGGCTGAATCGTCCTATAGGGTGAAGCGGTTGTCGACGCTCATTATCTTACCATGCCGATGCTTTGTTTGCCCCCTTGATTGGCCTTTGGCTCACCTGGTCTTTGTGTCTTAGTTGTATTATATTTGTTGTGCCTTCGCCATTTATACTTTATTTATTCTATATCTATACTTCAGTTATACTATTATATGTAGTATAAGTAAAGTATAACTATAGTATATGTATAGAATAAATAAAGAAAGGAGGGCGTTGTTTTGGCGAGTTTCTTAGTTTTTTTATAGGGGGTGGCGAAAGTTTGTTTTTTTGCGTTAGGGGAATTTATTTTTATTAATAATGTGGGTAAAACAATTTTTTTGTGTATCTTTGCAAAATGTGTTGGAAGATATTTGGGTGTAAAATGTCTCTCCAGCGTGTTGAATTGTAGTGAAATAATAAAAAAGTATTTAATAATGAAAGTAAATAAATTATTATTTGCAGCAGCTATTGGAGCGCTTTTGCTGTCCTCGTGCCGGCATACTGAAGAGATAGCTTACATTAGCGACGCCCAGCGCGACTCGGCCTTTGCGCTGAGGGGGCAGTTCTCGAGTGGTATACAGGCGAACGACCTTTTGGGTATCTATGTGGAAAGCCAGACGCCGGAGGCGACGATTCAGTTTAACCAGGAGACGAACAAGATTACGACTAACAACGGCGTGGTGTTGAACCCTGGAAGCACTGTGGTGTCGGGCTATCTGGTCAATCACGATGGCGACATTATCTTTCCGGTGCTTGGCAAGATTCATGTGCTTGGCCTGACTCATAGGGAGTTGGCCGCACTGATTGAGAAAAGGCTTGTTAGTGAGGGCCATATTACCGATCCTGTTGTGACGGTAAAGTTGATGAACTTCAAGGTGTGTGTGCTTGGCGATGTGGTGCGTCCGGGACAGTTGGTCGTGTCGGGCGAGCGTCTTACTATCTTCGAGGCTTTGAGCATGGTGGGCGACCTGACTATTTATGGCCAGCGACACAATGTGACGGTGATTCGCGAGGAGAACGGCCTGCGCACTATCGGCGAGGTAGACCTTTCGTCGAAGACGATATTTGATTCGCCCTATTATTATCTGCATCAGAACGATGTGGTGTATGTAGAGCCGAATATGAGAAAGAAGAAGAATGCTGAGCGCGACCCTATGGTGATGACCTACATTTCAAGTGCTGTGTCGATTGTGTCGGTGTTGTCGTCGATGTTCTACTACTATGTGTTGTCGAAGTACTACATGAACCGCGATTAGTATTAATCATTAGCCAAAAGTAAATCTTCTAAGATATGGAAAATCAGCAACAATTAAGAAACGTACAGGGTGTGCAGAATGGCACTCAGGGCGCTGCCCAGCAGGAGGGCGAAAGCACTATATCGTTGCGCGACATAGTGTTTCTGGTCATCAATAACTGGTATTGGTTTGCGCTGTCGCTGTTTGTCTGTTTGGTGGTTGCGGGCGTGATATATAAGACTAAGCCCAAGGAGTATGAGTATACGGCCACTATTATGGTGCGAGACGAGATTAACGGTGGTTCGCAGCGTAATATAGATGCTATCTTCAGCAATATGGACAATGGTATGCATTCGTTGGAGAATGAGGTGTATATGATGAAGTCCTCGTTGCTGGCAAGGAATGTTGTTACCGCGTTGGATTTGAATAAGACTTGTGAGCGCAATAGTTTCTTTACTAAGATTTCCTATTTCAGAGACAGGCCTCTGGAGATGAAGGTGTATACCCGCAACGCGGACAATGCGGAGGTGAGTATCCAGATGGAGGTGACCCCGTTGGATATGAGCCGATATGAGTATCTGGTCAAGTCGTTGAACCGCTATGGTTTGAATAAGAAGGGCGTGGCATATTATACCGAGCCTGTGGTGGTGACGGAGGATGTGTCGTTTACCATTGACAAGACCCAGTTCTTCTCAAACCGTAATTTCAAGAATACGTACCAGATGTCCGAGGTGCCTGTGAACACTAAGGCTGTGCAGGTGGCAAGACGTTTGTCGGTGAACAGGGTGGATAAGAATGCTTCTATCTTGGCACTGAAGTTTAGCGATAATAACGAGGCTCGCGCACGTGAGATTGTTTCTGCTTTGGTGGATGCTTATAATGAAGATGCCGCAGAGGACAAAAGGGCTGTTGCCGAGAAGACGGAGCAGTTTGTGTCGGAGCGTATCTCATTAATATCTGGCGAACTGGAGGATGTGGATGCGCAGGTGGCCCAGTTGAAGAAGGATTCACGTCTGCCGGATGTTCAGACAGCGGCGGGTACGATGTTGCAGACGGGTATCCGTTATTCGGAAGAGGTTAACAGCCTAGAGGCAGAGCTTCAGATGATTAGGTCGATTAGGTCGTATTTGGTCGATCCTAATAACCGTGAGGAGTTGCTGCCCGCCAATGTGGGTATTTCTAATCCTGGGGTGCAGACGATGATTAACCAGTATAACAGCCAGATGTTGCAATATCGCAAGCTGTTGAACAATGCTGGTCCTAACAACCCGGGTGTGAAGACGTTGGCGCAGCAGATGGAGGGCAACCGTGCAAGCATTCTTTCGTCAATTGACAATCTGATTAGTTCTACCAATGTGCGTCTCCAGGCTGCACGGTCGCAGGAGGCCCGTACTCAGGGTCAGATTTATAACTTGCCTACACAGAACAAGGCTGTTACCGAGGTGTCGCGTCAGCAGAAGATTAAGGAGGAGCTGTTCCTCTATCTGTTGAGCAAGCGTGAGGAGAATGCAATGAATCTGGCAGTGACCATTGTCCCTGCCAAGATTGTTGAGCCTGCTTCCCGTTCTAATATGGGGCCGCATTTGTCGATGTATATCTTGGTGGGACTGATTCTCGGTGTGGCGCTGCCCGCCTTGGTTATGTTCTTGATTAACTTTTTCAATGTTAAGTTGCGCTCTAAGTCGGATATCGAGAGGGCTATCTCGATTCCTATCTTGGGCGAGGTGCCGCAGAAGCCGGAGGGTCGTGCTAATGATGAGATTATTGTTACGGCAAATGGCACGGATGTGGTTACAGAGGCATTTAGAATATTGCATTCTAATATACCGTTCTTCCTAAAGGAGGGAGAGAAGGTTATTCAGACGGTGTCGACGGTGCCTGGTGAGGGTAAGTCGTTTGTGGCCCTCAATCTTGCGCTGTCGCTTGCCTATCTTGGAAAGAAGACTATCTTGGTGGACTGCGACTTGCGTAAGCGCAGTTTGTCGAAGACTATCGACCGCCACAATCGTGTAGGCCTTATCAATTATATGTTGGGCAAGGAAGATGACTTCTCTAATATTATTATGCACAGTGAGACCTCGCCATTCCTTGACTATGTGGTGTGTGAGAAGACTCCTCCAAACGCTACCCAGTTGTTGCTAACCAATAAGATGGATGATTTGGTGAAGTACTTGCGTGAACATTATGACTATGTGATTCTTGACTCCACTCCTGCACAGATTGTTGCTGACTCTGCTATCATCAACCACAATGCCGATTTGACGACATATATTATGCGTGTCGGCTACTTGAATAAGAGTTCGTTCCCATTTATTCAGGAGTTGTCGGATAAGGGCAAGTTTAAGAACATGGCTATCATTATGACCGATGTGCCAATTATTAAGCGTCGTTATGGCGGTTACGGTTACGGCTATGGCTACGGCTATGGTTATGGCTACGGTTATGGCTATGGCTCAGGTGACGACAGTGATTCTGAAGGGAAAAAGAAGAAGTCCAAATAATAATATGATTATATTATGAAGGGTATAGTTCTTGCAGGCGGGTCTGGTACCCGCCTGTACCCTATAACAAAGGGTGTCAGCAAACAGCTTTTGCCAATATATGACAAGCCGATGGTGTATTACCCGATTTCGACGTTAATGTTGGCGGGTATTCGCGATATTTTAATAATATCTACCCCTTACGACTTGCCAAGTTTTAAACGTCTGTTAGGCGATGGCTCGGACTTTGGTGTGCGTTTTACTTATGCTGAACAACCATCGCCAGATGGTTTGGCACAGGCCTTTATTATTGGTGAAGAGTTTATTGGCGACGATTCGTGTTGCCTAGTATTGGGCGACAATATTTTCCAGGGCAATGGGCTTGGGAAGATGTTGCGTGATGCTGTGGCAGCAGCTGAGCAAGAGCAGAAGGCTACGGTTTTCGGCTATTGGGTGGCAGACCCTGAGCGCTATGGTGTGGCAGAGTTTGACAAGGCAGGTAATGTTCTCTCGATAGAGGAGAAGCCCCAAAACCCCAAGTCGAATTATGCAGTGGTGGGTTTGTACTTTTATCCTAACAAGGTGGTGCAAGTGGCCAAAGGTATTAAGCCGTCTGCACGAGGAGAATTGGAAATTACATCGGTCAACCAGCGTTTCTTGCAGGATGGCGAGTTGAAGGTGCAGCTCTTCGGACGGGGTTTTGCATGGCTGGATACTGGTACTCACGACTCATTGGCAGAGGCATCTACTTTTATCGAAGTTATTGAGAAACGTCAAGGTCTTAAAGTGGCATGCTTGGAAAGTATAGCTTTTGAGAAGGGGTGGATAACGGCAGAAGACTTACATCGTATCGCACAGCCTATGGCTAAGAATCCTTATGGGCAATATCTTCTTAATCTAATTAAAGAGCGTTAGCCATAAAGATGCTAGGAGGGTGGACATGGAAGTAATCAAAACCGCTATCAAAGACGTGCTTATCATCAAGCCTCGTGTGTTTGGCGATGCACGTGGCTATTTCTTTGAAAGTTTCAACGCCCGCGTCTTCGCCGAACAGACGGGTATTCAGGTTACCTTCGTACAAGATAACGAGTCGATGTCGCATTATGGCGTGGTGCGCGGCTTACACTATCAGCAACCGCCCTACGCCCAAAGTAAGTTGGTGCGTGTGGTGAAAGGCAATGTGCTTGATGTGGCCGTAGATATCCGCCGGGGCTCGCCCACTTATGGGCAATACGTGGCTGTGGAACTGTCGGCCGACAACCATCTCCAGTTGTTCATGCCCAAAGGCATGGCTCATGGTTTTTCCGTCCTGAGTGAAGAGGTGATTTTTCAGTATAAATGCGATGATTTCTATGCGCCACAAAGTGAAGGAGCCATCGCATGGGATGATCCGGATCTTCATATTGATTGGCATCTGCCTGCAGATAAGATACTTCTTTCTGAAAAAGACCGTCACCACCCTTGCCTGCGTGATATTGAATCACCTTTTAACGATTAAAAAGAATAACTTGAAATGACTATCCTCGTTACGGGTGCCAATGGCCAGTTAGGAAATCACATGCGATTGTGTAGCGCACGATCCCGTCATAGGTATCTTTTTACAGACGTAGACGACCTCGACATAACTGACCCCGATGCCATAAAAGGCTTTGTAGCCCAGCACCGGGTTGATGTGATAGTTAATTGTGCAGCATATACTGATGTGAACCGTGCGGAAGGTGAGGAGGCGGTGGCCGACAAGGTGAATAATCTTGCCGTAGGCTATTTGGCACAGGCGATGGCAGCATCTGCAAGTCTGCTGGTACATGTTTCGACAGATTATGTGTTTGGTGGCAATCTCAACAATACTCCCTGTACGGAGCTGGAGAAGGAGAACCCAACGGGTGCCTATGGTCGTACCAAATTGCGTGGCGAGCGTGCCATCGCAGCTTCGGGATGCCGATGCATATTGTTGCGTACTGGCTGGCTGTATAGCGAGTATGGCAATAATTTTTGCAAGACAATGCTTGGCCTTACTGCTACAAGGCGTAGTTTGAATGTGGTGTTTGACCAGGTGGGTACTCCTACTTATGCCGGCGACTTGGCTCAGGCTATTGCAACAATACTAGAAAACGGCTTGGCTGAAGGCAACGAAGGGCTATACCATTATAGTAATGAAGGAGTGTGTAGTTGGTATGACTTTGCCAAAGTGATAGCACGCATGTCGGGGCAAATGGAATGTGATATCCAACCATGCCATAGCAGCGAATATCCTACTCCGGTAGTTCGTCCTAGTTATTCAGTACTTGATAAAACTAAATTCAAGCAAACTTTTGGCATCCGCATCCCATATTGGACGGAGAGTCTTGAGCGCTGTATACAAAATATCAAAAAATCAGAGAAATGAAACCGTTTATACATGAAAGTAGTTATGTCGACGAGGATGTCGTCATAGGTGAAGACACCAAGATATGGCATTTCTGCCATGTGCAGAAGGGAGCCCGCATTGGAGAGCGTTGCTCCTTTGGCCAAAATGTCAATGTGGGTAATAATGTGCATATTGGTAATGGTGTCCGCATACAGAACAATGTCTCGGTATACGAGGGTGTGGAGATAGAGGACAATGTCTTCTGTGGTCCTAGTTGTGTGTTTACCAATGTGACGACCCCCCGTGCCCACTTCCCCTGTCATGGAGTTTATGCCAAGACATTGATAAAAGAAGGTGCCTCGCTAGGGGCAAATAGTACGGTGGTGTGCGGACACACTGTTGGCCGTTCGGCTTTGATTGCGGCAGGAGCCGTTGTGACGCATAATGTTCCCGACTATGCCCTTATGGCTGGGGTTCCTGCCCGTAGGATAGGCTGGGTGTGTGAGTGTGGGAAACGTTTGGATGACAGTCTGCAGTGTTCCTGTGACCGCCATTATCATCTTCAGTCAAACGATGTTCTGGTAAAGGATTGATTATCTCAAGGAAGACAGCCGTTGTTTCTGCTACTCCACAGATTATATGCTAAAGAGCCAAGCGTGATTGGGGAAAGAAGTGAGCTTCAATTGACTTTTAGGCAGAGTATAATCGAGGATTTAGCGATGGCTCAATTGGTGGATAGGGAAGAGGGCGAGATGCAGTCTTATTATAATTAAGAAACAAAATAAATTGACAAGTGAAATATAGAATTATTCTAATTTTGATGTTTTTGATGGTGGGCATTCTGGATTGTCATGCCAAGCGCGAACCATCATGGATGAAGGAGATGCCTTTGCCGGCAAACAATACTTATATATATGTCCGTGAGTCGGGCGAAGGGAAGACGGCCGCCGAGGCTTTAAATATGGCTTTGGTGCGCGTGTTCCAAAATACAGCCAACCGGTTGGGAAAGACATTTAATGAAAAGGAGGTCTTTGAGACACTTCAGCGCGGAACCAATTATGTGATTGTTTCGCAGCAGTACGGCATACCTATTAATAAGGTAGACCAATATGAGGTGATATTAAAAAATGGTTCTTATTGGGTGTGTGTGCTTTGCCAGGTGGCTTCAATGCGTGATGTGGTTCCGGTGTGGGATAAAGGTGAACGGGCTCGTAATGTTACTGATGGAGCATCGCTTGCCAAGTCTATTATTCCGGGTTTAGGTCAGATGGGCAAAGGCTACATGAAGGAGGGCGTGGCTACTATGCTGGGTGAGGTGGCTTTGGTTGGGGGCGGCATCGGCTGTTATGTGGCTGCGCAAAAGCAATTGGATATTATGAATAGGGCAGGTATGGGTACAGAGTCCTTTATGTCTGCTCATAGTAGGTATAATTCACTTAAGTCCACCTCTTATGTCATCTGGGGAGTGGCAGGAGCCCTCTATGTTTTTAATTTCATTCGTGCCTATACGTTGGAACCAAAGCCCGAGTTGGCTTTTGCCTGGTCTCCTTCACTAATTAGCGCACCCAATGCCGTTGTCCCCACAGTAGGATTAACTTTTAGATTCTAGTTATGTATCGTAAGTATATTGTTGTGGCACTCTGCTTCTTGAGTGTTTTGTTCCCTTCTTGTATCAAGCCTCTCGAGGAAGAGGGTATTTATGAATCAACTCGTTGTTATGGTGTGGTGATGGATAGTCGCACTCATCAGCCTTTGGAAGGTTTGCGGGTGATGGCTACAGATGGTTCACATGTTGGCAACGTGGTTTATTCGGCCGCTAACGGTATGTTTGAAATTGCCGTCACTCTCGACCAATTATCTAAGGGTTATGGCATTAGGTTTGAATCTGATTCATTATACGAGAGCCTTGTTTACAACCTTGCCGATGTGCCGTTGGGAACCAAGGAGTTTGACATGGGTGAGGTTTATCTGGTTGGCCCTAGTTTGCCTATGGTGTCTGCTACGGGCATTGTCGATATCACTGCTATCTCTGCCCATTGTTATGGTACAATTGATAATGAGGGTAATTCGACTATTGTGGAGCAAGGTTTTGTGTATAGTACAATGCAATATCCTACTGTTGACAACTATAGAGTGTCAGCTTCTCTTGGTGGTGACGATTTTGACTGTGTGTTGGACTTGGAACCTCATACCACGTATTATGTACGTGCCTATGCAGTGAATGCTATGGGAATTGGATATAGCGACCAACTGGTGGTCACTACACTAGATGGTCTTGCCGAGGTGGCAACGGGCTCTGTATCTAATGTGACCACTACCTCAGCCACCTGTGGAGGAACTGTCCACTCTGATGGTGGATTCGCCGTTCTTTCGCGTGGCATTTGTTGGAGTACTTCTGCTCAGCCGTCCATCTACAATGCGCATACGAACAATGGTTCCGGCATAGGCTCCTTTGTGGGTCAGATGAGTAGTTTAGAGCCAAATACTACGTATCATGTGAGGGCGTGGGCAGAAAATTCGTCAGGTGTCTCCTATGGGTCAGAGATTGTTTTTACCACTCAGTCGGGTTTGCCCACTGTAACAACGACACCAGCTACCGATGTGACATCTACTAGTGCTGTTGCGGGAGGTGTGGTAACTGCCGATGGTGGGTACCCAGTGATTAGAAGAGGTGTTTGCTATGGAACTTCTGCCCTCCCTACCATAGCGGGTCTCCATACAACCGACGGTGCCGGTACAGGTTCGTTTGTTAGCCAACTGACAAATTTGACTCCGGGCTCCACTTATTATTATCGTGCTTATGCCACCAATGGCGTTGGCACTGTTTATGGTGAACAGCAGTTGTTTGTGGCTTGGTAGTTTTTTGTAGAAGTATTATTAATGGAGGAATTCATCAATGGATATGAAAAGGACGATAAGTAGTTTATTGTTTTTTGTATTGTTTTTAGGGGCATCGCTTTTCAAAGCCCAGGCATTCGATTTTTCGTCGGTGTGTGTCTCAGGGCAAACTCTGTATTATAGTGTTTTGTCTGATTCCACGGTGTCTGTTGTCTACCCCAACAATGTGGGTTCAAGTTATTATAGTGGCTATACCGCTCCCACTGGCAGTGTGCAGGTACCGTCTACCGTTACACATAGTGGCAGCACCTATATGGTGGTGTCGATTGGCAACAATGCATTTAGCGGTTGTACAGGTATGACTAGTCTGAGTATCCCTAATTCGGTTACATCAATAGGCAATAGTGCCTGTTCTCAGTGCGTTGGCTTGACATCGGTGGATATACCAGTTTCAGTGACAATGATAGGCGACAATGCCTTTATGGGTTGTAGCCATCTTCTCTCGGTGGTATTGCCCAATATGGTAACTATGGTGGGCGTGGGCACCTTCCAAGGCTGTAGTTCCCTCAGTTCTGTTGTGTTGGGCTCCTCTGTTACTACTATTGGCAATGTGGCCTTTGAGGGCTGTGCCAGTCTTACTTCGTTATACATTCCCGATGCTGTGACTATGCTTGGCAACTGGGCTTTCTGCAATTGTACCAGTCTTGACAGCATATATATAGGTGCTTCGGTTTCATACATTTGGCAGAATACTTTTTCTGGCTGCAATAGTGTTGGCTATATCCATTATAATGCGCGTAATGCCAGTTGTAGCTACTATTCTGCGGGTGGATACCATTCCTCCCTCCCCGTGGCTGCTCTGACGCATTTGATAGTAGGCGACAGTGTGCGTACGTTGCCTCAATATGCATTCGCCGATGCTCCGCTGTTGAATACAGTCTCCCTTGGGGTTAATGTTAACTCAATCGATGCCAATGCTTTTAGTGGCACTACCAATGTCCATTATCTCCATTATAACACCAACCGCTTCTCCGATGCTACGTTCCCTAGAGCAGCTTTCTCATCATTTGCGGCACTTTCTCATCTTGTTGTGGGCAGTAATGTGCTGCATATCCCCAGCAACGCATTTGCTGGAAAGGTGGCTCTCGAAACTCTTTCTGTAGCTTCCCCATTGGCCACTATTGGCGATTCAGCGTTTTATGGTTGTCTGGCTCTCCAAGGCCCTCTGACATTGCCCTCCACTCTTACTTCAATCGGTGCGTCCGCATTTCAGGGATGTACAAATCTTGATGGCGTTTTGCAATTGCCTGCCTCCCTCCAGTCAATCGGGGCAAGTGCCTTTGCTGCTTGTTCAAAAATAACTGGCACGCTCACTATCCCTAGTGGTATGTTAACTATGGGCACTGGTGCTTTCGCTGATTGCGACAGCATACTTTCAGTGAACATCGCTAGCAATGCTCTAGCTATTCCTAACGGCGCATTTGATGGGTGTGATCGACTATTTCTCGTCTCATTAGGAACTGCCGCCCCAACTATCGGAAATGCGGCCTTTCGCAATTGTGTACGTCTTTCCGAGGTGTCACTAGGTGGCGCGCTGACTTCCATTGGTCAGAATGCTTTCAAGGGCTGTATCCGCCTTAACAACCCCACTTTGCCAGGTACGCTTTCAACAATTGGTGATAGTGCGTTCTATGGCTGTTCGGCTATGGGAGGTCATTTAGTCTTTCCTGCCGCAGTTACGGCTATTGGCGATTACGCCTATGCCAACATCTCTCCTATCACATTAATTGAGATGAGAGGTGCTAATCCGCCTGCTATTTATGCCAACACTTTTGCCTCAGCTACTAGCAATACTCCGCTCATGGTTCCTTGTGGTGCTATGCTCAATTATGTTGTGGCTGATTATTGGGACGACTTTAGTAATATTGGACAGTCTGCCCCCTTTTATATCTCCCTTACTGCTAACGACACTGTCATGGGTTCTGCCATCGTTCTTCAGCAACCCACCTGCAGCAACTATCAAGCCATCATACAGGCTGTGGCAGATAGCGGATTTCACTTTCTGCGTTGGTTAGACGGATCCACAGTCAACCCCCGTCAAGTGCTTCTATCTTCCGACACTGCCTTTACCGCTATTTTTGTTTCGGACAACTCCTATATCGCTGTTTCTTCCAACAACGTGTCATGGGGCACTGTATCTGGTGCGGGAACTTATGGCTACAACGATACGGCATATCTTACTGCTGTGCCTGCTGATGCCTACCATTTTCAACGTTGGAGCGATGGCAATACCCAAAATCCTAGACCTGTAGTTGTCACTCAGGATTCACTCTTCGTAGCAATCTTCTACTCAAACACGTCGCTCCTGTCACTTTCTAGCAACGATTCATCAATGGGTACAGTCACCGGAGCTGGCACCTACACCTATCAAGATCTTGTCACCATTGCGGCCATCCCCTACTACGGCTACCACTTCACTACTTGGAACGACGGTTTAACCATCAATCCACGCACCATCGCCATCTCTCAAGACACCTCTTTTGTGGCCACTTTTGCTCCTAACTCTTATGCAATAACACTCGCCAGCAGCAGTCCTGCGATGGGTACAGTAACAGGTGGTGGCTCGTATAGATACCTTGACACTGCCATGCTTAGTGCTTCGGCATCCTACGGTTATAGTTTTGCTCAATGGAGTGACGGCAATACCGCTAACCCGCGGTGGTTGGTGGTCTCATCCGACACGATGCTGGTTGCGCAGTTCCAACCCTTGTCATACGTGGTCACAGCCATGGCAAACGATACAGCCTTGGGCACTGTTACAGGTGGCGGCTCATATAATTATAGCACCACAGCCACCCTTTCAGCCATACCCAACGAGGGAAGCCATTTCGTTCAATGGAACGATGGCGATACTACCAATCCACGTACTGTTGTCGTTACCGGGAATGCTTCATATACGGCACAATTCGTGACTAACGTTTATTCCATAATGGTCAGCAGTGCCAACCCGTTATTGGGAAGTGTGGCTGGAGCCGGCTCCTATAGTCACAATGCTACCGTCACCCTTACCGCCACCCCTGCTGTCGGCTGCTACTTTGTCCAGTGGAACGATGGAAATACCGACAACCCGAGGATAATTGTTGCTACACAAAATGCATCCTATATTGCACAATTTGCCGTAAGTACATTCAGTATCACAGTCAATTCCAACAATTCCTCGCTTGGCACCACTTCTGGATCAGGCACTTATTCATATAATACCCAGGCCACACTTTTGGCCACACCCAATTATGGATATCATTTTGTGCAATGGAACGATACCAATACCGATAACCCTCGTGTCGTAACTGTGACCCAGAATGCCTCCTATACTGCCATCTTTGACACCAACCAATACTATGTTACTGCTTCTAGCAATAATCCGGCAAGTGGCAGCGTCTCTGGTGGAGGATTATATAAATACCTCTCTTCGGCAGTGTTGACCGCTTCGCCAATGCCTCACCACCATTTTGTGCAGTGGAGTGATAGTCTTACGAATAATCCTCGCACAATCACAGTGCTCAGCGATACAACACTCGTTGCCGATTTCCAAGTTGATTCGCATACCCTTTCCGTAGTTTCGGCAAATCCCACCATGGGACATACCTCGGGGAGTGGCGTTGTGGCCTATGGCAATGTGGTGTTTATCTCGGCTACAGCCAACTATGGCTATCGCTTCACACAATGGAACGATGGTGTCACTCAGAATCCTCGGCGTGTGGTAGTATCAACCGACACCTCCTTTACCGCCCAGTTCCTTCCCAACACCTACACTGCAATAGTGACAAGTAACGACACCACACTTGGCGTTGTGTCAGGTGGTGGCACATACAACTATCTGACTCCCCTTACCCTTACAGCCACTCCTTTCGGCTCTAGCCGTTTTGTCGGTTGGAGCGATGGTAACAGCGACAATCCCCGCACTCTTCTTCTCACCCACGATACCGTAATTCAGGCTCTGTTTGTGGTTAACACCTGCCAGCTCGACTGCCATGCTGATAATTCCAGCATGGGCATAGTCAGTGGTTCGGGAACTTATAATTACATGGCTCAAGTACCCATTCTGGCCACAGCTTATGCCAACTATCACTTCGTGCAGTGGAGTGACGGCGTCACCTCTAATCCCCGCATAGTCACACTAACTAGTGATACTGTGCTCATAGCATACTTCCAACAAGAACCCACATACACCATCACCGCTGTCAGCAATAATATCCAGCAGGGTACTGTCACCGGGTCCGGCCAATATCATTATGGTCAGGAAGCCCACCTCACGGCTTTGCCTAAAGAACACTGCCGTTTTGTTCATTGGAGTGACGGAAACACGGCTAACCCAAGAACTGTACATGTCATTGCCGACGCCACCTATCAGGCCGTTTTCGCTCCAGAATCATTCACAATTACCGTCTCGTCCAACAACAACTCTCTAGGTGCAGCCTATGGCGGAGGTTCCTATTTCTATGGTGAAGAAGCCATTCTCACTGCCGTCGCATTCCCCTCGGCTCATTTCACCTCATGGAGCGATGGCAGCATTGAAAATCCCCGCACCATTGTAGTTACTCGTAATATCACCCTCCAAGCCCTCTTCGATAGTGAGTTGGGTATTGATGAGGAAGATTTGTCCGAACCAACTTTCGTTGTAACATCGAAAGGGCACAATATATATATTATAGGTGTCCCAGATCGTGCTGTTTCGATATTTGACCTCTATGGCCGACAAATATCAGTCATGGCCCCTGCTTTGGCCGAGCGGGCAGTGGCGGTGCCTTCGGCCGGCGTATACCTGGTTTGTCCCGAAGGCTGCACCCCAAAGAAGGTCGTTGTCCTGTAGCCATACTTTTATCCCCTATAGAGAGCTGTTGAGATTCCTTCGACAGCTCTTTCTCTTTTCTCCACTCAACTCTCTCAGCAGGAATATCAGATAAGTTCGAGTGTGCTCTTTTACCCGACCATCCTTGACATGCCAAAAAACCACTTCTTCCAACTAATGCCTGAGAGGAAAACAATAACAGAAGACTCTTCCAACAAGCACTTGGTGATTCCATATTCCTATTGTAATTGTTATTGCAATCGCGTCCCACATAGTGGCACCCTGATTTTCCCCTCTTTCGGTATAATTATACTGTATTGACAATAACACATTTCACCAAACCACCGCCCGTCGTGCCTTCGTCATGCCTTCGTCGTGCCTTCGTTTCCGAAGACGATGGCAGAAACAAGGTAGGAACAATGCACGTAATCCCCACCACTAACAAACACGACTATGCCCCGACTATGGTGACAAAAAATGAGCGGACACAAGCTTTTAGCTAAAGTTTAATTATTAAGATAGAGCAATTTAGCCCCCTATTCTCTCAGTTCCATCCCTGTTTCTTCTCCGACTTAGTATCGCGGAACAAGTATTAAACAAACAACTTAGCTCCTATTACTCAATGAAGTCTACATGGAATTAATAACTGAGTAGTCATGTGGATTGTTGAAGATAATGACTTGTCACATCTTTGCATATTAATCATTTTGTAAGGGTATGCCAATTTGTTAATAAATTATAGATAATCAGATGTATGAGTCTGTTTTGTTTAATGGATGTCAGATGGTTGGTGTTGTTTAAAGCGTTGTAATATAGGCTATTGTACGATTATCGTTTTATTTTATGTCATTGCAACCCCAATTTTTTAAAAAATGAGTGTATTTTGAGTCGTTTTTCGGTGTGATTTGGGGTCGTAATGAAAAAAGTTTGATTTTTTTAAGTCTGAGCGACAGCTCGTTGAATAGAAAAATGCAAAAAAGATGAAAAAAAATTTTGCCAGTTCGGAAAAAGGCAGTATTTTTGCACCCGCTTTCGAGAGAGGGAGCGGCCCCGAAGGCGGGGCGCGTGAGAGAGGGGGAAGCGCGAGAACATTGAAAACAGTGGGACCAGAGAGATAGCGTGTGTCGGAGGGTCCGCCGGGTCAGCTGGCGGGCTTGAGACACGGAAGAGTCAAGAAGGTTAAGAGCAATTCTTACAATGAAGAGTTTGATCCTGGCTCAGGA
>JAFRRK010000022.1 GCA_017428115.1 Bacteroidales bacterium | reverse complement strand
CGACCTGTGGGAACAATACTATGATTCCGGTATCAGCAATTTCTGCTCAACACTGAAATTCCTAATAAAGAACAGACTACTGGAATCCATGATGCCGCGCATAGTTCAGATAATGGCTTGGAGTTGGCCGTGTGGATACGGTTTTCACGACATGACGGGCGAGACTTTCTGCGAACTCGTTCCTCCGCAATACCACAGCAAGGTAGATGAAGCAGATGCCTTGGGTGAGGCGCAATACTACGCCATGCATCCAAGCCTCAAGCATTGGTAGCACTACTATGTGGTCATATGTATGCCGCATCCTTTACTTGCCTTATAACCCTCATGTCCTTACCTAAATACAAGTGTTAACTACAACACAATATTTTCAGCCTTCCAACGTTAATGAGAAAAAGTAATGATTATGGCATCGGACAAGGCACAATATATAGTTGCACTCATTGCGGAGTTCGCTGAACATTACGGGCTTACGACGATTAAGGCTGCAAAGTACCTGAGTCAGTATAAGGCTTTGGAACTCTTCGACCGACAATATGGCTATCTGCATACGCAGTCGTTCGCTTCCAATGTGCGCGACCTCTCCGCCTATTGCCGCAGAATGGGAGTTACGCTATAGATTCCATTGAAAAACTGTAAACCGTATGAAGGCAAGTGAACAGGAATTCAAATATATGGTTGAGGGTATTACTTCCGATCTGATACAATTGTTGATAGACCGGGAGCATCACACTTTACCACATGCCGTAGAAGGTGTCTATGGTTCTAATCTTTATGCCGCTTTGCTTCGCCCTACGTCCGGTCTATATTCCCAAAGCCCTGGCTATGTTTATTCACTTTTGGAGAATGAATTAAAACAAAGATAACAGTTATTATCACCCTAAAAAACACTATCATGAAATACAAATGCACCATTTGCAAGTATGAGTACGACCCGACACAGGGCGACCCTACGCAGGGTATAGCTCCGGGAACGCCATTTGAACAGCTACCTGCTGAGTGGAAATGTCCGCGATGCAAGCAGGGCAAAGAAAAATTCGTGCCCGTTGAGGAGCCGAAACCAGCCAACCCCTACGCCGGCACACAAACCGAGAAGAACCTGCATGCCGCCTTTGCTGGCGAGAGCGAGGCCCGCAACAAGTACACCTACTTCGCCTCGAAGGCCAAGAAGGAGGGCTTTGAGCAGATTGCCGCCCTCTTCCAGCAGACCGCCGAGAACGAGAAGGAGCACGCCAAGCTGTGGTTCAAGGAGCTGAACGGCATCGGCTCCACCGCCGAGAATCTGGCCGCTGCCGCAGCAGGCGAAAACCACGAGTGGACAGACATGTACGAAGGCTTTGCCCGCACCGCCGAGACCGAGGGTTTCCCCGAGCTGGCCGCCAAGTTCCGTGGCGTGGCTGCCATCGAGAAGCACCACGAGGAACGCTACCGCGCCCTGCTGCACAATGTCGAAGCCCAAGAAGTCTTCGCCAAGAGCGAGGTGAAGGTGTGGGAATGCCGCAACTGTGGCCACATCGTGGTCGGCACCAAGGCTCCGGAGGTCTGCCCCGTCTGCAACCATTCCCAGGCCTATTTCGAAATCAACAAGCAGAACTACTAAGCAATCAAAAAGAATGCTTGAATGTGTAAATGATTGAGTGCTGACGCAGTCAATATACTCAAACAATCAAGCAATCACTATCATTCACTCGCCCATATAGTCACTGGGGTCGTAAGCTAGTGCGTCCGACGGCCAACTGGTTGCCCTGTGGCCGGTGTCCATCTGCCGAATCTCTTTCATTTCAGCATCCGTCAATTCAAAGTCGAACAGGTTGATATTCTCCCTCATGCGGTCGCGGTGGGTGGTCTTGGGTATGACGATAATGCCGTTCTGCACAAGAAAGCGCAATGCCACCTGAGCTGCCGTCTTGCCATGACATTCTCCAATACGGGTCAGTAGAGGATTCGTGGCAATGCCATGCCGTCCTTCGGCAAGGGGACTCCATGCCTCAAAGGCCACATGATAGGGTTTAAGATATTCCATCATGGCACGCTGCTGGTAAAGCACATTCACCTCGCATTGGTTCACTGCGGGCATCACCTCGGCATTGTCAACTATTAGAGGAAAAGTGTTGGGGTAGAAGTTGCTCACGCCAATAGCACGGAACAGCCCCTCGTGGTATAGCTCCTCCAAGGTCTGCCACATCACCTGCGGCCTCCCCACGGGCCAGTGCAGGAGCATCAGGTCTACATAGTCAAGCCCCAGATCCTTCATCGAGTGTTCCACCGTGCGTAGGGTCTCCCTCTTGGTAAAACATGGCTCGCAAATCTTGGTGGTGACAAAAAGCTCCTCTCGTGCCACGCCCGACTGCCGAACGGCTGCACCCACACCACGCTCATTGTCGTACATCGCTGCTGTGTCGATACTGCGGTAGCCCTCGGCCAAGGCATCCTCCACCACACGCTCGGTGTCCCGTACGCTGATATTGTACACACCCAGTCCCACCATAGGCATCCGAATGCCGCCCAGCAGTTCCTTGTAAGGTATCGATATTGCCATAGACCTATTTTTTCCAAGCACCTATCACTTCTCCAATATACACCGTGTGGATACCGGCCTCAAAACCGCTGTACCATTCCTTGGGGGTCGCGTTGCGGAAATCCTCTGCAGTCTGGTGCCAGGCCGTCATGATTTCGCACTCAATAACCGTCTTGGCCTCCTTATAATAAGGTGTGCCATGCTCGGTGTAGGCGACGTGCAGACCCAGGGCGGCAGCCTTGTCGCCGTCGCGACCGCTGTACGTGCCCATGTATTTCCATACGGTGTCGTCCTCAAACTCCATCACCGTGAAGCGTTGGTAGCGTTCCATAAACTCGTAGGTGTAGCGAGCAGGTGCCACATACACCGTCACAGCGGGTCGGTCGTGGCCGAGGTAGTTGCCTATGCCGCCCCAGCCGATGGTCATGGCGTTGCTCTCCGTGGAGTCGCCACAGCAAAGGATGAGGTTCTTGGTGAAGAAGGTAAAACCGTTGTCGGCAAAATCCTTCTGCACATCGAAGGGTGTAAGCTCTGCATTCTTCATGTTGTTGTCTTGAATCTGATTGCCATTGTTGCAGCCGCCCAGCAGTGGCAGCAGTAGGACAGATGCAATCAATGTTTTCACTATCTTTTTCATTTTATATGTGTTTTGTAATACTCCACCAACTCGTCGCTGATGTGGTTTCCAATCTGTCGGCAGACATCCCGACTCCACAGCTGAGCCACTTCTATACGCTCTTCCTCGCGCTGACAACCCTGCATCATAGCATAAATGTATCCTGCGTTGAAATTGTCGCCCGCTCCAACAGTGCTGACAGTCTCAATCGGCTGCACTGCAAAAGTCTGGCAACCATCGGGCATGTAGATACGTATAGGGCGTGCACCATCCGTCAAGATTAGCTTATCGCAAAAGGAACTAACCTTTTCGTAGATAGCCTCGCCGTCATGCCTGCCAAACAGATAGCCAAAATCCTCTACCGAACCTCTTACCACATCAGCCAGACGCATATTCACCTCGATGTTGTCCATCACATCAGGCAGGTCGGCAATATGGTTCTTGCGGAAATTGACATCATAGTAAAGCCATGCTCCAGCCTTGCGTGCCTCAAGCAGCAGCCCTTCCACAACAGGGCGTATAGCAGGATTGATTGCAAAGAACGACCCGAACAGCACCACGTCGTCCTTGTTTATCTGTGGCAGATTTCCATCTAACGATACTGAGGCATGGTCTTTGTAGAATACATACTGGGCATCGTTGTTCTCGTCAAGGAATGCCAGCGAAATATGCGACTTGACATCCTTGTGGCGGCAAACATATTCTGTCGATACTCCATTCTGCTCCATATAGCCGCATACAATGTCGCCCACATGGTCGCCCCCCACCTCTGTCACCATGGCGCAGTGCACACCGGCCCGCCCAAGCGACACAAGGCTGTTGAACGTCGAGCCTCCCGGCACGGCCTGCTGCGGCTGGTCGTCCCGAAACAGGATGTCCAATACCGTCTCACCGATGCCTATTACGCGTCTTTTTTCCATATTATTATCTTCTAGGAGTTCTATTTATCAATGATATGATATTTCATTAGAAACAATTAATCGTAGTTACCCACTATTTGTTCTGGCTCTATTTGTATGATGTTTTAACTATTTCGTTCACATATTGTTGATGTAATCTTATAATACTTCTTTCGTATCAGTATCAAGCGCAGCAGCCACACAGCGAAGAAGACATCAGAAATCACCTTAAATACAGGAGGCATCGTCACAAACCACGACACCACCCACACCACAAGATCAATGTCAAAGAATAGATTCCACAGTCGTTCGCGGTCGTGAAACGTGCATTCTACATATCCCTTTCGTGGCACTTGGATTTGTTGGGTCGAGGATAGTGAAATATCAATACTTTTGCCACTCTTGCCTATAGGCACTCTGCCGCCAAACTGTACCCGCATCTGGTAGCTGCCGGCAGGGGCATCCACCTCTAGCCGGTCATCCTTCAACATGCCGGCATAGAGGCCGTCCAAAAATACAGCGTGTGGCAGTCTCGGCTCATACCAGCGTCGTATATGTCGTATGGTCAGCATCAGTATTCAATTCTTGGAATGTGTTCATTATAGTTCGTAGCGACAAAAGAAATATATACATCTGATATATAACCTTTTCATACGGCAATTTCAGTCATAATGGTTCCCCTGTCGCATTGCAAAGATAACATTTTTTTTTCAACCATACGGGATGTGAGGGTTACTTTCTCTCATAGAATTGAGTTTTATATTGGCTTTATTGTCTATACCAGCCTATTTGCTTATAAGTTAGTCTTAAGCATTAAAAAAAATGTTAAATATTGATATATAGTATTGTTTATTTTATAAACTTGTTTATCTTTGCAATGTGATTCAATAAGGGCTGCGCAGCTTTAAAAGCATCACAACAAAGTGTAATTCAACAATAAAACAAACTTTAAACACTTAAAGAAAATGGAACAAAACAATGAAATGACGGCTCAAGAGAGCCTAAATCTGATAAGTGAGACGCTAAACGCCAGTCGGCGGAGCATTCTTAAGGACAGTGCCAGGTATTTCATCCTCTGGGGGCTGCTACTGGTGGCATTCTCGTTGGTAATTTATGAATTGTGGCATATCTCGGGCAAGCCTGTATGGAACTGCCTGTGGTTTGCAATGCCCATTGTCGGCTACCCTCTCGCGATGCTTCTCGGCAAAAAAAGTACGCCCATCCCCCAGAACCTGATAAGCCGTCAGCTTGGCTGGATATGGCTTGCCTACGGCGTGTTTGTCTTCTCGGTATGCCTGCTGTCAGTAGTGGCTGTGCCCATGCCGGCCTCGCTGACCTTGCTCATCGTTCTAGTGCTGGGCTTTACCGAAAGCATATCAGGCATACTATTGAAGAACTGGCCTACCATCGTGGCGGGCTTTGTGCTAGGGGTAGGCGGCACCTTGGTGGCCGCTGTAACGAAGAGCGAGGCACAGCTACTGCTCTTCACCTTGGGCGGTCTGCTGATGGTGATAACGGGTATTATTGTCAAACGTCAATACAAATAGTATGTTACCCAAGCTCGACCCCCTGCTGCACTCTGAACTGCGGCTGGCCATCATGTCGATTCTTGCAGGGGTGGAGTCTGCCGACTTCACCTTCCTGAAGGAACAGACCGGTGCCACATCGGGCAACCTTAGTGTGCAGATAGACAAACTGACCACTGCCCAGTACATCACTGCAGAAAAAGGCTTCAAAGGCAAACTGCCCTGCACCACCTGCAAGATAACACAGACTGGACAGGAAGCATTCGCGCGATATGTCGATGCGCTGCAAGCGTATCTTGTTACCAGCAAATGAGTGGAACCCTTCAGGCTACGCTTCGGAGCTAACAATGACATGTAAAGGTGCCTGTATGTTCCGATGTACTTTAAGATAAGTGTCTACCACAGGATTCCTTTACGATTGCAAGTCTTGAACCTTTTCAATCGCCGCCCAGTGGGAACGACACCCCGCCAGGCGGCTTTTCCTTGTCTTCCAAGGATCACCTTTAGCAGCTCACTTTCGCAAAAGGCGTTAGGGAATCACGGTATAAGGGTAGAAGTAAAAATTGCGACAGAGTACAATAAAATCGCCGAAAGTTTGTTACTAAGTGTTAGCAAAACAGATATTATTTATGACAGACCTACTTATTCTTTTGGCAGTTTCGCTCGCGGTGTCGGCTGTGGGCTGGAAGTATTTCATCTATTTCTTTAGTCTGGGCTATAGCTATGGCATTTCGGCGTTGGCTGTGGCCTTGGGCATCATGTATCGTGGCATCCTAACGTTCCCCACGGTGGCATTGCTAGTGCTGCTGTTCCTTTTCGGCATGAGGCTGGGCACCTTCTTGTTCATCCGTGAACGCAAGTCGGCGGCCTACAACAAAATCCTCCACGACCCGTCGTTGCAGCAGAAGAAACCCGCGAGCGTCATCATCACCGTGTGGCTTTTCTGCGCTGTGCTGTATGTGGCGCAAGTAAGCCCTGTGGCCTTCCGTTTGTCCAACACGGCTGCCGGTGCTGCGGTCAGTGACCTCTGGGCATGGATAGGTGCCGCCGTGGTGCTGTGCGGCATATTGCTCGAAGCCGTCAGCGATGCTCAGAAGTCCGCCGCCAAGAAACACAATCCCAAGCGTTTTGTCGACACCGGCCTCTATCGCATAGTGCGTTGCCCCAACTATCTTGGCGAGGTGGTCATCTGGACCGGAGCCTTACTCAGCGGCATCGGCGCAGGCCTTGTGTGGTGGCAATGGCTCATCGCTGCCATCGGCTATATCGGCATTGTCTACGTCATGTTCAGCGGCGCACGCCGCCTAGAGCTGCGTCAGACCGAGACCTACGGCAACGACCCCGAATACCAAGCCTACGTCAAAAAGACTCCCATACTCATTCCTTTATTACCTATCTACAGTGTCGCAAAATATAAGTGGCTCAGTGCTTGACTCCTTTTTGGCAAACAGGCAAGCACATCGCCAAGGGACAACCCTCTGGCACCTACTTTTCTGTACATGATCAAAGCAAGGATGAGCCTATCGGCCTACAGCATTCTTTCTCCTTCATCCGTACGCCGAAATATCTTGTATCCAATCATGGCAATCATGATAGACATGAGGGGCGAGATGATATTAAAGAAGCAGTAAGGCAGATACTCCAATGTAGGGACCTTCAGCACCATCGACTGCGTCATACCGCAGGTGTTCCACGGCACCAACACCGAGGTGACCGTGGCTGAGTCCTCCGTTGAGCGGCTCAGCAGCCGCCCTTCATAGCCCTTATCCTTATACAGCTGCTTGAAGATATTACCTGTCAGCACAATGCTCAGATATTGGTCGCCCGTAGCCATGTTGGAGAAAAGACCCGTGGCCACAGTCGATGAAACCAGCGACCGCCGACCGCTGATGCCACGAGCCAGTGCCTCAGTGAGGCTCTGCATCATGCCTCCGCCAGTCAGTGCGCCACCGAAAGCCGAGGCACAAAATATCAGAAACACCGTGCCCAGCATTCCCTTCATCCCTCGCGTCTGCACCAAGCTGTTCAAAGTCTCATGCCCCGTATCTACCGTCGTGCCGCTGTAGTAAGTCAGCATCAGCCCACGGAAACGGCTGCCCTCGCCCACCGTCGCCACAATGTCGGGCTGTGCAAACAGCATCACCACTCCTGCCACCAAGGCCGACAGAAACAAGATGATGGCTGCAGGAAGCCTCAGCGCAATCAGCACCCCCGTAAACAACGGCACCAACAACAGCCAAGGACTGACGACAAACGTGCGCTGCAGCCTTTCGGCAAACGATGCTGCCTCGCCCCCTCCCATAGTCGTATGGTTCAAACTCACCACAAGGAATATCACCAACGCAATAGTGAACGACGGCACCGTAGTGATAAGCATATAACGTATATGCTTGAACAGTGGCACCTCCCCCACCGACGATGCCAGCACCGTTGTGTCCGACAGGGGCGAGATCTTGTCGCCAAAATAGGCTCCCGAGATGATGGCCCCGGCCGTCCACCCCACCTCGTAGCCGTGAGCCGTACCGATACCTATCAGCGCAATGCCCACTGTCGCCACCGTAGTCCACGAGCTGCCCGTGATAAGCGACACTAGCGCACAGATAAGGCACGCCATAAAGAGGAACAGCGACGGCGTGATCACCTTCATGCCATAATATATCATCGTAGGCACCACCCCGCTCAACATCCAGCTGCCCGATATGGCACCTATCAGAAACAGAATCAACACCGCCGGCCCGATGGTCTTGATATTGTCACCTATGGCATCGTCAATCCTCTTCCACGGCACCCTGTAGCCCACCATGGCTATTGCCACTGCCACCCCTGCGGCAAACAGCAGGGCTGTCTGACTAGCACCGTCGATGGCATCCGCCCCGAACTGCCTGATGACAAGCACCTGCAACACCACCAGCACCGCAAAGGGCACCACTGCCACCAACCAATGAATCCGAGGCACCTCCTTCTCCATAGCTATTCCAGCTTACTTATCGTCTCTCTTTTCCAGCATAATGGGCGAGGTGCAGATGCGGTCGCGAGTCACATAGCGGTCATAGAAGAAAATCAGCAAGGCCACCACCAGCAGCGCGAGGATGCCGGCAAGGCCGCAGGCACCATCAAGCAGGTCGTTAAAACGGTCAAGACCCACAAAGAGCATCGCCATACCTGCCACTGCGTTGAAAGTGCCGTGCATGATGGCTGCCACGACGACGGAACCGCTTTTGACTCGGAAATACTGGATGATAAAGCTCAGGAAGGTGCACATCACCACCATCATCAAAACGCCCCACTGGGGATGCTGGGGATAGTTGTAGCCCATGAGGATGAGCGGGGCGTGCCATAAGCCCCAGACGATGCCGATGACTATGGCAGAGGTGAGGAAGTTTTTGCCCTCAAACTGCTTGAGGAGGTATCCACGCCAGCCCACTTCCTCGCCAAAGGCGAAGAGTGCGTTGATGGTGGCACCCGTCACCATGCCCGAGAGGAGGGTGATGGCCACCGCTCCCACAGGCCCGACGGGCAACGTCTCGCCAAGCTGCTGTAAGGCTTCAGAGTGGGTGTCTAAGCCGCTAATCCAGTAGGTGAACAGCAGCGTAAGTAGCGCGATGACAGGAATGATGAGCCATCCGACAAACCACCAGCGGTTCACCTTCCAATTGATGCCAACGTTGCGAAACAAAGGCTCCTTGCTCAATTTCTGGCAGATGAGCGTTGCCACCAAGGGGATAAACATGCAGAGGGCAATCCAATAGGGGGTTGAGCCCGGGACCAAGGCCACAATAGTCCCTGAAAGATAGAAAGCCAAGCCTGCGGCCCAAATAAGGCCGTAGGCAATGGCAATGTAAAGCTTAAGGTTTTTCATAGTTTTTTTTTCTCTGATTATTCTGAATTATCTAGAGAACATGATTTTCTCGCTGTTAAACATACGCGTCAGCCCCCACACTGCAATGCCCGTATAGGCAATGTCCGACACCAAGGTGATAATCACCGGAGTCCAGCGCATCGAGTGGGCAAACACGTCGGCCATCACCTCGATGGCGTTGTAGAAGGGGATGAGGTATACGGCCATACTCTGTGCCGTGCCATCTTGGAACATGGGCAGCAGACCCGCCAGCATCACCACCAGCATAAAGGGGGTAATCATCGTGCCGGCATTCTTCACATCCTTAGCCAAGGCAGAGAGCAGACTCACAGCCGAGGCCATCACCAGCACCGATGCCAGGATGACCAGCAGCAGGGCTATATAGTCGTTGGTGGTGTAGTTGAAGGGGATGCTGATGTCGTCGGTGGCAGCTATCATATTGGGCAGCGACAGGGCGATACCCACAAAGCTGCTGATACCGCTGAGCAGGGCTATCGAACTGAGCGAAACAATCTTTCCCATAGCCAGCTCCGAGCGTTTCATGGGTGTGACCAGCAGGGTGGCAAAGGTGCCGCGTTCCTTCTCTCCGGCAATGGCACTGGGGGCTATGGCCATAGTGCCGCTGAAGAGCATCATGATGATGAGCATAGGCAGCAGCTTGCTCAGTATGTCGCCCACCACTTGGTCGTCGCTGGCCTGGTCGAAACGCTGCCCCTCGCTGTCGGCGCGGTTCACATCGAAGAGGTTCGACTGGCTGTTTTCGAATGCCGTCAACGAAGCGTCGATGGCGTAGTATACGCGGCTGGCAGCATTGTTGGCCGAATTGTAATAAATCTCGATATTGGGAGCCTTCTCACCGCTCTGGGGCGAATAGGTGGCCACCAGCGAGTCGAACGCCTCGGGGAAACGTATCAATACGGCATTGATATCCTTGTCCTCCAGTGCGGCAATATCCTCTTGTGCAATAGGCTGCCGCAGCAGCGTCATGCTACTGTCGGCTGGAGCCAGCAAAGCCTCCATGCTCTGCGGCATATTCTCCACAGTGACGATGACGAGATCCTGCTTGCCCTGCGTCTCCATATTGCGCATGCCCACACCCATAAGGCTGTAGATAAGGTATATCAGCAGACCGGGCATGATAACGGTGGTGAACACCAGTTGGCGGTCGCCAAAGAAACGTGCAAACTCTTTGCGGATGATGGTCCAAGTGTTGCTATGGTTTTTCATTCTTCATCTCCTTTCTGTGCTTTATATAGTTCGAAAAAGCGGTCCTCTATTGTCAGTCCGTCGCACACCTCCTCCAGCGAGCCGCAGCTGGTAAGGTGGCCGTCGATGATGATGCCCACGCGGTCGCACAGGCGTTCCACCAGACTGAATATGTGGGTCGACAGTATGATGGTCTTGCCTTCGCCCCGCAGCTCCTGCAGGTAGTCGGTCACTGTGCGGGCAGTGATGACATCCAGACCGTTGGTAGGCTCGTCGAAGATGATGATGTCGGGATTGTGCACCAACGAGATGACAATGCTCAGCTTCTGCTTCATACCGGTGGAGAGATTGGCCACCTTCACCTCGGCAAACTTGTCAATGCCGAAACGGGCAAACAAGCCCTGCTTGCGTTGGGCAGCGACTGCAGGAGCCACCCCATGCAGCTCGCTGAAGAAGTCGTAGAGATAGTTCGGCGTGAAGAAGTCCTCCAGCTTCAGCTCGCTGGTGAGGAAGGCAATCTTACCCCTCACCTCCTCAGGCTGGCTCACTATGCTGCAACCGTCCACCCAGGCATCGCCCTTGTCGGGTTTGATAAGGGTGGCAAGCATACGCAGGGTGGTGGTCTTTCCCGCCCCGTTAGGACCTAGCAGGCCGAATATCTCACCGCGGTTGGCGGTGAGGGTAAGGTCGTCCACGGCCACCTTGTGGCGGGCGTGGGTGCGCTCCAGCCTTTGCTGTTTGCGCGAAAGGGTGAAGGTCTTACTCAAACCTTCGATACGTAGTATTTCGTCCATGATATTAATTGTTTTTTCTGATTATTCGGAATATTCGGAAGGGTCGGAGTATTCGGATTATTCTGATTGTTTCTTTATGCCTAATACTGCCCAGCGCAGGAAGGGAACACGGCGCAGCAATTCGTAGATGGCAGGCGACAAGGTAAACACTGCTACGAGGAGGATAAGGTAGTCCGCCACAGGCGGCAGCCCTGTGTATACTTTCAGCATATAGCCTAGTGAGGCAACCACCAAATAGTGCACAATATAAATTCCATAACTGCTGCGGGTCATGTAAGTGGCAAATGGCGAAGTGCGGTCGCCCCAGGCCTTGAAGCATGCCAGCATGGCTAGGATGGCCAGCCAAGCAAAGAGGTTGGTGCTCCAGTGCATCAGGTAGAGCGGTGCCGTGTTGGTCTCGCCCCAAGTGGCGCAAGTCAGTGCCGCCCCTGCCACCAAAGCCATAGCAAGTAGCCAGCCGGCATAGTGCGACAGGTAGCGCTGCACGCTGTCGCGCGCGAAGAGGTAATACCCCATCAGGAATGGGACGAGGTAGGCCATCGGTCGATAGAGATTCCAAAGACCCTGGGCGCTGTGCTCGGCGGGGTGGGGGATGGAGCCCTGTGCCCCTGCCCAGATAAGGAGGAAACCGCCCATCAGCAGCAAAGCCAAACGGCAGGGCTTGGACCAGCCTCGCGTGGACTGCAGCAGATGGCCAACGGCATTGTACAGGCGGTCGCGCTCAATGGCGATAATAATAATCAGTAGCAACGATAACATCCAGAGTTCTTGGATAAACCACAGCGGCCCTATGCCGCTAATCCCCCACAGGAAGAACTTTACTGGCTGAGGGACATTGGCCAGTACGTCGACTCCTGCCACTTGGGTGTTGAAATAGCCTACCATCCAATGGAAGACAAACAATCCTATCGTCGACGGCACAAGCAGCTGGCGTGTGCGTTTCTTAAACCATTGCCCAGGAGTGATCTTCCCTAGAGCAAAGCGGCTGCTGATGCCCGCCACCAAGAAGAGCAGCATCATAAACCACGGATAGAGGAAATACATCACCACATCCTGCGGCTGTGCCTTGGGGTCGTCAACCCAGCCCCCGATGCCGCCAAAAACTCCCTTGTTGTTGTAGAAATAGACCACGTGGTAGAGCAACACCAGCAGCACTGTCGTCCAGCGGATGTTATCTAGGAAGTGTTTTCTAGTCATAATTTTTTGCGTAATTTACTCTCTATGATACAATATGTGATACAGAAGACAGTCAGCAAAACTACAACAGCGACAGCCGTCATCCCTTCTCCCACCAAGTTTGGCCACAACACGGCAGCTGAGATAACCGCAAAAAGCAAGGCAAGCATCAGCACGCATACCCCCGCCGACACATATCGCAACCCCTCGGGGTCAGGCCCATATTTGATACGCTCCCAACGCCACCGGCCATCAACCCTTTTGACGGTATAGTTGTAATTGTGTTGCGGGTTGAGAGTGCAGAAGACCATCAAGGCACATGTCGCCAATTCCACAAAGAAGAAAACCAGCGGCAGCACGATGCGCATCTGCCTATCATTTCCCAGCACTGCCAACAGCACCGTCTGCGCCAGCAGTATGCCCACCGAGGCAAAAAGCAATATACGGAAGATGGATTTGTTTCTCTCTTTCATGGTTGGTTAACTATTATTGTCACGCCTTTTAGCCATTTCTATTTTCACTGACAACCACAGCACCAATGCAACCGTCAAGACACTCAATACAACGATACACCATCCAGCGGAAATCCTGTCGAACAGGGGTACACCAAGTTTATCCATGATGTCAACGGCAAAGATTAATATTATACACACGCTCATGGCCCCCAGCATGATGTAGCTGTAGCCGTAGGGGTCGATGGCGTGACTCTCGTCCAATTTCAACCGACGCTCACGAATGTCCAGTTTCAGATTCACGGTCTTCCCCGACCGGACAAAGGTATACACTACTGCCAACAATGCAATCACCTCGGTCAGTGTCCTGAATATCAAGTGCGATACCTTCTCACCTCCCATCGGCATCTTGACAATGAACCACACATTCGATGCCAGGCAGATGACGGCGGCCAATGCCAGCAAGATGTATCCTATGATTCTACGACGTTCCATAATGCCTATTTCTGAATACTCTTATACATCGACCAAAACATCACCACTGTCGCGACAATACAGTAGGCAAGAATGACAATAGTGGAAGCCCAGCTTCCGAATGGGTCCCACCCTGTGTTTTTGAGAACCTCGATGTTGATTATTAAGACTAAGGTCAGTGCTGCCATGCCCAGCGTAATATAGCGGTAGCCTGCGGGGTCGATGAGACTCTGCGTGGTTGCCTGATCCTTCCCTTTCAATTGCGGCTTGGAGTCGGGATGGGTAAAAGCCCATACCGCCGGGACCAATAGTGCCACTTCCGCCAGCATAAAGACTACTATGCGGATTAGGGCATCTGCGCCTTCTGGCATTCTGATGAGGTTCCAAACAACCGACATCAAGCAGGCCGCACCTGCCAGTGCCAGCAATACAATTCCTATGATTCTACGACGTTCCATGATTATTATTACTATTCTGTGACAAACTTCAAGATGTCCTCCTCGCTATATGCTGCCGAGGTGATGCGGCGCAGCTCCTTCCCGTTTTCGAAGAGGATGACAACCGGTATGGCCAGCGTGTTGTATTCTTTAGCAATCATCCGGCACTTGTCGATGTCCACCTTGATGAAGCGGTAGTCCCTGCCCACCTGTTTGCTCACATTCTCCAGCCGAGGATAGAGCAGTCGGCAAGGGCCGCACCACTTGGCGGTCATCATGCAGACCGTCTTCCCTTGGGCAATGGCTTGGCGGAAACCGATAGAGTCCACCTCCTCAATCAAAGCCGAATTGTGTACTGCCATCAGGCCGGTGGTGTCGCCGCTGATAATGGGCTGCCCGCCCGCGCCCATTGACAGGCTCACCATCTTGTCCTTGTCGGGGATGGCAAAAAAGGCATCCTCCACCTTGCCGGCGGTCACCGCTACAAGCGTTCTCACTATCTCCATCGAGGTGCTGCCCTGCATCACCATCGTCATCACCTCCTTTACAGGCAGACCATAGGGCACCTCCTCGTTCAGAGCGTATTGGAAAGGAATGTGATAGGCCGTGTCCAGCCATACCGTCGTGGCGTAGCTGACCATCTCGTTGCCACCCTCATAGCTCACCTTCAAGCAGCGGTGACCCTCCACTGTCTCCATCTCGTCGGCGATGTCGAACAAGGGCACCTCCATCGTGTCGAGGTCTATGTCGGCCGACATCAAGATAGGCTTCCCCATCATAGAATTGATGGTATACTGCTTCTTCTCTTTCGAGAGGTAGAGCGTCTGCAGCTTGTTCTCAGACATGTCCACATACAGGTCGTTGCCCCTATAGTAATAGGTGCTGACAGTTGCCGACGGGGCTGCCCCACCCTCCATCGTGGATGAGGAGCTGTAGGTGGCCACGCCCTCAAACAGCTGTTGCGCCACCACCTGTTGGCAGGATGGCATCAGTATTGCAGCCACAGCAATAGATTTCAAAAAACGATGCTTCATTTCAATCCTCCTTATCTTTATTACCAGCGGAGGTTCTCCGCGGGGCGCGTTTGGCACGTTTGAGGGCTTCGGACAGAATCCATTCTATCTGCCCGTTGGTGCTACGAAACTCGTCGGCAGCCCACTTCTCGATAGCCTCGTATACCTCGGCATCTACCCTCAGTGCAAAACTCTTCTTCATTTTTTCTTTTTAATTGTTTTCCAGTCTACAAGCCAGATGATGACAGCAAAGACCACAGCAGCAACAAGGTCGTGAACAAGTATCCAGTGAGTGTAACCGCCTTCGATAAGCATATCCAGCACAAAAAGGAACACAAAATCCAATAATGCTATCAAGGCATAAAACTTCCAAGTGCGCTGTTTCGGTGTACTAGTCATTTTTTAGTTTAGAGTTGAATGTTTAATGTTTAGAGTTGGCTCTAGTTTAATATATGACTGATTTTTACAGCCTCGAAGAGGCTGAATCTCAATAACACCGTACAAGCGTAGCGCAGTGCGGTGACAGAACATACTCCCTATCAGCGTCTCGAAGAGACGCGACATGGATACTATTTG
>JAFRRK010000021.1 GCA_017428115.1 Bacteroidales bacterium | reverse complement strand
TAAAAAATAAAAAAAATGAAACAATTCGATCCCGCAACAGCCATCCAACGTCTTGATGGCCGCGATGCTAACCGTGGCGTTAACCCCGCCATCTGCGACTCAGCAACATTCACCTTCCCCGAGGCACACCTTATGACCGAAACCTTCCATGGCGAAACAGAAGGATTCTTCCTCTACAGCCGTCACTGGAACCCCTCCAACCTAGCCCTCTGCCAGGCACTCGCAGCCATGGAAGGCACAGAGGCCGCTTGGGTTACCGGCTCAGGCCTTGCCGCCATCACCAGTGCACTGCTCCACGAGGTAAAGGCTGGCGACCACATCATCAGCTCTATGACCACCTATGGCGGAACCTTTGCTTTTATGGCAAACTATCTACCCAAGTTTGGTGTAGAAACCACCTTCGTCAACATGCAGGACCTTGCCGCTGTGGAACGTGCCCTCAACGAACACCCCAACACCAAGGTCGTCTACACCGAGACAATGAACAATCCTCTGCTGCGCATTGCCAATGTCCCAGAAATCAGCCGCATGGCCCACGAACATGGCGCCAAACTAATTGTCGACAACACGTTCACCCCCATGATCTTCAACCCCTGCCGCCTGGGCGCTGACATCACCGTCTATTCCATGACCAAGTATGTCAACGGAACTAACGACTGCGTGGCTGGTGCCATCTGTGGCAGTGCTGAATACATTGGCAGCCTTATCGATGTCAACAACGGTACCTGCATGCTCCTCGGCCCAGTGCTCGACCCCATGCGCTCCGCCTCAATACTCAAAAACCTCCACACGCTTCACATCCGTATGAAGAAACACGGCGAAAACGCCATGTACCTTGCCAAACGCTTCAAAGAGGTTGGCTTCAAATACAACTATCCCGGACTCCCCGAACATCCCGACTACGAACTCTTCAACTCAATGCGCAACGAGGGCTACGGCTATGGCGGCATGATATCTATCGACATGGGCACAGCCGACCGCGCCAGCCGCATCATGGAGATTATGCAGCGCAAGGGTGTTGGCTACCTAGCCGTGAGCCTCGGATACTTCAAAACCCTCTTCTCCAACTCAGGTAAGAGCACCAGCTCCGAAGTTCCCGAAGACATCCAGAAAGAGATGGGCATGAGTGAAGGCCTCATTCGTTTCTCCATGGGCCTCGACAACGATATCGAAGCCACCTTCCAACTCATCAGAGAGTCGGTCGAAGAGAGCAACCAATAATCAGCAACCACACTACAAAGGGGTCGGGCATCTGCCCGACCCCTTTTCTTATTTCAAAGCATTGGCACAAAAAACAGAAATCACAAACAACACACACAAATCCAAACATCTGCATAACACCACAACACCAAAATATGCACTTTCCCAAAACAATAATTCCCCTATTTGAAGAAAAAATCGTATCTTTGCAAAATAAATTGCACATTGACAACTATTAGCAAGAACATTCTAATACACAACTACAAAACCATGAAACCTTGGCTATTAATACTCCTTACCGTCAGCTGCCTCTGTGGTTGTTCACGTAAGGAAGACAAAATGGACTACCAAATATTCTGGCAGATATACCACATGCCCAAGTATCTAGAAGAAACCGAAATCGAGCAGACTTTTCAAACCACCTTCTACAACTTCTACGAGCCAGTCAACGACAACACCGTCCTAGCCCGCAACACCACGCCAGATGATGTGCGTTCACTTACCTTGAAACTAGCCTCCATGGCCGACGAGAAATTGACCGACACTACCGACCCACAACTAGAATACTATACCGAAGTACGGGTCTATATCGACTTCAAGACATACATCGAAGAAGTATGGAGCAAAATATACTAACGATTACACCTATTTACAAATTATAACCCATTAATCATCAAAATCATGTACAAAACACTCGTTCTAGCCATTGCCCTCCTACTGGCCATGCCAGCCATTGCCCAGCAGAAAAAAGGGACTAACAAGACAAACAAACCTGCAACCGAACAGAGCATTGCCGACCAAGGCGAAACCCTAAAAAAGGTATACAACGAAGAGCTCAACCCCATGGAGCAGATAGACCAAGCTCTGGAAGAGGCCCGCAACACAAACCGACTAGTAGTTTGCCAAGTAGGGGGCAACTGGTGTCCCTGGTGTCTGCGTTTTGCCCACTTTATCACCTCCGACCAAGAAATCAACGACCTAATCAACAAACATTTCATATACATCCACCTCAACACCTCTAAAGAACATAAAAATGCTGATATGCTCAAAAGGCTGGGCAACCCTGGCCGATTCGGATACCCCGTGCTTGTGATACTGGGCAAAGAGGGCGAAGTGCTACACATACAAAACAGCGCCTACCTAGAAGAGGGTAAAAGCTACGACCGCAAGAAAGTGCTTGAATTCTTCCAAAACTGGACCATCGAGGCTATCGAAAACATTAAATAAACACCATGAAAAGATTTTTACTATTACTACCATTGGCAGTGCTTACACTTTGCAGCTGTCAGGAACAAAGCCTTAGTATCATGTCTTTCAATGTGCGCTACAACGGCATCTGGGCAAACGATGGCGACAACGACTGGGCCCACCGCCGAGCGGCAGTTGCATCAATGATACTACAAGAAATGCCCGATGCCATTGGCATGCAGGAGGTACTCCCAGACCAGATGGCTTATCTCGACAGCGCTCTTGGAAACCACTATTGGCGAATAGGCGTAGGTCGCGACGACGGCGACACTTCGGGCGAAAGCATGTGCATTTACTACAACTACGACCGCCTTAAGCTAATAGGCTGGCACACCTACTGGCTAAGCGAAACTCCCGACAGCGTCAGTTATGGATGGGATGCCGCCTGCCGGCGCACCGTAACCACCGCCACCTTTGAAGACACTCGCACAGGCCATAGTTTCACTTATCTCAACACACATCTAGACCACATGGGGAGCGAAGCTCGTAAACAATCGGTGCTGCTACTGTGCCAAATGGCCAACAAATACGAAGGCCCACTTATCCTAGGAGGCGATATGAACTCAGATATTGAGGACAGCATCTTCCTCCCTCTTGCACAATACCATCTGCTGTCAGCACGCGACATTGCCCCTGTAAGCGACACCGCATACACCTACAATGCC
Source organism: Bacteroidales bacterium (assembly GCA_017428115.1). Classification (GTDB taxonomy): domain Bacteria; phylum Bacteroidota; class Bacteroidia; order Bacteroidales; family P3; genus Colimorpha. Next base: position 57,153 of record JAFRRK010000021.1, on the reverse strand, counting down.
TTTGGCAACCACTCGCCCGCACGCATAGACCACTTCTTTGTACGCAACTGCCAAGTGCGTCATTTCCGCACACTTAACGGCAATTATGGAGTGCCTTACATCTCCGACCACTACCCAATAGAAATGGAACTAGTGATACAGCACTAGATAAACACAAGATGCTCAACAAGGGTGTAAGCACCCAATCCGATAAGGACAACCCCTGCCATTATGGTGGCAACCCTGTCGGGCACGGGTATGTTACGCTTACCCAAAGCAACTCCTATCAACGTTGCCACAAAAGTAACGAAGAAGATAATCAGTACCGTAGTAATCGTATCACTCAGATTACTATTCAAACCAAAGCCGATGCCCACCACAAAGGCATCAATGCTGGTAGCCACCCCCAACAAGCACATCGTGGAGAGAAGAGTTACATCAAGCGAATTATCAACATTCTCACCATGGCAACCATCCCATATCATCTTACCTCCCACCAAAAGCAGCAGCCCAAAAGCAATCCAATGGTCAATTGCTGCCACAAACGAATGACATGCCTCACCCAGCAAAGCTCCCAGTAAAGGGAAAAGACCCTGAAAAAAAGCAAACACCACAGCCATAAGCAGTCCTCTACACCAGGGCATCTTACTCTTAAAAGCACTAGTAGTGGATACCACCAAACTGTCAACACTAAGTGCCAAAGCCAGTCCAAACGACTCAAAAAGCGTCATACAATAATTCTACTGTATACTAACACTTTTACGACGTGGGAACAATAGCGAGAGTAAGATAGAACCCACCAAAACACCCAAAATAACCATCAGAGAAGTAAGCGTAGGTATGTCTAGGCCGAAAAACTCGTGACCAATCATCTTCACGCCAATGAAGCAGAGCAACAAACCCAGGCCATAGCGCAGCAGCCAGAAGAGGTCAGTAACATTGCTAAGCAAAAAGAACAACGAACGCAGACCCATAATGGCAAAAATATTTGAGAAGAAAACAATATAAGTGTCAGTAGTCACAGAGAAAACGGCAGGAATACTGTCCACAGCAAAGATGATATCCGAGAACTCTATCACCAACAACACCAAAAAGAGGGGTGTCATATAGGTTCGACCATCAAGATTTACAAAAAAGTTGTGGTCGTGCAACTCTCTCGTAACGGGGAAGAATCGTCCGGCAAACCGCACCACAGGATGATTGGCAGTATCAATATTACCCTCATCCTTTTTCACAAACATCTTCACACCGCTGTACAATAATATCACGCCAAAAATAGCCAACACCCACGAAAAACGCCCCACCAGGGCACCCAACAAGAAGATGAAAAGAAAACGCATAACGATAGCTCCCAATATTCCCCAAAACAGCACACGGTGATAATACTTCTTATCAATGCCGAAACTGACAAATATCATAATCATCACAAAAATATTGTCAATCGAGAGCGACTCTTCGAGGAAATAACCCGCCAGATACTGTGAGAAAATCTCTTTCCGGTATATCTCTAAAGCAGCCGAATAGCTCATCTCGGGATTGATAAGCGAAGCCAGTTCAGAGCCTCTCACATAGTCTACAAGATCCTCAATACAACGGATGTCGTGAACCCATTCAGCCCTGAAACGAAGCAACAAGCCAAACAGCAATGCCATCGTAACCCAAATAGCAGTCCAAATGGCTGCCTCCTTTATTTTTATCTCATGGTCTTTCTTGTGAAAAACCCCCAAATCGAGCGCCAGCATGAAAACAATAAATATCAAAAATGCTGCAAAAAAGAAATAACGTGACATCTAACTCTTTTTTTTATTACTTATCATTACAACTTTACTGTCATTTTGTCTCTATCAGTGACCTTGGAAACAAAAATACCCATAGCTACGACCTCGCGCAACTATGAGTCTCATCGCTTACGAGTGGCACCAAGTCATTGCTGACCAGTGATTTGTTGATACCCCTCACGACCTTTGTCGCCAATTACTCCCTCATAAAAACAGCTGCAAAAATACACTTTTTTTTTCAAATACCATGTTTTTGCCCAACAAAATCCTCAGCCGAGAAGCACAACCCCTCCGACTCGGGATGGTGTTTAAGATACTCGTGTGCCACCAGTCCCATCGTGTGTCGCAAGTTAATCTCTGATATATGGTGCCGGCCTTCTTTATCCTGAATGACATCCACTCCCAAAGGACCTAAATAGTGTGGGACAATCTGACTATTCAGCCACTGCTCGACAACAGGACGCAGCTGCAAAGGGAACGACACCCGTCGTTCTATCTCATTGTCACTTAATAATTGGTTACACCGATAAACCCCATTGGCAGTGTCAAAAAGCGAAAAACCTATAAACCTCAACCCACGCCCGTCCACCATATACTCCAAGGCATAGTCGTGCAGCACAGCCCATCGAGGTTCCGCTATAGCACATTGCTGCTCTCGCACCACCTTTGCCAACCAGGCCCTATCGTGGTCAACCATCTTGTTTGAAACCCAACGCAGTCCCCTACCCGACCCCGACCACGGAGCCTTAAGCAGCAAGTCGGGGCACTTAGACAAGAGTTCCTCCACTTCCTTGTCCGACGTCACTGCACGGCTATAAGGCTGTAGCGGGAGCAACGTGGCACGGTGTTGCAGCCTACGCCATAAGTCAAGCACCCCATCAGTAGGCAACTCGCTCTCACAAACGCCCTGCATAAGCAAACTATTTTTTAATGTCAAGTTCCACCCCCACGGCACTATTGGGCCTCCGCCTGTATGTTCAAAAGCAGCTCTCACACCTGATACAGACACACAAGTAGCCGATGGATATATCCAACGCATCATGCCGTAAGATGATGCTGCAAACGAACGTGCTGAAGCCGGTGGTACATAATGCTTGCCACCATTAGCCAGACAAAGGTCGTGTTCAGGATTGAAAACGCAAAGCATAGAATACACAAACAAAGGGGGGAGACACCTCTCCCCCCTTTAAGATAAGCATTGCATTAATATTATTTGTTCACTTGGAACTTAGTGCAACCAGTGGCGAAGAAATTGCTAATCTGGTTGGCGGCAGCAATACCGGCGTTGATGTTAGCCTCTTCGGTCTGAGCACCCATCTTTTTGGGTGTTGCGAAGTAGCGGCCCTCGAAAGCCTTAAAATCTGCATCGGCATCGGGCATGATGTCGGTGATATACTTAAGGTCGGTGCGCTCGGCCATCAGTTTCAGCAGTTCGGGCTCGTTGATGACTTCCTTGCGGGCAGTGTTCACCAAAATGCCGCCCTTGTGCATCTTGTTCACCAAAGCATAGTTGATGCTCTGTTTGGTCTCGGCGGTAGCGGGGATATGCAGCGACACCACATCGCAGGTCTCAAACAGTGCCTCCTGGTTAGCGACGGCAGTAGCCATACCGCTGGCATTGATCTGGTCGGCAGTGAGGAATGCATCATAGGCATACACTTCCATGCCAAAGCCCTTGGCGATGCGGGCCACATTGCGTCCCACATTACCGAAAGCAAGAATACCCAGTTTCTTGCCCATGAGTTCGGAGCCGCTCTTGCCATTATAGAAATTGCGGACACAGAACACCAGCAGACCCATCACCAACTCGGCCACAGCATTGCTGTTCTGGCCAGGGGTGTTCATAGCAACAATGCCACGGGCAGTGCAAGCCTCAAGGTCAAGATTGTCGTAACCGGCACCGGCGCGGACAACAATCTTCAGGTTCTTAGCGTGGTCAATGACTTCCTTAGTCACCTTGTCGCTACGGACGATTAGAGCGTCGGCATCTTCAACAGCTTTGTAGAAGTCGTTAACATCGGTATATTTCTCGAGAAGAGCCAGGGTGTGGCCATTCTTCTCAACCACTTCGCGGATGCCGTCAACAGCAACTTTTGCGAAAGGTTTTTCAGTTGCAACTAATACTTTCATTTAATAAACGTTTTTGTAGATACCCAGAAGTAATTGATATTGACGGAGTATTGTACGACAGCACTAACAAATCCGACTCAAAAAAACACGGTCATCGACTGCTGCAGCCCCCATCATCATACTATCTGGTATCCATTAATAATTATTCTTTACTTATTGGCTTTTTCGAAGTCCTGCATGCACTGCACCAAAGCCTCGACGGCCTCGATGGGGCAAGCGTTGTAGAGGCTGGCGCGGAAACCACCCACCGAACGGTGACCCTTGATACCGACCATGCCGCGCTCCTTGGCGAAAGCCATGAAGGCATCCTGCTTGTCCTCATAGCCAGGAGCCATCACGAAGCAATGGTTCATGATAGAACGGCTGTCCTTCTCGGCGGTACCGATGAACATGCTGTTGCGGTCGATTTCCTCGTACAGGAGGTTGCTCTTCTTGACATTGATCTTGTTCATCTCCTCAACACCACCAAGCTCCTTGACCCACTTCAAAGTCTCATACATCATGTAGATGTTGATCACCGGAGGAGTGTTGAACATGCTGATATTCTTAGCCTCCTCAGCGGCGTGGGTGCGATAGTCCACCATAGTGGGCAGGGGGTTCATATACTGGCGGTCGGTAATCTTGCCGAGGATATCCTTACGCACGATGACAAAAGTGACACCGGCAGGGCCGACGTTCTTCTGGGCGCCACCATAGATGAGGCCATACTTCTTCACATCGACGGGACGGCTCATAATGTCGGAGCTCATATCAGCAACCAGCATCACATTGTTAATCTCGCTAGCATCCATGTCGCGGCGAATCTCGGTGCCATAGATGGTGTTGTTAGTGGTGATGTGGAAATAATCGGCGTCGGCAGGGACGGTCCAACCCTTGGGGATGTAGCTGTATGTCTTGTCCTCGCTGCTGGCCACGATGACGGTCTCACCAAAGAGCTTGGCCTCCTTGGCAGCCTTCTTAGCCCAAACACCGGTCTGCAGATAGGCAGCCTTCTTGTTAAGCAGGTTGGCGGGAACAGTCATGAACTGGGTGCTGGCGCCACCACCAAGGAAAAGCACTTCATACTCGGCGGGGATGTTCAGCAGGTCGCGCCAAAGCTGACGGGTGTCTGCCATCAGTTTCTCCCAACCAGGGGTGCGGTGGCTGATTTCAGCGATACCGATACCGGTGTTGTCGAAGTCGTAGAGAGCCTTCACGGTGTTCTCAATTGCCTGTTTGGGCAGGACGCAGGGGCCTGCGTTGAAATTATAAGCTGTTTTCATTTGATTTGTGTTTAAGTTATTTATGAAGATATTTAATGATTTTTGTGCTTCAAATCCGCTTGCAAAGGTACTCTTTTATTTTAATATAATGATACTTTTTAATAAAAAAATATCGCCTACCGCCCCACCACCCCTTTCTTAGTGACTTGAGAGCAAATCCGCACGGTAGCATTTTGGCCGTTCAATTGCTATTTGCCTGCCTGTCCCTTGCCGCCACAGGGTCGGCAAGAGAGGTGCCGGCGTGCGGCTTGCGGCCGGGGAAAGTAGGCACTGGCGGCTTAGCGCATGTGACGGCACAAGGAGGGCCAAACGCGGCCAACGGCTTAATAATCTGCAAAAAGAAGGTTGTGATAATGATTATTGATAAAGCATGACAAGTCATTTTTTCTTCCAAAAGTGATGCGTGCATCCAACCCTATTGTCATTGTCATCGTCATCATTTCCCACTCCACTTCGCGACGTTGCTTTGGCGCGACAAAGAGGGCGGGTTTTCTTTTCACTCGCTCTGTGAAACTATATGCCGCTTCTTTTTTTTCAAAAGTGGCACCCTAATTTTTGCCTTTATCGGTATAATTATATCTGAACGACCGTAGCACTCACCTCAATCACACGCCGTGCATTCGTCATGCCTTCGTCGTGCCTTCGTTTCCGGCGACGAAGACAGTGCGAAGGCATGAACAAGGCAGAAAGCCTCCACCGCCAATCAACCGGACCAAGGAGCAGGGAAAGGGGAAACGAAAGCATATGGGTGAAATCGACTCGGGGTGTATGCCTGTCATTCACTTGTCAAACTTGAGTTGTTGACAAGAAAGGTCAGATAATTCTTCTTTACCGCTGGGCCGATGGGGGCAAATTGTAATCGAAGAGAGATAAAAAAGATACCATTCTGGCCTGAGACATTATTGTTGAAGTTTATCATGCACTTATAGCGAATATCATAGGGAGTGTGCAGAGGCTGCCGGGGTATAGACATACGTTTTTTATAACCCGAAGCACCCCCATTTTGAAAAAAAATTTTTAACCGATTTATGTGGATAAACAAAGAGAAATTTGAAGATTAAACACTTATAGAAAACACCCGATACAAACACGCCATGATACTCAGTTTATTACAACTATTGAGCTATATATCAACACACTACACTCGTTATTACCTAATAGTCTGTTAGAGGTCAAGAAGTTGAATAAATAATCAACAGCGGGTGCCCAAAAATGACGAAAAAGGACAAAAAAAAATTGAAGTTAGGATAAAAAAATGTATATTATAAGGGCAAAAATAGCGATGGGGAAATAAAGGGATTATTTTTCAGTTTATTGTCGAAATAGGCCAGTGGAGGCAAGCTAGAATTTAGATGTAGCTTTATAAAAAAAAATTGACATGGGCAAATTTATTTTTCCATAGCCTAGGTGATAAAAAAGTGAGAAATTTGCATTACGAACAAAGAAGGGGCGTATGCCCATAAACAAAACAAACACAGCAAAAAAATAACACAATATAGAATCATGGAGCAAGAGTATCAAAAAGTATGGGATGAGTGTCTGGGATTTATCCGCGACAACCTCACAGGTAAGGAGGGCGAGAACGCCTTCGCCACCTGGTTCAAACCCATCGTGCCGGTAAAGTTTGACGGCAACACACTCACCATACAGGTACCCAGCCAGTTTTTCTACGAGTGGCTGGAGCAGAACTATGCCGAGGTGCTGAAAGATGCCATACGGCTTACGTTGGGACCTACCGCCTGCCTACAATATAGTATAGTGATGGACAAGAGCATCTCCGACTCGCCCATCACCACCAGCATTCCATCGACGGGCCGCCAGTCGACCATCAACCGCGCCAAGGACGCGCCGATGAACTTGAACCGCAACGACAGGACTGACTTTCCCAACCCATTCGTCATTCCCGGAATACAGAAGATACGCATCAACTCGCAGCTGAGTTCTTCATACACGTTGAGCAACTTTGTTGAGGGGGAGTGCAACCGCCTAGCCCGTTCGGCAGGCTATGCGGTGGCAGAGAAGCCCGGCAAGACCGCCTTCAACCCGCTGATGCTGCACGGCGGCGTGGGCTTGGGCAAGACCCATTTGGCCAATGCCATAGGATTGCAGACCAAGGAGTTCCACCCCGAGATGACGGTGCTGTACGTCACCTCCGAACAGTTTATGCAGCAGTATATGGATGCGGGCCGCAACGGCACAACGAGCGACTTTGTACACTTCTACGAGATGGTGGATGTGCTGATAGTTGACGACATACAGTTTTGGGCCAACCGCGGTGCCCGCACACAGGAGGCCTTTTTCCATATCTTCAACACGCTGCATCAGGCCAACAAGCAGATTATCATCACCAGCGACAAAGCCCCTAGCGAGCTGCAAGGGTTGGAAACGCGCCTCAACTCGCGCCTGAAGTGGGGGCTTGCCGCCGAGCTGCTACCCCCCGATGTGGAAACCCGCATGAACATATTGAAGCAGAAGATGCGCAACGACGGGGTGGTGATGCCCGACGATGTGATAGAGTATATTGCATACAATATCAACACCAACGTCCGCGAGCTGGAAGGGGCATTGATTTCACTGATGGCGCAGTCGTCGTTGAACCACCGCGACATCACCATCGACCTGGCCCGCCAGATGGTTGATAAGTTTGTGAAGAGCACCAACCGCGAGGTGACCATCGACTATATTCAAAAGGTTGTGTGCGACTACTTCAACATCCCTATCGACAGCATACAGTCGAAAACACGCAAGCGCGAAATAGTGCAGGCCCGCCAGCTGACCATGTATTTTGCCAAGAAGATGACTAAGTCGTCGCTTGCCATCATCGGTTTGCAATGCGGCAACAAGGACCACGCCACCGTGCTGCACGCCTGCAAGACGGTAGCCAACCTGGCAGAGACCGACAAGCAGTTCAGCCTGTGGATTGACGAGATAGAGAAGAAACTTAAAGACTAGCACATTATGAAAGTTCCCTTTAAGCCAGGCACACTGATATATCCGCTACCGGCGGTGATGGTTAGCTGTGGCGATGAGCCGGACAACTATAACATACTGACCATAGCTTGGACGGGCACTGTATGCAGCGACCCGCCCATGTGCTATATATCGGTACGCCGCCAACGCTATTCGTACGACATCATAAAGCGCACTGGCGAGTTTGTCATCAACCTCACCACCGAGGAGCTAGCCCACGCCACCGACTGGTGCGGGGTGCGCAGCGGACGCGACTACAACAAGTTTAAGGCCATGCATCTCACCCCCGAGGCGGGGCAGGTAGTAAAAGCACCCTTGATAGCCGAAAGTCCATTGAACATAGAGTGCCAGGTGGTGGAGGTGCGCCCGCTGGGAAGCCACGACATGTTCCTGGCCAACGTGGTGGCCATAGATGCCGAGGAGCGCTTTATTGACAAGGGGACTGGGGCCTTCCAGCTGAACCACGCAAAGCCCATTGCCTTTTCGCATGGCAGATACTACGGATTGGGCGAACGGCTGGGCGGTTTCGGCTTCAGCGTCAAGAAAAAGAAATAAATCCATGGGGCTCGACACCCCTGAATGACAACACTATAACACAATGAACATTGTATGCGTAGAGCCTCTGGGCATCAGCCAAGAGCATTTTGAAGAATTGAAAAAGGAATTTGGCTCGCAAGGGCACACTTTTAGCTATTACCTTGACCGCAAGGAGGAGGCAGCAATCTTAATAGACCGCATGAAGGAGGCTGAGGTGGCTATTATCTCCAATATCAAACTACCCGCCGAGGTGCTGAGGGCATGCCTCAGGCTGCGCTACCTGTCGGTAGCCTTTACTGGGCTAGACCACATCGACTTGGACTACTGCATGACGCACCAAATAGAGGTGCAGAATGCTGCAGGCTATTCCACTACGGCAGTCAGCGAGCTGGCAATAGGGCTGATGCTGGACCTCTTGCGCCAGATTACCCACTTTGACGGCACAATCCGCAAAGGCGAAGGTCGCGGGGCATATCTTGGGCGCGAGCTGAAAGGCAAGACGGTGGGTGTGGTAGGCACCGGGGCCATCGGCACGGCAGTGATAGGGCTGTTGAAAGCATTCGGATGCAGAGTGCTGGCATACAACCGCAGCAGGCACGCCGATGTGGAGGCTTTGGGAGCCGAATATACCGACCTGGACACACTGATGAAAGAGAGCGACATTGTCACCCTGCATGTGCCAATGAACAATGAGACCTACCATTTGATAAGCCGTGAGCGACTGGGCATGATGAAGAAGAGTGCCATACTAGTGAACACTGCCCGAGGCAATGTGGTGGACATAGCCGCATTGGCCGAGGCACTGACGGCCGGCAGCATTGCCGGGGCGGCAGTGGATGTGTATGAACAGGAACCCCCACTGCCCACCGACCATCCTTTGCTGAGGGCGCCACACTGTGTATGTGTACCCCATATAGCTTACGCTTCGCGCGAAGCTTTTGACATCCGGGCCGACATAGTATTTGACCATGTGCGCAATTTTTTAGGCAGATGACATACTAAAACTACGAAACACTTAACCTAACAAATCTCATATGCGCCGTCATTTAATTCTGTTGAGTCTCATTGTGCTAGGCGGAGCGGCCATGTCGGCACCTGTCGACCGCCAAACAGCACTCGCCGCCGGCTCCCATTTCATGCAACGTAAAGGGCTCATCAAAAGCACCGACAAATTAGAACCCTATGAGGGGCTGATGCCTACCGGAACTGAAAAAAGCCTGTATATATTTAATTACTACACGATAGGCTTCGTGATAGTGAGTGCCGACGACCGCTGCCGTCCTATTCTAGGTTACTCGATGAATGGCAGCTACGACCTGGCAAAGGCACCCGACAATATGACGGCATGGATGGAGGAGTGCGGTTCCACGATACGGGCCGGCATTGAAGCTAACCTCCCCGAGAATAAAGATGCACTGAAAGCATGGGAGGACCTGCTAAGGCAGACCCCGGCACCCACTCCCCAAGCAAAAAGCGACTCCTATCTGCTTACCTCCACCTGGGAACAGGGGAGCGGATATAACAACTATTGCCCCACGATGAATGGACAGCATGTGGTGGTGGGTTGCGTGGCGACAGCCATGGCTCAAATCATTCGTTACCACGGCAAACCCTCGAGGGGATTTGGGCACAAGTCGTACCGTCATACAGTATACGGCACCCTGGCAGTAGACTTCGACACCACTGACTACGACTACAGCCTGATGCCCGACCGCATACGCCGCAGCTCGTCCAGCAGCCAGAAAGACATGGTGTCGAGACTGTGCTATCACTGCGGCATTGTGGTTAAAATGGAATACCAACACGCAGGACACACCTCGGGCAGCGGAGCCCACACTACGAGTGTTGTGGAAGGACTTGCCCACTTCGGCTACACCGATGCCAAATACTACTCACGCAACAACATGAACAACGACTCGCTGTGGGCGGCAATGATACATGAGGAGATTGACAACCGTCGTCCCATTGAATACTCAGGATTTGGAAACGATGGTGGCCACGCCTTTGTACTGGACGGCTACAACGAGGACGACCAGTATCACTTCAATTGGGGCTGGGGCGGATATGCCGACGGGTTCTACACCCTCACCACCATGGCAGGTTTCACCAACAGTCACGAGATGGTAGTGAACATCTTTCCTTCGGGTTGGGACGGGCATCTGAGTCACTTCCTTGTAGCGCCCGACAGCGACGGCGACGGCACAAGTTGGGAGAATGCTAACAGCAACATAGGGGCCGCCATAAAGCTAAACAAACTGGTGGAACGAGACATCTGGCTTAAAGAAGGCACCTACTATGGCGACACCAGTGCACAATATGCCTATAGTGCCACAAACGCCGCCACTATGATTGGCGGTTTTGCCGGCACAGAGAGCATCTCTTCACAGCGCGACGCAGCCAACCACCCTACCATATTCGATGGGCAGGCAACCCGCTGCCTTCTAAATGCTGACGTTTCCTCCAGCTCTAACCGCACCTTAAAAATATATGACATCATTCTTCAAAACGGATACAGCATTAGCGATAATGTGGTTAGTTTGAGAGGCAATGTGCAGGCAAACAAGCTCACGCTACGCAACTGCCAAAGCGACAGTGGGAGTGTGCTCTACGCCAGCTCGGCCAATATCATAGCCACCAGCATCTATGGCAACAATGCCCCTAATATCTGCCACCTGTCGGGTGCCACAATGCGTCAAAGCCTAATAAACAACAACAGCGGCAACGCACTTTTGCTGAATGGTACCGCCAGAGTAATAAACTGCGATATAGTGAGCAATCATGGCATAGGGGCACTATTCAAGCATCCACGAAACACATTCATCAACAACATTGTGTGGAACAACGAGAGTAATCTCTGTTTCGACACCACGCTTGCCGACACCTCGTTTCGCCATTGTGCTGTGGAGGGCGACAGCCTAGTAGCCGACAGCACATCTATCTGGCTCAACTCCACAAACGACCACCCGGAAGGTCCCCACTTCATCGCGCCCAGCACTTTACGCGGCATAGAGGGGTTGGCATCATCACTCGATTGGCATTTGGGCCGGGGCTCGGTATGTATTGATAACGGCGAGCGTCTAAGAGAAAGTCTTGCCGATGGCGATTTCGACCAGACTATCCGCTGCCGCAATGGTGCCATAGACATAGGATGCTACGAAAGCAACTATCCTGTGGGCATCACACCGGCTTCCCCAACAGGCAATCTCACCCTCTACCCCAACCCTGCCGGCAACCACCTGACCGTGACTCATTGCCAAAACAACAGGGTGCAACTATTTGACATCACGGGCCGTGAGGTGATGGCTTACGATATTGCAGGAGGCACCGCACAACTCGACATCAGACAACTGCCGCAGGGGGTATATTTCCTCAAGTCGGGTTCTGTCACACAAAAGTTTGTCAAGAGATAAAACCACCAGTAAACGTATAGAACAAACAATAGGGCGGCTGTCACTTATGGCAGCCGCCCTATTTATTGTGCCGACACTGTGTCGGCACACCATGGTATGCGGACTATTTCAACGGATGGTCGGCATGGAATTTCTCCAAACGCTCCTTCAAGGCGGGGAACTGGTCGCGCAACACCAAGGCCACACAGGCACGGATGCCCTGCTTGTGGCTACCCGTAATATCGAGCGATATGGCGCTGATGCCATAGCGGATAAGCTCGTTGAGGAGGTCGATACCCTCCATGCCGGGATAGCAGAATGTGAAGTAGAAACCGTCGCCCACGTCTTCACCCATATCCTTGTCATAGACAATGTAGAAACCATTGTCGGTAAACATCTTCTTCATGATTTTTGCCTTCTCGCCATACTCCTTGATGTCTTTGACGAAATTGAAAGTGCCATCGTTGGCGCCCTTGAGCATGGCAGCCATAGCATACTGCACCGAATGGGCAGTGCCCGAGCTGAGGCAATAGAGCGTGCCGAATATCAAGGCACGTCCCAGCTGGGTTTGACTATAGTAGCGACCAAGGTCAGGACACTCCATATTGAACAGTTTGGGGCTGCATATCATCATGGCTATGCGCTCGCCGGCATAACTAAATGACTTAGAGCCAGAAATCATCAGCACATAATTGTCGGTATACCTAGCCACAGTGGGCTGATAGGGGGGCTGGCCAGGAACGCTGTAATCCTTACGGAAATCCATCAAGAAATAGGCATCATCCTCCATCACTACCACCCCGTACTTATTGGCCATTTCGCCAATAATTTGCAGCTCAAAGTCTGTAAAACAGAACCATGCGGGGTTGTTGGGGCTGCTGTAGATGAGGCACGCCACATCGCCATCCTTCAATTCTTCTTCGAGCTTGTCGCGTAGTTTGTCGCCACGATACTCATATACATCGAAAGCCTTCATCGGTATGCCCAACACACGGCACTGCTGTTTCTGAACAGGGAAGCCGGGGTCGATAAACAGCACCTTGGTCTTCTTGCTGTCATAGCGTGTGAGGGTCAGGAAACTGGCAAAGCCAGCCTGCATCGAGCCCACCGTGGGGACACAGCAGTCGGGGGTGACATCGATATCAAGGAAGTTTTTCACAAAGCGGGCAGCCTCCTTTTTAAAGTCGGCGGTGCCGTAAATCTCAGGATAGATAGAGGCCACACCGTTCTTCAGGGCCTCTATCTGGGCGTTGACGCCCACCTGTGGGGCAGGCAGCCCCGGTATGCCCATCTCCATCTTCACAAAGGGTATGCCCGTCTCCTTCTCCACATCCTGTATCATCTTGCGCATCTCACGGATGGAGGCCTTGCCGGGGTTGGCTATCTTGTTTTGCTTGGCAATCCTGTCGATTACCTCTTTCTGTATGGGAATTTGTGTCATAATATTATAGTTTTGAGTGAATTGTCATTATCAATCTGTAATTTCTATTTGGTAGCAAAACCTTTCAGTTTTGCCACATGTATGGGGCTTATCTCCTTAATAATGTCGTAGACTTGTTTCTGCTCGTCGGCAGGGGCAGGGGTAAAAATACTCACCAGCTCAGTAATCTTCACATCCAAAAACTGCTGTACCGAAAGAATGTTGGGCCTGGCCTTATGCACCTGCTGCAATGCCTGAAGGGCGGCAATGATGTTCTGACGTGCCTGAGGCTGGTCCTTGGTCATCATGTCCAGCCCCATGCGGTGATAGAGATAATAGGCGCTGTGCAGGCCTGAGTAGGCCGAGTTGGTGTGGTTCTCCACAAACCAATAGCGTGCCTTGGCGCTCCCGCTGGCATTCCAGCCCTTGTTCTGTTGCTGCTGGTCGGCAGTCTGGCAAACGGTGTGCGCTGCCTCGTAGAAGGGGTCGCCGCCATTGGGGCCGAAACTGTCGAAATATATGCCCAGCATTATATACAGATAGTAGGCAACAGCCGACGAGAGATTGCCATAATAAGTGTTTGGGTCGAAGTCAAGAGGCTGGCTATCGTTATAGGAGAATTGGAAATCGTTAGTCTCAATATAGTTAAACAACCCAGTAGTATAACTCGAGCCATACACCGGGCGGCGCAGCTGCAAAGTCAGCTGGCCCTTAAAGTCGGTAGGCGAAGTGCGCTCACTGAGGATAATGCTGAGCGAGCAGTCGAGCCGTTCGACCTGCTCCATATCCAAATTGGTCCAACGTCGCGAGTTGATAAAGTCCTCCAAAGCCTGCTTCATATTATCAAACACCCTCTTGTCCGACGACTCGTACTGCTGGGTAGTAGTCATTAATTTTTGGCTGTTAATCGACACGGCACAACGAAACTCTTGGGCGCGCAGCACACCCAAGTTTGTAAGGACCAACAATATAGCCAATACTCGCTTTATCATTTCTCCTTGCAAATATACAAATAATATTCGAATTATCAGATAAACAAATAATTTTTCTTATAGCCCCCGACAGCCATCCCTAAGCCAATCACACGCACATATAATTCACCCCAACACAATTCCTCAATCCACCCGTCGTGCCTTCGTCGTGCCTTCGCTTCCGGAGACGGACATAGGACGAAGAGCAGAACAAGCCACCACGCCCACACCAACAACACACCCGGCCAAAAGCCAATCAGCGAAAAGGGAAGAAAACGCATCACAGGTTTCACTAAGAACAAAACACCAAGAAAAAAAAGCATGCAGCGCACCTCCAACCCTACAATAACACACTACAACACAGCCTCATCCGCCAAGCATAACAGTGAACGACAGCCAAGGCTTAGCATAACGACTGTTTTTTTCTCAAATTGGCTACCGAAATGTCAGAAAAAAATCGTATCTTTGCAAATTCTTATTGACTAAATATCCAGTACGTAAAAATGAGTGACACAACACAAAACAAGAATGAATACAGTGCGAGTAATATTACCGTATTAGAGGGCCTCGAGGCTGTGCGCGTACGTCCTGCCATGTATATCGGCGACGTGAACTTCCGTGGCCTGCACCATCTGGTGTATGAGGTGGTGGACAACTCCATCGACGAGGCTTTGGCTGGTTTCTGCACCAAGATATATGTCAGCATCAACGAAGACAACAGCATCACCGTAGAGGACAATGGACGCGGCATCCCCGTGGACATGCACGAAAAGGAGCACCGCTCAGCCCTCGAAGTGGTCATGACGGTGCTTCATGCCGGTGGCAAATTCGACAAAGGCAGCTACAAAGTGTCCGGCGGCCTGCACGGTGTGGGCGTCAGCTGCGTCAACGCCCTCAGCGAACACATGATTGTAAACGTTTTCCGTAACGGAAAGAACTATCAGCAAGAGTATAGCAAGGGCAAGCCCCTCTACCCCGTCAAAGAAGTGGGACCCGCCGACAAGACCGGCACACGCATCACCTTCCACCCCGACGGCACCATCTTCACCACCACCGAATACGACTACAACACCCTGCTGGAACGCATGCGCGAACTGGCCTACCTCAACAAAGGCATCGACATCACCATCGAGGACAAAAGACCCCTGGCCGACGGCACTTTCCAAAGCCAGCACTTCTACAGCGAAAAGGGTCTTCGCGACTTTATCGCCTACCTCGACGAAAACCGCGAGCAACTCATGCCCGAGGCCATCTACATCGAAGGCGAGCGCAACGGCATCCCCATCGAGATTGCCATGCAATACAACAACACCTACAACGAAAACATACACAGCTATGTAAACAACATCAACACCCACGAGGGAGGCACCCACCTGGCC
The DNA here is from genome assembly GCA_017428115.1 of Bacteroidales bacterium. Classification (GTDB taxonomy): domain Bacteria; phylum Bacteroidota; class Bacteroidia; order Bacteroidales; family P3; genus Colimorpha. The sequence continues at coordinate 41,338 of JAFRRK010000021.1, read as the reverse complement.
GGCTTCCGCAGCGGCCTTACCCGCACACTGAAGGCCTACGCCGACAAGAGCGGCATGCTGGCCAAGGCCAAAGTGGAAATAGCGGGCGACGACTTCCGCGAAGGCCTCACCGCAATCATCAGCGTCAAAGTGGCCGAACCCCAGTTTGAGGGGCAGACCAAGACCAAGCTGGGCAACAACGAAGTACGTGGAGCAGTAGACAGCGCCGTGAGCGAGATGCTTGAAAACTACCTCGAGGAGCACCCCAACGAGGCCAAGACCATCGTGGAAAAAGTCATCCTTGCCGCCCGTGCCCGCCAAGCAGCCCGCAAAGCTCGCGAAATGGTTCAGCGCGGCAACGTGTTCAGCAGTGCCGGACTGCCGGGCAAGCTGGCCGACTGCCAGGACGGCGACCCCGCCATGTGCGAAATATACTTCGTGGAGGGCGACTCAGCAGGCGGAAGTGCCAAGCAAGGTCGCGACCGCCGCTACCAAGCCATCCTGCCACTCCGCGGCAAAATCCTCAACGTAGAAAAAGCCATGCGCCACCGCGCCTTCGAAAGTGAGGAAATCCGCAATATCTACACCGCCCTCGGCGTCACCGTCGGAACCCCCGAAGACAGCCAAGCACTCAACCTCTCCAAACTGCGCTACCACAAAGTCATCATCATGACCGATGCCGATGTCGACGGTGCCCACATCGACACACTGATGCTCACCTTCTTCTTCCGCTACATGCCTGAACTTATTGAAAACGGCTACGTCTATCTGGCCACTCCCCCACTCTATCTAGTAAAGAAAGGCAACAAAAGCTTCTACTGCTGGACCGAAGAGGAACGAGAACAAGCCATGGAGGCCGTGGGCGACAAGGGCGTGCATGTGCAGCGCTACAAAGGCTTGGGCGAGATGAACCCCGAACAACTTTGGGAAACCACCATGGACCCCGAAAACCGCCAGCTTCGTCAAGTCACCATCGAGAACGCCGCCAGTGCCGACCGAGTATTCTCCATGCTCATGGGCGACGACGTGCCACCCCGCCGTGAATTCATTGAGCGCAACGCCACCTACGCAACAATCGACGCATAAACTAAAATCTTAAAACATACACCCAATGGACAAACGTAATTTATTGTTAATAAGCAACAGCACCATGCGGGGCGAAGCCTACCTCGGCTGGTGCAAGGACATGATTGCCGACTTCTGCCGTCGGCACAACGTGAAACGGGCACTCTTCGTCCCCTATGCCGGTGTATCACTGGCCGAGGGCGGACTGACCAAAAGCTACGATGCCTATGAGGCCAAGGTTGCAAAGGTATACGCCGAATTTGGGGTGAAACTCACCAGCGTCCACCACAAGGCCCTGCCCATCAACGCCGTATACGACACCGACTGCGTGGCGGTGGGCGGTGGCAACACCTTCCATCTGGTGCGCCAGCTGCAACGCACAGGCCTGATGCAGGCCATCCGCCAACGTGCCTTCGACGGCATGCCCTATATGGGTTGGAGCGCAGGCAGCAACGTGGCAGGTCCCACCCTCTGCACCACCAACGACATGCCCATCGTCATGCCCGACTCGTTCGACTGCATGGGCCTCGTCCCCTTCCAAATCAACCCTCACTACACCGACTTCTTCGACCCCAAGCACGGTGGCGAAACCCGCGACGACCGCCTAAAGGAATACATCATGGTCAATCCCAAAGCCACCGTCGCCGCCATACGCGAGGCCACTGCCCTACTGCTTGAGAATGGCAACCTCTCCCTCATCGGCAAGCCCAACAAGATGAAAGTCTTTAAGACAAACATCGCCAACACACAAGAACTACCCCTTGATGCAGACATCAACTTCCTTCTAAAAGCATAACATCATGAAATGGTTCATCAAATGCCTAAGGCAATACGCCGACTTCAGTGGCCGTGCCCGACGCAAAGAATACTGGTGGTTTACGGTAATCAACTTCATTATCACAATAGTGCTAGTCATCGGATGGATTATACCCATTGCCAAAATGGGATATAACGCTGCAACCACTGGCATCGAGGACATTGACGAGATGGAAATAATGCTAACCATGCTAAAAAGCCCATTCCTCTACATCTACTTCATCTACTACCTCGCCCTCCTTATCCCAAGTATAGCCGTGACCGTACGCCGACTGCATGACATTGGCAAATCTGGCTTTTGGGCGTTCTTTATATACGGAGGTTCGCTTCTTGGCTCCATAAGCACTTACATACAAGGCTCCAACACCATTGCCTACATCATTCTCAGCCTAGCATGTCTCGTCATCTGCATTATCAGCCTCGTGTGGATGTTCACCAACTCGCAGTACGGCCCCAACCAGTACGGCACTAATCCCAAAGGCGAAGGCAACCCCGAAGTTCAAACACAAACAACAACACAAGAATAGCAGTCACAAAACAGACACTCCTCTATGTCCAAATACATCGGAGCCCATGTCAGTGCCAGCGGTGGCATCTGCAACGCCATACTCAACGCCGAGGCAATAGGTGCCAACGCCTTTGCCCTTTTCACTCGCAACCAGCGTAGCTGGGTGAGCAAACCCTTGGCCACCGACGAGATAAACGCCTTCAAAACCCTATTGACCGAGCGTGGTTTCGAACCACAATACGTACTGCCACACGACAGCTACCTCATCAACCTCGGCAGCCCCGACGATGAAAACCTTCTAAAAAGCCGTGCCGCATTCCTCGACGAGATGCGCCGGGCACAACAGCTAGGTCTACCACTGATGAACTTTCACCCAGGCAGCCACCTCAACAAAATCAGCGTTGAGGAATGTCTAGACCAAATAGCATGTGAAATAAACACGGCCCTGGCCCAAACCGAAGGAGTCACCGCCGTCATTGAGAACACGGCTGGACAAGGCTCCAACCTTGGCAACTCCTTCGCCCACATTGCCCGCATCATCGAAGGCATCGACGACAAAAGCCGCGTCGGTGTCTGCATAGACACCTGCCACACCTTTGCCGCCGGCTACGACCTCAGCAACGAAATGGGCTACCGATTCACTTTCGACGAATTTGAGCAAACCATAGGCTTCCGCTACCTTCGTGCCATCCACCTCAACGACAGTAAGAAACCCTGTGGCAGCCATGTTGACCGTCACGAAACCCTCGGCAACGGATTCATTGGCAAAGAGTTCTTTGCCCGCTTCATGCACGACCCCCTTTTCGACAATATGCCCATCATTCTCGAAACCCCCGACCCAACACTTTGGCCACAAGAAATCAGCTGGCTGAGAAGCCTCTGAAACCCTTATTACAACAATAAGAAGATGTTGAAACAAACCAAGATGTTCTTCTTATCAAACCTGAACGGCATCATCTACTTCTACACTCAATCACACTAGAACCCCACCAGCGCAATCGAGACTAAGAAAAGCTGCTTGTCCTAGACCATAATATAGAACATCAATCAAGCTCAAACAACATCAAACAAACAGGGGTGCCCACTGGACACCCCTGTTTGTTAGTCTATCAACATACCGAAAATTATCGCACCAACGTCACCGTACCCCTACGCTGATGGCGCAAACCATCCTTGTCGGCATATTCAATCACATACACATAAGTGGCTTGAGGCAATTGGCGGCCACGGAACGTACCGTCCCAGCCCCTGTTGATGTCGTTGCTCATAAACACCTGGTTGCCCATGCGGTTGTACACGGCTATCCTAAAATGGTTCAACACTTCACCCGGATGATTCAAACGGGCACGGAAAGTATTGATTCCCTCATCATCCGAACCTGGCACAAAGATATTAGGCATCCACAAAATAGTATCCTCCATCACCCCCGTAGTCGATATACCAACCTTGGGAGTGGAAGGTTGTGACTCCACCATGGCTGGCTCGACAGCAGGCCGTATCTCCTCAACTGGCGAAACAGTCACCTCAGCCACCGTCGTAGACTGTCGGTCCACCTCCTGAGGCTCAGCAGGCTGCACCTTGTCAACAACCTGTTCCAACACCGTCTCTACCACCTCTTGACGCACCTGTAATGTCTGGGCAGGCTCATTCGCAACCACCTGCTCCAACTTTATAGGGGCAGGCGTAGCAGCAGCAGGTCGCGACTCTACAACCTGGGGAGCCGCCAGCTGCTGCATAGTGGGAACATTGTTCACTATCTCAGGCACAGGTGCCTGCGCCACCTCTGCGGGTGCTGAAGGGGCGGACACACCGTCCTTGCTCGTAGGCCAAAACACAACGCCCACCACAGCCAAAGCCACGAGGGCAGCTCCTGCCGAGGCAGCCCGCACCTGCCGGCGAATCGCACGGCGGCGCATAGTTTTCTCAATGCCTTCCCACACCTCGGGGTCGGGAGCAGTTATGTAATTCTTCAACTTGTCATTCATGGTCTATTTCCTTTCTTCTTTAGATTCTTCAATATCATTTGCCGGGCACGCGACATATAGCTGCGCACCGTGGACAATGGCTGTTCGAGGCGTTTCGCTATCTCGTCATAATCCAATTCCTCTACCGCACGCATATTAAACACCAGCCTATAGCGGTCAGGCAACGACTGCACAGCACTAACCACCTCATCAACCCTTGCGTCCACCTCATCAAAATCGGGCGCTTCGTCGTTGCCATCCGACACTTGGGCATCCTCTGCATCCATCCTGTTTGTCAAATTCTCCATATCGCAATACACCACCTTGTTGCGGCGCATAACATAGTTAATCGACACATTCACCATAATTTGCCTCACCCAAGCATCCAACGCTGACGGTTCCTTCAATTTGCCAATGTTCTCAAATGCTTTGATAAAGCCATCGTGCAGCAAATCCTGCGCCTCATCGCGCGAGCGTGTATACCGCATACACACTCCCAACATAGCCGGAGCCAACTCGTCGTAGAGCTGCTTCAACGCCCTAGAATCCTTTCTTTGGCAGGCTGCCACAAGCTGTACTCTATCGGTAAACATACGCACTATAGACACACCAAATTCGATTTTGTTGCAAAAATACGAAAAAAAAATACTATTTCACATCAAAAACAGACATCTTTCAAGCTAAAGCAGAGCCACAAATCCAATTTAAACAACTATATATCAACAACTAAAATAAGCTCACGCAACTCACCCTCTCAAATCATAAAAAAACCTAATGGCACCAATACCTCTTTTCCAACAATAACTTCACCGCTCGGACACACTCAGCCACAAACCTGATTGTTTACTGCATCCTTGCCTCCACAATGCCGCCCAAAGGTCGGCAACCAAGGCCCTATAATATTGAGAAGAGCAGCTATTATCTCTACAGCTGAGCGACGATGGCAACAAGGAATAATAAACAGCCATCGGCGGGTGTGGGAACACTATAGCACATAATGCCGGGAGATGCAGAACGACATTTTTTTTTGTATGTCAAAAAAAAAGGGTACTTTTGCAATTTGAAACAGCCGTTTCCAAGAGGCCGAAAGCAGCCGAGCATACTCGAACGCTGGGGCGTGAAAACGACTAACAACAATAGGAGGATAACAAGTAAAAGTACTTTGACAAAGTGAACGGCAACCGACTCTATCGCCGGCAACACCCTAGGGGGTGCTGCGGGAGGAAAGTCCGGGCAACACGGGCCACCATACTTCCTAACGGGAAGGCGGCAGGAAGGCAAGCGTCCTGCCGACAGCAAGTGCCACAGAAAGACAAACCGCCTACGGGCAAGGGTGCAAGCGCGAGGTAAGAGCTCACGACAGGCGACAGTGATGCCGCCCGATGGCAAACCTTATGGGTTGAAAGACCAAATATACCGGCAGTTAAGGGCTGGCCCGCCCGTTGTCGGGGGGTAGGTTGATAGAGGCCGGCGGCGACGCCGGCAGTAGATTAATGATAGAGGCTGTCGATTGCGACAGGACAGAACCCGGCTTATGAGGTTGCCGTTTACTTTTTTATATATATTCATATATAAAATGAACAGACTATGACTAACCACAAACCCACATCCACAGTAGCAGCCATTCTACTGCTCGGCAGTTGCCTACTGGCGGGATGCTACAACCAAGGGCAGCTAGTGCTCAACTCCGCACCACTGGCGCAATACCAGTTCAAGCCTACCGAGGCACGCCTGCTAGAAGCCGCCAAGGCTTATGCCGACGCCATCAACCACAACCTCGAGCAGCATGCCATACATCCAGGACTATATGCCGACTATGGGGTGGCACTGGCCAAATTGGGCTGCCGTCAACAAGCCCACACCATGTTCAACAACGAGAAAGCATTCTTCCCCAACAGCGCACCATACGTCGACTACCTCATCAGCACCCTCACCCCACAGTATGCCGCCGACAAACACATCGACACCTCGCACATCGACCTCAAAAGCCTCGACACCATACACATCACCCTCACAGCCGAAGAGGAGACACTGCTGCGCCAACAGCTGAACGACCCAGAATATCAGCGAATGGTCAAGCAACAGCTCAAAGAGGAAAAGGAGCAGAAGGCCCTCGAAACCAAGAAAGCCAAACGCCAACAAGCCAAGGCCAAAGAGCAAGAACGCAAAGCCAAGATAATAGCTAAAGAAAAAGCCAAGCGAGAGAAAGAGGCCGCCAAGAAAGCGGCCGACAAAGCCAAAAAACAAGAAGCCCGACAGGCTGAAAAAGCCAAACGCAAAGCCGATAGGGAAAAGAGAAAGAACAGCTAGTATGAGAAAGTTATTCACAATTATCATAGCAGCCTGCACGCTGCTATACGCCTGCAAAAGCGAGAAGCGCATCGCCACCTATCAGGACCTCTACAAAGAGCAGCCCTTCGTCATCATGATAGCACCCCCACAGGACGACGCACCCCGTCTTCTGCCCAAAACCACGCAGGACCAGTTGCTCAACGACGAATTGGGCATCGCCGCACAGTATTTGCGCCAAACAGCCGCCAAGCCTCTCGTAGACCAAGGCTACTACCCACTGACTCCCCTGGCCACTGATGTACTGATGGACACTATAAAACTAAACTACAACCAGCTATCCAATGGCGACATCGCTGGCCTTTCCACCACCTACGGCATAGATGCCGTGCTGCTGGTGAACATATACAAATGGCTGGAGCCAGAGGCCAACGAGGTGGCGGTATACGCCGAGTATACCCTACGGTCCACCAAGACAGGCATGGAGCTCATGCACACCCGTGTGCGAGGCAGCAAGATGCAGCCCCTCGATGCCAAAGGAGTGCCTTCCGAACTGAGCACCGACCTCGAATTCATCAACCTCACCGGATTCACTCCCCGCCTAGCACACCGCTGCCTACTGCTGCAGGCTATGACCGACTTTGTGCTTCGAGGGCTTCCCACCGCCGCCAGCCGCTGGTATTTCCAACACGACCAGTATGTATCCGCCAACCCACAGTATTACAATTTCACCATCACCCCCGATGGGAGTATAGAACGTACACCATACACCGAAGAAGCTTTTGGAAATGAATGTTTCAAAGATTGAACTATCGCTAACCCCTACACTATACAGCCACCGCACCCTGCGCACCCACCACACCACTCTGGCGGTCGATGTGCTCAGAGCCACCACCTCCATTTGTGCCGCCTTTAAGGCGGGTGTGGAAGAGATAGTGCCGCTCGACAGCCTCGAGCCACTGGTCCACTATAGCTCGCTAGGCTATCTCACCGCCGCCGAGCGTGGAGGTAAAAAAGTGGAGGGAGCCCAATGGGGCAACTCACCCACCGAATATCTTTCCGCCGACCTGCACCACCAACGGCTGGCCTACAGCACCACCAACGGCACTGTGAGCATTTTGCGTGGCAGCGATGCCGAGCGCACACTGGTGGGTGCCTTTGCCAATATCAGCGCACTGACCCAGTTGCTGCTCCAACAGCCGCAAAACCTAGTGATACTTTGCAGCGGATGGAAAGATAATTTCAGCATCGAAGACACCCTCTTTGCCGGAGCCCTGTGTCACAGGCTTGTCGACAGCGGGGCCTACAATAGCGACGACGATGCCGCCCATATGGCCATGGCATTGTGGGATGCCTGCGGGTCCGACCCCTACCACTACTCAATGCTTCACGCAAGCCATGTGCGCAGGCTCATCGGATTTGGAGCCGGGCATGACGTTGCCTTTGCTTTTCGTGAAGACACCTGTCCGCTGGTGCCCCAACTAAAAGAAGGGAGGCTCACCTTATGAGACATACTTCGCTATTATGGCTATGCGTTCTCCTATGTATCACAATGGGAGCCTCAGCACAATGCAGCGACACCCTCACCTGCTCCTACCCCCACTCATTCACCTGGCAGCAGTCCATTACGCCATCGGCACTTATAGCCACTGGCACAGCCATCTCCTTCTCGCCGCTACACGCCTCTATCGACGCCCCCATTCACACTTGGTTGCAACGCGACGGGCATCAACGTTATGAGATAGAGAATGGTATTCAATACATTCCTTCCGCTTCTGTCCTACTTTTGAAAGCATGTGGACTGAAAAGCCAGCATAGTTGGCGCGACTTGGTTTGCCTTGAGGCTGGCTCTGCCATACTTGCATTCGCAATTAACACAAGCATTAAGCATACCATGGATGTAGAACGTCCCTACGACGGAGTATACAACAGTTTCCCTTCGGGACACACAGCCACCGCCTTCGTGGGTGCCGAGATACTCCGTCGCGAGTACGGCAAAGAATATCCCGGCATAGCCATAGCAGGCTATACAATTGCCACCGGAGTGGGCATTATGCGCATGTACAACAATCGTCATTGGGCGAGCGATGTGCTGGCAGGTGCAGGTGTGGGCATACTCAGTGCCAGCATTATGTATTGGCTAGCACCCTACCTGAGATTCTAACACATTTCATGTTGAAGTGAGAATTATGAAGTAAGAAACATGGAGTAAGAGCCAAGCCAACAGATGGTGGCTTATAGCTCATAAATCTTACCCCCCAGAGAGATGACACCCATAGCCCATATCAACACCTGTTTTGCCACCAAGTTCGGCATACCTCGACAAGCGGGCATTGTCGACACCCCAGGCCGCATCATATTCGAGCCGCCCTACCGGGTGGCGGAAGCCGTGCGCGGGTTGGAGGGGTTCGACTATATATGGATTATCTGGCAGTTCGACCAATCAGTACGACAGGAATGGTCGCCCACAGTGCGACCGCCACGCTTAGGAGGCAATCAACGCATGGGGGTATTTGCCACCCGTAGCCCATTTAGGCCCAACCCTATAGGGCTGTCGTCAGTGCGGCTACTAGGCATTGAGCACGATAACCAGCTGGGGCCCGTACTATATGTCGGCGGAGCCGACCTGATGGACGGGACTCCCATCTACGACATAAAGCCTTACCTTCCCTATACCGACAGCCACCCCACAGCCCGCAGCGGCTTCGCCCCCAGCCCTGCCGAGAAACTGCTGAAAGTCGACTGCCCCACCGAACTGCTTACGCTGCTGCCTGCAGAACTGCAACAGAGCCTCCTCGATATCCTTGCCCACGACCCTCGCCCTCAATACCACCACGACCCCGACCGTGTATATGGCATGTCATTCGGAGGCCACAACATTCGCTTCAGGGCCACCGACAGCCAAATTACCGTAACCGCCATAGAATAAATGGCTCACCTCCACCAAGCAGGGTCCATTCTGCCAACCTCCATCCACTCTATCCCTTTATCACGGCAAGGGGAACTAGTCTAGTCTTCACCTTTACCAAATCAGACTCAAGGGCAATCACCTTATCAATATCCTTATAGGCACTGGCAGCCTCGTCCAAGTCGCTCGGGTTGCGCAGACCGTGAACTATCCCTTTAGCATCCATCCGTTTTATCTCATCTTCCAGATTGAGGGTATTGATGGCCTGGGTGCGGCTCATCGCACGTCCTGCGCCGTGTGAAGAGCTCATAAAGCTATCGGGATTGCCAAGACCCTCGACAATGTAGGAGCTGGTACCCATCGAACCGGGTATGATGCCTATCTCGCCCTGACGGGCACGGACAGCGCCCTTGCGGTGCACGATACAGTTGTGTCCGAAATGGTTCTCCCAAGCGGCATAGTTGTGAGCAATGTCGATATCGGGGTCAAACTCCACATCGGGCAGTGCGTCGAATATTACCTCCTCGATGCGTTTCATCATCAAACTACGGTTGCACTTGGCGAAAGCTATGCAGTACTCCATCTCCTTCCAGTAGTTGGTGAACTCAGGCGTTTTCAATGGCAGGAATGAAAGTTGTATATTCGATTCCACCTTGCTGTAGTATAATTCATTAAACCACTTTGCACGATTGTTGTAGTAGTCACCCACCTGCTTACCAAGGTTACGGGAGCCGGAGTGTATCATTATCCACAACCATCCATCCTCGTCCTTCTGCAGTTCAATGAAGTGATTGCCGCCTCCGAGTGTTCCTACCTGACGGGGAATTGAGACATATTGTCTTTTCACCACCTGCAACTCGTCGATGTTGAAACCCTCGGGGAGATACTTCTCGTCCTGAGGCTCATCATGGTGGTTCATACCCAGAGGAATACGCTCTCGTATACCGCGCATAATCATCTTGCGGAGGAAATCAGCCGCAAGCATCTCGGCACGGACATTAGTCTTCACGGCACGCATGCCGCAGCCGATGTCCACACCCACGGCGTTGGGGATGACTACATCCTTGGTGGGCAGCACACCACCGATAGGCATGCCCATACCCGCATGGCAGTCGGGCATAAGGGCTATATGGTGGTATACAAAAGGTAGCGAGACCAGATTTTCGACCTGCTGGTATGCTTTATCTTCAATGTCGGTGAGCCACATCTTGACCACCGTTGTTCCTATCTGTTTCACTTTTTCCATAATACTTTAAATATCAATTGCGTTAATAACATCTAGTACATCTTTGCCCCTATCAATAGCTGAGAGCACATCAAACGGTCGCTCCAACCAGCGATTAAATATACATCAGAATCATTGATGCGTAAAGGCAGCTGGCCATAACCCGAAAGGTCGAACAAGTAGAGTTTGGCATTAGGGGCCATTCTCTTGTATCTCTTCCAAGAAGCTTCAATATGCTGATTACCACCACCGCTATTCCACATCTGCATATCAGTGAACATCATCACTTTGTCCATCACCATATTGTTATCGATAAGCCAGTTGACGACTTTGTAGCCGTTGGTACTGTAGCCTACGGTATTAACTAGTCGCTGCATCTGGCGAGTGGCCATAAGAATGTTGTCGTTGGGCATATTCACCGCCTTCCACTCATCGCCAAAAATACCCGACACGACCTGCTTGCAGCGGTTGCGCAGCAGCATAGAGAGCAGAATACCAATGTCGTAATTCTCAACCGTACTTCTATGACTAATGGGACACCGCATGGAACCGCTCACATCGGAGGCTAACAGCACGCGGGTATTCTCGTCGAAGCCCTCGATATTGGCGGCAGCGCATTTCACAGCCTCTTCAAGAGCGTTCATAAGCATTGTAGTATGCACATTATCCACCTTTTCAATCTCGCGGTAGGCTGATAGGTATCGAAAGGGAAGTTGCTTGGATTTTGCCACCTGCTCAGGATTGGAGAGCCGAGCTACCACATCCATCATCTGCGGATATCCTACATCAGCTTGCAGCATATTGCGTAGGTTGCGCATCATAGCCATATAGCCAAGTTTTCCGCTGTCGATCAAATTCTCCCACTTGTTGCGGAATGCCTCTTGTTTCTGCTGGTCAGATTCAAATTGTTGTTGTCCGAGGGCAGAAAGTTCGGTCTCCCAAGTGTAGGGCACTTCCAACTTGCGGTTCACAATCTTGTCGAAAAGGGCCTGCTGCTGTTCATCCTTGGCTTTGGGGTGAACAAGGAACAATGCGTCGCGAAGTTTCACTTCAAGGTTGTCGCGGTCGTACTTGGCAAACTGGTACTCGTCGAAATGGTTAAAGGCACGCTGGAGTCCGTTCTGAATTTGGCGAGAGAGCCTGCATATCTTCTTGCGTGGATCATCAGAGGGATTACGCCACTGGTAGCACATCAATAGTTCCATAATCTCGTCAGCACGGAGCACAGTCCTCTCCACAGCTCGGGCCACAAGGTTGTCGCCGTTGTGCAACTTCGCCAGTTCAACCAAGAGAAGCAGCGGAACGCTACGAAGATTCATCTGTGTGCGGGTATAGATGGCTAGACGAGCCACAAACTCTGGCGACACTTTGCTTATTAGCTGGGAGATACGCTCCACTCGCTCGTCATGCTTCTCATAGTTGGCGTCACTGAGCGATGCTGTGACCACAGCGGTGTATAGTTCCAACTCGGGAGTCATGGCGTAAGCCTTGGCTCCCTCATGATTTTTCACGGACTTTTCTTCCTTTAACATCGCATTGTAATTCATCTTCGTATGGTATTAATAGTTTACACTATAGTTTTCAAAAAGAAAAACGGTGCTACAAACGTGAAGAGTGAAGGTTCTTAAAATCCTGAAGTAACTCTTCGCTACGGCAACCGTTTTCGTTAGGCTGGGGAAAGTCTCCTACGGCACTCATCTCACTTCAAAAAAAGACAGCATGCAACAATCACGAAGGCTCTTATAATAAACAACAGCGAATGAGTATCTCGCAACGCAATAATGACTTTTACAGTCCCTAATGCCCAACGTCCGAAATGGATGGAGCATCCCTCATTCAATTGTACTGTAGACGAAGTAATCCTCCGCTACGGCAACGCTGCCATATCCCTAATAAAGGAGGCATGCTACAGGCGCAGGGAGACTTTTGGAATAATCCAACGGGGGTAATCGGGAAGAAATAATCCCGCACCTTTCCGGTTTACGAGACGAAGTAACTCCCATACTACGGCAATGCCACCTTATTATCAAAACAGGACTCTGTAATTGTGAAGAGAGCATTCCTCTCGGGTTGTGCCTACCCCATATTTATACCCTGCTGCTAATTCTGCATCTAGAAGGTTAGACAAGCTGAAAAACATAAATACTGGGATAAAAAGAACAACTCTTCGCTATTACAATCCTGTTTTTTTCGATTTCAATCTATCAAAGAACTCTCATCTATTTCACGGTGCAAAGATACAATAGTCAGTGCGCAATCTTTTTGCGTAGTATATAAATAAATTCAAAAAATTTTTTACTTTACTGATTATAAGCATTATAAACATCATAATTTAGACAAATAAAAACAGTAATTCATTCCGATTTGTTATTAACCATCCACTTTCGTTTCCCATTTTCACGGTCCTTAGTCGGGTCGTTTGGTGCTGGCTGTGCCTTATCAATTGAGAAGTGGCAACAGCCCAGCCACTTCGTTCTGCCTGGCTCTTACTTCTTGCGACCTTTCGTTCTTCCTTCGCCCCCGGAAACGAAGGTACGACGAAGGCACGACGAGTGGTTGGCGTGTGTGCTATCGGCCGTTTGATATAATTATACCGAAAAAAGCAAAAAATTAGGGTGCCACTTTTAAAAATAAAAAAGTGGCACAACGTTGTACAAGGCGAGAGCAAAGAAAGCGAGCTTATTATTGCCGAGCCAAAGAAACGTCACGTTGTAAAGTGGGAGGTGATGACGATGACAATGACAATAGGGATGGATGCACGTATCGCCTATTGGGGAACAGATTAGAACCGCCCAGTTGTCAAGTCACTGATTTTTACTGCAAATAACAATAAGTAACAGCTACTTGTATAAATATGATATATCCCTTTTTGAAGAAAAATGGCTTGTCAAACTTTAGAAAACAATACTTTTCGCCTCAAAAAAAACAGAGATTATAGCTTTCTGAGCAAAAAAAATGCTCATTTCGGAATAAAAACGTATCTTTGCAATCGGAACCAGATACAACTAAAGACACAACAACATGCCTGTAAACCGAAACGCGATACTGCGCTACAAGACGATAGACCACTGCCTCTGCAACCGCTACCGCAAGTGGACACTCAAGGACCTCATTGAGGCATGCTCCGATGCCTTGTACGAATACGAGGGCATCCGCAAGGGTATTAGCAGGCGCACCATACAGCTTGACATTCAGAACATGCGCAGCGACCGCCTAGGCTATAACGCACCAATTATAGTGGTCGACAACAAGTACTACACCTATGAAGACCCGGACTACAGCATCATTCATAGCCCACTTACCGAGCGTGATATGACCGAATTGGTCGAAGCTGTAGGCGTACTGAAACAGATGACGGTTTTTCCCGCCATGTCGGGTGTTTCGGACCTTGTAAGCCGAATGGAGGAGCAGGTGAGCATGGCGACGGGCAAACGCGAGCCACTAATACTTATGGAGAGGAACGACCGACTGAAAGGACTCGAATACGTCCCCATACTGTATGAAGCACTGAAGAATAGGTGCACGCAGGAGATGGTGTACCAGTCGTTCAAGGCAAAAGGTCCCTCCACCTTTCTTTTTTATCCTTACGTTCTGAAGGAGTTCAACAACCGCTGGTTTGTCCTAGGCCAAAAAGAGAAATCGAGGATGATGAACATCTTTGCACTCGACCGCATACAGTCGCTCCGTTCATGTCCCGACGTACCGTATTACAAGTCGGCCGACTTTGATGCCGAGAAATACTTCGCAGAGATGGTTGGCGTATCCCGCAACGAGAACGAGAAGCCTCAGATTGTAAAGTTCTGGGCTTCGAAAATGGATTCACCCTATTTCATAACAAAACCCATCCATCACACACAAGAAATCATCCTTCAGAAAGAGACAGGCGAAACACTTTTTAGCATCAACGTAATCATCAACCGTGAGTTGATGCGAGAATTGCTCGGATTCGGAGCTGGTGTTAAAGTAATAGAGCCCAAACCCTTGGCAGCCTATATCCGAAAACGTCATCAAGACGCGGCAGACGGCATCTTGAGTGCAAGCTAACACCCCACTTTTCTATCCAACTGAAGGGTACAGCAGTTATTAATTATTGAGTTACACGCCAAAATAATGGACTTAAACAAGGGCACAATTCACCAAATAATCTCTTACGGGTTGAGTTCGGCCTTACGTGCCCAATGCTCATTGAAGTCCTCTAAGTTGCGTTTCAATAGGGTGGGGATGTCCAGATGGTATGGGCAGCGCTCTTTGCACAGGCCACACTCCACGCAGTCGTTGACGCGCTGCATCTTCTCGTTGAACTCGTCGGTGAGGTAGACGCTATAGGGGGCACGGCGTAGGAAGAGGTACATACGGTTGCAGCTCTCAATCTCGATGCCTACGGTGCAAGGTTGGCAGTAGCCGCAACCACGGCAGAAGTCGCCGCAGAGTTCCTTACGGTCATTCTCTATGCGGGCACGCATCTCGTCGGTGAGCACGGGCGGGTTGTCCTGGAAGGAGATGAACTCGTCGAGCTCGCTCTCGCGCTGTATGCCCCAGATAGGCTCGACATAGGGGAATTGAGCCAAATAGGCATAGGCTGTGGCGGCATGGTTGATAAGGCCACCAGCCAGTCCCTTCATGGCGATAAAGCCCATGTCGTGTTCCTTGCACGAAAGGGCCAGGGCGTGTTCCTCCTCGTTGGCGAGATAGGAGAACGGGAACTGGAGGGTTTCGTAGAGTCCACTCTCCACAGCCTCGCGAGCCACGGCCATGCGGTGGTTGGTGAGACCTATGTGGCGTATTTTACCCTGCTGCTTGGCCTCCAGCATGGCCTCGTAGAGTCCGGTGCCATCGCCGGGTTTGGGACAGAATGGCAGGTTGTGGAATTGGTAGAGGTCCACATAGTCTGTCCTCATCAGCCGCAGGCTTGTTTCCAACTGCTGCCAGAAGTCCTCTACCTTAGTGGCTCCGGTCTTGGTACTGATAACTACCTTGTCGCGACGGTCGCCGAAGGCAGCACCTAGCTTCTCCTCGCTGTCGGTGTAGAAGCGGGCGGTGTCGAAATAATACATGCCGTGGTCGAGTGCCTTGTGAAGGAGTCGAACAGACTCGCTAAGGCTGATACGCTGTATGGGCAAAGCCCCAAAACCGTTTTTGGGTACTACAAGCCCTGAACGTCCTAATGTAACGGTATCCATACTATTGAAATAAAACGTAAAAACTAAAAGGGTCAGCTTGAGGCTGACACCTTTTAGCTTTTAGTTATTACTAAATTGTTGATTACTTAATATTGGGTTCTTCAAGACCGTAGCCCTTCTTCTTGTCGACTGCACGCAAATAGATGGAGATGAGCAGTGCGGCGATGCCAAGGGCTGCCAGCATCACTAGGGCCATAGTGTAGTCGAGTTCGTGAGCGGGGGTTCCTTCAGGATTGGTGTTGTTGAGCACCATGCCGATAAGGGCTGGGAAGAGGCCAAGTCCGATATTCTGAATCCAGAAGATAGCTGCATAGGCCGAACCGATAATCTTCTCGTCGACCAGCTTAGGCACCGAGGGCCATAGTGCGGCGGGTACCAAGGAGAAGGAGGCACCCAACACAAGGATGGTGACGTAGGCAACCACTGTGCCACCCACGGCATTGCCCTTGAAGGTGGGGAGGATGAAGGCGAAGGTGAGGTGGCAGACCACCAACAGGATAGAGCCCAGCATCAGCATTGAGGCAGCCTTACCCTTGTGGTCGACATAGTTGCCAAGAATGGGGGTGATGGCCACTGCCAACAGCGGGAACACGGCAAAGATAGTCTCAGCAGTGCCACGCATATAGCCCATATAGCAATACACCACCAAGGCCACGACAGCCAATGCCATCAAGCCAATCTTTAGGGGTTTTTTCTTAGAGAAGTTGCTGGCGAAGGCGCAGATGGCCACAACCAGCATAATGACATACTGCACGATGGTCACCGAACTCTCGGCCCAGAAGGTGCCCTCCGCGGCTGGATTAAGCGTCAGGTTGCACTGAAGCATATTGACGGCATACTTCTGGAAGGGGAAAATGGCACTGTAGTAGAGCACACACAGCAAAGCCACCAGCCAGAATCCGAGGCTGGTGAATATCTTGCCAAGGTCTTTGAGCTTGAAGGGGTCGTCTTTCTCCTCGGCCTCGCCAGTCTGCGAGTCGAGTTTCTTATCCATAAAGAAATAGGTGACAAACATGATGAGCGCAATGCAGAGCAGCACCACACCGAATTTGACGGCATTGTCGACATGCACCTCACCACCCAGTTTGGCAAAGTAGGGTGAGAAAATCATGCAGGTGGCCACACCCAGACGGGCCAAGGCCATCTCAGAGCCCATGGCAAGGGCTGTCTCACGACCCTTGAACCACTTAACGATGCCTCGGCTCACGGTAATGCCAGCCATCTCGCAGCCGCAGCCGAACAGCATGAAGCCGCACGCAGCCATCTTGGCCGAGGCCGGCATACCGGCCACAAAGGGCAGGATGGCACCTATTACTGGCAGGTCGCCATTCCAGTTGAGGTGGTTGGTAAACCATGCCTCAAGGCCGGTGCCTATAAAGGCATCGCTGACAGCATAGTACTTAATCAGACCGCCGACGAGCATCACCGCGCCCGAAAGCACAGCGGTAAACCTCACACCCATTTTATCCAAGATAATGCCGGCGAAGATGAGGAAGAACACATAAACATTCAAGAACACCTCAGCCCCTTGCATACGGCCGAAAGCCTCGCTGTCCCAACCTCGTTCGGTCTGCATAAAATCTTTAATGGGGGACAAGATGTCCATAAAAATGTAGGCACAAAACATGGCAAGTGCCAACAACAACAGCGCAATCCATCGCATGGCAGCACTGTCTCGGAGAGTTTTAACTGTTTCTGTCATAGTACAACTATTTTATTTGTTTGTTACTTTTACAAATTGAGATTGCAAAAGTACGATTTTTTTTTGTATTTTTGCAAATCCAAACGAACAATTCTTAAAAATTAATGAATATTCATCCCGACACGCTCCCATTTTTCGACGAACTGCTTGTCAATAACAACCGTGATTGGTTCAACGCCCACAAGGCGCGCTGGACTGCCATACACGACCAGTTTGTTAATTTCACTCAGGCACTTATCGATGCCATAGTCCCTCTCGATCCCGCCTTGGGCAACCTGCAGGCCAAGCAATGCGTCTACCGCATCTACCGTGACCTGCGTTTTACTACCGACAAACGACCCTACAAAACCCATATTGCCTGTTTTTTGCCTGTAGGAGGCGACCGCACCAAGAATATGCCAGGCTATTACCTACAGTTGGGGCAAGCCGAATACGGCCTCTCAGGTGGATGCTCCCTGGGTGGGGGATTCTTCATGCCCTCGCCTGAGCAGTTGGCAGCCATCAGGCAGGAAATATTCTACTGTCCCGACGAGTTCAAGGCCATCCTCAAGCAAAAGGACTACCACCGCTATTACGGCAACAGTTTCTTCACCTCCAAAAAACTCAGCCGCCCGCCTAAAGGCTACTCGGCCGACTGGCCCGACATCGACCTGCTGAAATATCGCGACTACTGCAGCATGCACAACGTGCCGCAAGAGATTATTGGCAGCGACCAGTTCTTCGACTATGTGCTCAAGGTGTGGAAGGCCACCGTGCCGCTCAACCTCTTTATCGAACGCGCCCTAGACATTGCCTAACAGATGAAACTCGCACGCATGACATACCTCCTGATCATGTTCCTCGTCGCCTTCACCTCTCAGGCGCAGGACGACAGCCTTGCAGCAATGAGGCAATGTCCCAACGTGCACGACATTTTTGAGCATCCCACTCGCGTCATTGCCTCATCAAGACATCATTCCGACCCTTACGACCTCGTAATCCCAATCGACTCCAGCAGCCACCTGTACAGCCATACCTTCAGTGAAAGTTACTTCAACAACAGCCAACTACTGCTGATAGCCGACACCACCCACACCGACCCTATCATACACTTCCCTACCATACCTCCAGGGGAGACTGCCTCGATAAGGCTAGGCCACCTGACGCCAGACGGTAGTAGCCACCGCATAACATTTTTCTACCATGTCGACACGCTGGTCAGCGATATGCTATTGTTGAAGTATGCCGCCGTCCTCATGACCCCAAACCACGGTAGTGCCGACCGCCCATACTTCACATTTGACATTCTCGACTCTACTGGACACACCATCGACTCAACCTGTTATTCGGCCAACTTCATCGGCGACACGTCACTAGGCTGGCAACAATATAACCAAGGAGCAGCCATAGGGGTCGGCATCTGGAAGCCGTGGACCACGGTAGGCGTTCGACTTACAGACCTGCACGACCAGACCATCCGTATCGTCCTAACCGCTTCCGACTGCCGGATGGGCGGACATTACGGATATGCCTACTTCACCCTTGGCTGCACGCAGTTCGAGGTGCAGCACGACTACTGCAGCCTGTCTGACACCTTTGCCTTTCATGCTCCCGAAGGGTTCTACTACACATGGTATTCGCCGCATAACCCCGATAGCATACTCTCCACCTCCCGCGACTTCTACACCACCGATACAGGCACCTACACCTGCCGCATCCACTTCATCGGCGCGCCTGTCGGCACCGACTGCTACACCGAGATGAACTGCCGCACCCGCGAACTATACCCCGAAGCACACCTCACTTTCGACACCGTGGACACCATAGGCTGTGCCATCCGCTACCATTTCTACAACCATAGTCACACATACATCGTTGAAAATGGCGACACACTCCACACCACACATCCCTGCAACGCCCGCTGGGTGGTAGACAACAGCGACACCATCGATGCCGACACCCCCATTATCACTCTCGACAGCGGACTGCACAAGGTGACACTTTTAGCCTATCTTGGCCAGCACGACTGCACCGACTCCCTCTCACAGTGGATTTTAGTTGATAACTTCTGCCACTGCTACGACACCATCCGCGACACCATCACCCAAAACGCACTCCCCTGGCACGCTCTCGGCCAAACTTTCTACACCGAGACCGACACCCTCATCTTCCACCAAGGCAGCCACCAGTGGGAGGACGACATCTTCGGCTGCGACAGCATCTACGACTATCATCTCCATATTTGGCCAAATATCATCGACACCCTTCTGTATTACCTCTGCCCAGACGACCTGCCACTCACCATCAGTGGAGTAGAGCTGACAACCGAAGGATGCACTACCGTCGACACCCTCCACGGCTCACACGGTGAGGACAGCACCATTGTGGTGTGCCTTTACTTCCTCACTGCCTCCGACACTACGATATACGACACCATAATCGACACACACCTCCCCTGGCCATTCCTCGACAGCCTTTTCACCGATTCTGTCACCGACTGCCTTTTCCACCTCACCAACGAGGCGGGCTGCGACAGCACCATACACTACAACCTCTACATCTTCTGGAACGGCGACCATTGCGACACCTCGCTCACCTTCCCCAACGTCGTCACACCCAACGGCGACGGCATCAACGACCGCTTTGTCATCGGCGGCCTCATAGAAAACAACTGCTTCAAATACAACGAACTCACCATCTACAACCGCCACGGTCGCCAAGTCTATCACCGCCGCAACATACTCAACGAAAACGACTGGTGGACACCCGCCAAACACGACCCCGCCGACACCTATTTCTACTACTTTAAAGCCCACGGCATCAACATCTGGACACAACACCAAGGGGTCATCGTCCTTCTGAAGTAAGCAACCGCTCGACTGCCAATTCGCTACTCTCATTGTTCAATTCTCAATTCCAACAAATGCAAGCACTCGTCACTGGAGCCACCTCGGGCATGGGCCTTGAATACTGCCGACAGCTCGCGCAGCGCGGCCATCACATAGTGATGGTCTCCAACCAGCGCGAACTGCTCGACTCCCTGCCCCAACAGCTGTCGCAGCAATACAGCATCCATGCCATAGGCCGTTACCAAGACCTAGCCGCCCCCGATGCCGCACAACAGCTCTTCGACTGGTGCCAACAGCAAGGTTTGCAAATAGACATCCTTATCAACAATGCCGGCATGTTCTTCTTCCACGAACTCACCCCCGACCTCAGCGACCGCAGCGAAACCATGCTTGCCCTCCACATGCTCACACCCACCCGCCTCTGCGCCCTCTTTGGCGAGGAGATGAAACGCCGCCGTCAAGGTTACATACTCAACGTCTCCAGCCTTGCCGCGCAATTCTCTGCCCCAGGTATCACACTCTATGCCGCCACCAAGGCCTATCTCAAAAGCTACTCACAGTCGCTCTATTTCGAGATGCGGCACTACGGCGTAGGGGTCACCACCGTCATGCCCGGTGCCATTGCCACACCGCTCTACCGTATTAGCCCGCGCCGTATGGCACTAGCCCTTAAGATAAAGCTTGTACGCACTCCCGAGTGGCTGGTGCGCCGGGCCCTACGGGGTATGTTCCGTCACCGCCGAACTGTCAAGCCAGGAAGCATGAACTACCTTGCACCCCTCGTCATCCACCTGCTCCCCAATCATGTAGTTGCCCTTATCTGGCAAAAGGTAAACAAGACATCCACCCCATAACACCTCCCCACAATGAACATTATCGTCACTGGAGCCACTGGTGCCATCGGAGCTGCCGCTGTCAGCCGACTGCGCACACTGGGTCACAACGTCATCGGCACCTCGCGCCGCGAAGAACACGACGGCTACCGCCCTCTCGACATCAGCTCACCTTCCTCCATCGAAGCTTTCGCCCAAGGCCTTGAGGCCGACGGCATACGCCTCGACGGACTGCTCAACAATGCCGGCACATTGCTGCGTCACTATCAAACCAACTCCGAAGGTTTCGAACTCGTCACCGCCACCAACTATCTGGGCACCTACCGCCTCACCCGCCGGCTGATGCCCCTAATGAATCGTGGGGCGCATGTGGTCTGCACAGTCTCGCTCTCATGCCATATCTCACACCTCGACAAATCTTTCTTCGACCTCCACTCCGACAATTATAGTCAGATAGGCAGCTATGCCGACAGCAAAATGGCCGTGATGCTCTTTGCCCAAGAGCTCCACCGCCGCCACGGCGACCAAATAGTCGTTCATCTCACCGACCCCGGTGTGGTCGACAGCCGCATACTGCACATGAACCGCTGGTTCGACCCCTTGGCCGACCTCCTCTTCCGCCCACTTTGCAAAAGGCCCGAACAGGGAGCCCTGCCCGCTGTCAACGCTTTACTTTACAGCTCCGAACCATCCTCCTCGAGCGCCCCAACCGAAAAAGCCCCCCTCCTACTCTTCCGTGGCAACCGCCACAGCCATCTCCCCAACCGCTGGCAGCGCCCCGAAATGGCTCGCTGGCTGTGGGAGGAGACCGAGAGGCAACTAAAACTCTAACCTCTTATCTCCTTCAAAAAACAAACAACGGTATCCGACCGCAGTCGGACACCGTTGTCCTACAATGTTTAACTATTCTCTGTTAGTTGAGCATATAACGGATACCCAAGGCAAGACCCCATCCGAAATTGTTCACGCAACCTTCGGGAAGTACAAACTCATACTCAGGACGTACATCGAGTGAAAACTGGAAGGGAATGTCGGCAAAGTGGGCCTCAAGACCAGCCTGACCGGCAATGGCAACACCAACACCGTGGTTAACGCAATAGCTCAGCTTCACACCAGGGCCTGCAAACCAACCCAGCCAATCGGTGATTTCGCCCTTCCACTGGTAGACACCTGCCAGATAGAAGAAATTCGACTCAGATTTCAAGCGCATGCCCAGGTCAAACTCAAGACGGTTTGCACCCAAACCCCTCTGATACGATAATTCAGCCCCATAGCTAGAACCGCCGCCAAAGCGAAGACCGATAGCATCCTGTGCATTAGCTGCAAAACCAAGGGCGAAGATAGCCACTAAAAGTACACAAATTTTCTTCATAATGTCATAAATTTTAATTTGTTATTAAAAAGTTAACTGTCAATAATTCCTTTTTCTTTGAAAGTGCAAAGATACAAAAAAAAGTAGAATCTTGAATAAAAAAGGGAGATAAAGTTGAAATTTCACAAAAAAAATGTACTTTTGCACAACAATAATTGTATTAATACATAGCTCTTAAATATTAATTCTTACCTCTATAAGATGAATATCCATATTGTACAGCACGACATCGCGACCAACAATCCCGAAGAAAACATGCGTTGGATTGTCGAAGAGCTTGACAAGCCCGAGAGTCACGAGGCCCTGCTCACCGTATTCCCTGCCTGCACACTATGCGGCTACCCACAGTTCGGCTCCGTCGCCTACACCGACATCCAAAAACGCGCCCAAGCCTGTCTCCAAGAACTCATACAGCGCTCCGAGCATCGCGCATTCCTCATCGGCATGCCCCTACAGATTCAGGACAAAGGGCTTTGCAATGCCATCGTATTTGTGCAGAACTGCGCCGTGCGAGGCATCATCACCAAGAAATATCTGGCCCCCGACGAGCAGAAATACTTCGTCCGTGGCGAAGGCATTCAGGTCATCCAGTATCAAGAGCAGCAGATAGCCATCGGCTTTTACGAGGACCTCAAGGAACTCTCCAAATCCCACACCGAGCAGCCCGACATAGTGGTGTGCTGCGGCTGCAACGTATTCGACTACAACAAACCCTACCGCATCCGCTACCGCATGCACAAGATAGTGGAAAACCTCAACGCCTCACTCGTCTTCGTCAACCGCATCGGCGGCGAGGGCAGCTACCTCTATGCCGGCGGAAGCATGGCCATGAATGCGGCTGGCACCGTACTATGCCAGTTCCCCTACTTTGAGGAGCATGCCGAGAGCGTCGACATGCAGCTACTCGATGAATGCTTCGACGAAAAACCCGAAGCCGTAGAACTCGTATACAAAGCTCTCGTAATGGGCCTGCGCGACTACTTCCGCAAAAACGGGCTGCAACGAGCCGTCCTCGGCCTCTCTGGTGGCATGGACAGCGCCATGGTCTGTGTCATTGCCGCCGACGCACTGGGAGCCGAAAACGTCCACGGCATACTGATGCCCTCGCAATACAGCACCGACCACAGCGTAAAGGATGCCGTCGACCTTGCCAACAACCTGGGCGTCGGCTACGACATAGTACCCATCAAACCCATGTTCGACACCCTACGCCAATGCATGAAGCCCGTGTTTGGCGACCGCCCAGAGGATGTCACCGAAGAGAACATGCAGGCCCGCATACGTGGCACCATCGTCATGAGCTACGCCAACAAATTTGGTGCCATGGCACTCAACACCACCAACAAGTCCGAGGCCGCCATGGGCTACGGCACCCTCTATGGCGACAGCTGCGGAGGTATCAGCGTGATAGGCGACCTGTATAAAACCGAGGTGTATGAGTTGGCCGACTACATCAACCGCGACACCGAGCGCATCCCCATCAACACCATCCGCAAACCACCCTCGGCCGAATTACGCCCAGGCCAGAAAGACACCGACTCACTGCCTGACTACAGCGTGCTCGACGCCATCCTCAACCTCCACATCGAAGAGCAGCTATGCCAAGAAGAGATAGTGGAAGAAGGCTACGACCCCGAGCTAGTAGCCTCGGTGCTGCGCAAAGTGCGCATCAACGAGTGGAAACGCCTCCAGTTTGCCCCTGTGCTCAAGGTGTCGCCCATGAGCTTTGGATTGGACCGCCGCGTGCCCATCAGCTAAATGGGAAGTATACCCTTCCGGTCGCACCAATGCACTAGTATCACTAATCTTGTTAGTTATTCTTGAACCCACTAGATTGGACAGGCCATGATAAAAAATTCCCAAATAGAGCTGGCCGAGAGGTATGTGGTCGAAACTGGCATGTCGCTGTTCCTCACCGGCAAGGCCGGTACTGGCAAGACCACCTTCTTGCGCCACATTGCTGAGCACTGTCCCAAACGGCATGTGGTGGTAGCCCCCACGGGTGTGGCGGCAGTAAATGCCGGAGGGGTGACCATACACAGCTTCTTCCAACTGCCTTTCTGCCCCTATCTGCCCGACGTGCCCGAGCTGGTCACCGAATACCAGCTGCCCGACCAGCAGCGCCAACTGCGCAAGAGCAAAATCGACATTATACGCACACTGGAACTACTCATCATCGACGAGATTAGCATGGTACGTGCCGACCTGCTCGACGCGGTCGATGCCACCTTGCGCCGCTACCGCCGCAACAGCCTCCCCTTTGGCGGTGTTCAGCTACTGATGATTGGCGATGTGCAACAGCTGGCACCCGTAGTCACCGAAGAGGAACGCCCCTATATGGAACGGGTGTACGCCTCGCCATTCTTTTTTCACAGCAAAGCATTGCAGCGGCTCCGCTACATCACCATCCAGCTCACCACCATCTACCGTCAGCAGGACAGCACCTTCGTACAACTACTGAACAACATACGCGACAACCATTTCGACCCCGACACCCTTGCGGCTCTCAATGCCCGCGTGGGGGTACCCTGCAAGGGCGAAAAGAGCGACCCCATCCTGCTCACCACCCACAACTACCAGGCCGACCGTGTGAACCAACAGCGGCTCAACGCCCTCAAAGGCGAGCCATTCACCCTTGAGGCAACGGTGCAAGGCAACTTCCCCGAAAGCTCCGCACCCACCGACAAGACATTGGTGCTGAAGCAAGGTGCACAAGTGATGTTTGTCAAGAACGACAGCAGCGGCGCACACCGCTACTACAACGGCAAGATAGGCACCGTGGACGAACTGCGCCAAGAGCGCAACGCCGACGGCCAGAAACAGCAGGTGGTAGTGGTAATAGACGAAGATGGCGAAAGCATATACGTCACCCCCGACCGCTGGGAAAATGTCCGCTACGAGATAGACCCCGCTGACAATCAAATCAAGCAGACCATCGATGGCACCTTCGAGCAGTACCCGCTACGCACCGCCTGGGCCATCACCATCCACAAGGCGCAGGGGCTAACATTCGACCGTGTGCAAGTGGATGCCTCCCAAGCCTTCACCTATGGGCAAGTGTATGTGGCCCTCAGCCGTTGCCGCAGCCTCGAAGGACTGACACTCCTCTCCCCCATTACCACCCATAACGCTTTCGACAGCCACGACATAAGCCAGTTCAACAGCACCCTTACCCCACCGCAGCAGGCCGAAGAAGAACTCGAAAACTGTCGCACTCAGTATTACTACAACCTGCTGTTCGAGCTGTTTGACATCAGTGCCATCAACCACGAGACCAACGCCCTGGAGCGCCTGCTGCAGGAACACCTCCGCAGCACCTACCCTCAACAGGCCTCGCAGCTCACCGACCAAGTGTGTCCCCAGCTGTCGGCTCTCGCCGATGTGGCAGAACGCTTTCGCCACCAGCTTGTGGGTATCAGCCAAATGCCCATAAATCAGGGCAAAACTCTGCTGGCAGAGCGAGTGGACAAAGCAGCCGCCTACTTCCTCGACCAAATAGACACCCTTGGCCGGCAAGTGCTCCCCATGCTCGACCTAGAGGTGGACAGCAAAGAACTGAAAAAACGGCTTGCCGACATAGCCGAGCGTTTTCAAAGTGCCTACAGCCTGAAAATGGCCGTGCTACGACAAGTGAAAGCGAAGGGCTTCAACGTACAATTATACCAACAATGCAAAGTGGACAGCACCTTGGCAAAACCCAAGAAACGCAAGCTGGCCACTGTGGAAGAGACCTACGCCGACAATAAGCATCCCAAGCTAATCAAGACCCTCACCAAGTGGCGCACCACACGTGCCAAAGAGGAAGGTATGCCCGCCTATGTGATTCTCACCCAAAAGAGCCTGCTGGCAATAGCCGACCAGCTGCCTCGCAACAGCAAGGAACTGCTCAAAATATCGGGCTTGGGCAAGATGAAAGTGCAACGATATGGCGACGAACTGCTGCAGATAGTCGACGACTACTGCCACGACATGGAGCACCCCAAAGAGCCCGCCTACCGTCAGGCGGCACGTCTTTTTGCCCAGGGCAAGAGTGTGGAGGATGTGGCAGGGGCCATGCTTCGCGCCGTGTCGACAGTAGAGAACTACCTACTCACCGCCGTAGAACAGGGAGAGCTACCCGCCGAGAGGCTGCTGGCTCCTGAGCAACAGAAAGAGATATTGGACTATCTGACAGAGCACCGCGAGCTAACGGCGTTAAAACCAGTGTACGAACATTTCGAAGGCCAATATAGCTACACCCAGCTGAGAGTGGCACGCCTGCTTGCCAGCGAACTATAGGCCAATGGGGCGCAGCAGCTGCCTGGCACGACGGGTAGGCATCAGGTTGAAGTGCCACCACTCCGAACGGAGCGTCAGCAACCCTTGTTCACACATCACTCGGCGCAGCAGTCGGCGATTGTCATACTCCTCTTGGGTTATCTTGCCCGAGGCAAGCAGATGCTCCTCACAATCAATATGCGATTCTGCACCAAAATGGTCGAACTGCGAACCCATGGGCAGGGGCCGGCCCAACGAGTCGGCCAGTGTCACATCCACCGCGGCGCCATAGTTGTGCATGCCCGGCCCATGGCGCGGATTGGCCACATATATATTCTTCGGGGTGCCAGCCACTTGGTGAAACATCTTCTGCTGAACCGATAGCGGGCGGGCAGCATCGAGGATAAGCAGGGTGAGGTCGGGACGCTCGCTACGCAGTGCCTGCTGTGCCGCCGCCACCTTCTCCGCCATAGCGGGGAGCAGTAGGGCGCGACGGAGGTCGGCATAAAGCACCTGGCCGAGGAAATTGTCGGCAGTGGCATAAACCAAATGCACACATATCGAAGGGTCGAGCACCTGCACATCTACAAGGCCGAAATCCAACAGCTTTTGCTCAGTGACCGTATATTGTGGCCGCTCTGGTGGGAGAGTAACAAAATCGCTGTCGCATAGCATGATGCCGACCTCTCCCACCTCCTGCCTTCCAACACAGGAGACAAAAAAAAGTATGGCCATCGCCCACAAGAAATGCCTTGTCATGCAAGGCTAACGAAAAAAAAGAGATATTATTGTACCCCTACAGAAAAGGAACTAACTCTTGGCAATTCAGAAAAAAAACGTACCTTTGCAGCAGAATACATCAAACCGCACCCCTACCAACAAAGAATGGAACATACAATAATTCAGCAAATAACTCACCGCTAATAATCACACCATGGACAACACAATAAGACACTTTTGCGACAGCCACCAACTGCTAGAAATATACACCAATCCCGACGACTCCGACAAATTCGGTGTGGGATATATCGTGGCATGCTCCGACAACGAGTTTCTGGTTCATTCCTTTCAAGAAAACGACTTGGACGACGGCTACTTTGTGATGGATACCGACTTCGTGTACCTCATCAGACACAACACCATATACCTGAACAACATGAGGCAATTCATCAAGCCCCGCGCCGACAAATACGACCTACCACGTGGCTACTGGTCCGAGCTGGACCTCTACAACGTAGTGCTGAACCTTTGCCAACAGGAGCACCTGATGGCCGTGGTGAGGCTTGAATGCGGATTGGGGCTAATCGGATGGGTGGTAAATGTGGGCAACGAAGTAATTGAGTTGGACGAAGTTGACATCGACGGCATGCCCGACGGCACCGCCTACATACGTCTAGAAGAAGTAAAGCTAGTAGGCTTCGGCGGCATAGAAGAAAGACGCCGCACCATCCTCGCCTCAAAGAAAAGATAGCGACAAACGCCTTAGCCGAATAGCTACAAATGGGCATACCACCCACTTTCATCTTCGCTTATACCCACAGCCGTCTCAGTCCCCACCATCCAACCCCCTATAAAATCCCCTTGAAGTCTCTCAGCCCACACCATTCCACCCCATTCATCCTCTTTGCGCCACCCTTCTCACAACCAACTTACTATATATCTTATCATTAGGTTCGACTTTTCGCCACTATTCCCCTGCCTCAAGCGGCATCATTTTTCCGACCCTATCTACGGCAAATTAACTAAAAATAAATTGCAAACAAACGGCAATAAATACAAACTTCGGATTGGCTGGAAATGGGCACTAATAGAGTTCATAGCCAGATTATTAAGCATTGGCAAGAGGCATCCTAAAACCAATACGGCCAAAAAGAGGTTTGTTTTTAACGAACCGAATAGACTATACAATATAGTTGGTACAGGACACTAGTTAGGTCTGAGACAGATGCTAGATTATCGTCAGGTGTGTTCTATATAAGTTCTATATAATCTGTAATAATGTCGCGTCCCTTCGGGATGCAGTTTCATTTCGGTTTGACTATCACTGCACTACGCCTTACGGCTTGTATGGTACAATTAACGGTCACACCTCTACAAGGTGATGTATAGAAGTTCCCATCTGTCGTTTTCTTGCCTCAGCAGACAAGCCAGCTTGTCTGCTCTCATCTTAACGAAAACAGTCGCAACCTCGAAGAATAAAAAACTATACTGAAACAGTATCTTATACGTTTTTTCAGACAAAAACACACAATAAGTCAAAAAAAGTATGTATCTTTGCACACAAATTCAAAAGCAATACAGATGTAAAATAGAAAGAATACAGAATCAATATAAACACAACATAAACAAGCGTTTGCAATTTATTCGGCACTGCTCTGAAACCTGAGAAATTTCAATAGTGACCTTAACTGTGAATAAGTCTGCCAACGTCCTGCGATAGCGTGGGCGTGGACTTATCAGTTAAGGTGGGCAATTCTCAGGGCCTCAGAGCGTGGATAAGGAAACCTCCGCGCTTTTTTTGTGCCCTGCCGCAACAGCCCGCCGACCGATAGACTGCCACACGCTCAACAACGCAGGATGTGTATGACTGACAAAGATAAAAGTCCTATCCTCAACAATCCGTATCAAGAGCCGTTGTGGCATTACGACACAGACGACGGCTTGCTGGACTATGAGAGGAAACAGCCTGGCCGACGACCCTTCAGCATGAAGGTCAAGCCCATGCCAAAGACTTCGGCACAAGGAACGCTATTCCACGACTCGGACTACGAAAACACCGACCCCAACGCGGCCTTTATCAACAGCTTGCGCGAGGAAGTGAAACGGTGGCGGGAGCAGGACTACGACCATACCACAAGGGTGACCCGTGAACTGCTGCAATTCTGGTTTGAGAACCCCGAGAGGCAGAACTACCAAAAGCTCTTCTTCTGCCAACGCGAGGCGGTGGAGACTGCCGTGTATCTGAACGAGGTGGCCGACCGCGACCCTAATATGGGCCGCCACCTGGCCAACCAACTGTACGCACGGCAGCATAGCGTGAGCGGCGACAATAACTATGTGTTGCCACGCACGGCCTTCAAGATGGCCACCGGCACGGGCAAGACGGTGGTGATGGCCATGCTGATACTCTACCACTACCTCAACAAGCGGGTGTATGCCAACGACACCCGTTTTGCCGACCATTTCTTGATAGTAGCTCCGGGCATCACCATCCGCGACCGCCTAGGGGTGCTGCGTATAGAGGACAAAGCCAACCCTAACGAAGCCAACGACTACTATCACCAGCGAGGACTGATACCGCACAACTATCGCGGTATGCTGGGCGGGCTGAACGCAGCCATCACCATCACCAACTACCATGTGTTCGAGCCCAAGGTGCTCAGCGGCAAGAAGAGCAGCCCGCTGGACGGCAAGATGGCCTACAATGCCGCCACAGGCAGGATGGAAAGACGCAACGACCACGAGCCCTTCAGCAGTGTGCTACGGCGTGTGCTGGGACGTGGATTGAAGGGCAAACGCATAGTGGTCATCAACGACGAGGCACACCACTGCTACCTGCCACGCACAACCAATGCAAAACAAAACGACGAAGAGAGCCAAGAGGGCATGGCCGAGAACGCGAAGGCGATGGTGTGGTACGAAGGGTTGAGGCAGATGAAGCTGCAAGGCTACCGCCTGCAAGAGGTGTATGACCTCTCGGCCACCCCTTACTACCTCAAGGGCTCGGGCTATGAGCCTTACTCCTTGTTTCCCTGGGTGGTGAGCGACTTTGGGCTGGTGGATGCCATTGAGAGCGGACTGGTGAAGATACCCTACATGCCTACCGAAGACAATAGTGCGGAACTAGCCGAGCCCAAATTCCGTGACATCTATGAGCACATAAAGGACGAACTGCCTAAAAAGGGGCAGCGCGCCACCCGCCGTGCGGCACAAGAAGAGGGATCCATGCTGCCAGAGGGCGAACAGCCGCCACACCTGCCACAGCTGCTGAAGGTGGCCCTGCAACAATTCACCGACGACTACAACAGCCACTACGAAGGCTTACGCAAAAATGACGAGGCTGCCACGGACCTCTTTACGACACCTCCGGTGTTTATAGTGGTGTGCAACAACACCACTGTATCGAAAGAGGTGTACAAATATCTTGCCGGCTATGAGGCCAACGATGCCGAGGGCAACAAGTATTATGTCGACGGGCATTTCCAAACCTTCTCAAACTACCAGAACGGGATTCCCAAGCAGAAACCGCCCACGCTCATCATCGACAGCGAAGCGGTAGACAACGCATCCGACACCATCGACGAGGAGTTTAAGCGTGTGTTTGGCGACGAGATTGAGGCATTCCGCAAAGAGTATGCCACGGTGCATGGCAGTGGCAGTGCGGACAGGCTGACGGAGGGCGTCATACTGCGCGAAGTGGTCAACACCGTAGGCAAGCCTGGAATGCTGGGGGGACATATTCGCTGTGTGGTGAGCGTGTCGATGCTCACCGAGGGATGGGATGCCAACACGGTGACGCATGTGTGCGGGGTGCGTGCCTTTGGCAGCCAGCTGCTGTGCGAGCAGGTGGCGGGGCGCGCCTTGCGCCGGATGAGCTATGAACTGCGCCGCTACGATGCCACCACCGGCGAAGAGCTGCCCGAGGACAGCAAGAAAACCAAGGGAGTGGTGGAGAAGTTTCCGCCAGAGTATGCCCACATTATTGGTGTGCCGTTTAAGACATTTAAGGGTGGAAGTGCGCCAGCTCCAGTGCCACCAAAGCCCAAGACCATTGTCAAGGCACTTCAAGAGCGCAGGATGTATGAGATACGCTTCCCCAACATTGAAGGATACCGCACCGCTACCCCCGACGGGAAGATGAAGGCCGACTATAGCGGCCACTCCAAGTTCAGACTCAACTTTAACGAGATACCCACAGAGACGACCCTGGGCACGGCTGTCGGCAATCGGCAGGTGGTGCTGAAAAGCGACTATCGCGGACTGCGTGATGCGCAGGTAGTATACGAGCTCACCCGCCGACTGATACACTACAAATTTCGCGACAAGGTGGGAGGCAGCCAATTCCAGTTGTTTGGCCAGCTGAAGAAGATTGTCGGACAGTGGTACGACAGCCAGATAGAGATACTGGGCGGCGACGGCAAAGAGGAGCAGAAGCGGCTGGTTGTATTCTGGGACGGAAAAGAGACGTCGGAAAACATATACGACGGCATTCGCAAAGCCCACGCACAGGACGAACGCATCACGGGGATATTGAACCACTACAATCCTGAAGGCTCTACGGCACACGTGTTTGGCAGCACCACCAAGCCCGTATACCCCACCACCAAGAGCCAGGTGGACTATGTGGTGGCCGACACCGAAAGCTGGGAGCAACGCACCGCCAAGGTGCTGGAGATGATGCCAGAGGTGCAGTGCTACGTGAAAAACCATTTCCTCGGATTCAACATACCCTATTGGACCAATGGCAAAGAACACCAATACATGCCCGACTTTATAGCAAAGGTGAAAAGCCCGACGGGAGAAATGGTGAACCTGATTATCGAGGTGAGCGGCTACAGCAACGACCTTACGGGCAACAAGGATGCCAAACGCTATTATGCCGAGCATTACTGGATACCCGCCGCAAACAACCTGAGAAGCTTTGGTCGGTGGGCATTTGTAGAAGTGGGCGATATAGAGAACGTCCGTGCAATACTAACCAAGAAAATAGAGCAACTATGAGCAGACCACACAAACCTGTCGACGCCATACGCCACGACAACGACAGCAGGGTGAGCATACCCACATCTGAGCTGGCAGGCAGCGAGAACGCCACCCTGAACGAAGAGAAGAAAGGCAGCTACGAGACCTTTTGTCACGACTTTGACCGAGGACACGACCCAGAGCTGTACTGGCTGGGTAAATACAGCAACGACGACGAGCTGACCCAACGGGGCGACCTGAAGGTGGACATACGCAGCCTATATGTGCACGAGCAGATACGCCCCGAGCAGCTAATCAACAGCCTGTACCGCATACGTGAAGAGGGACGTGTGGAGAACCAGGCCCTCCTCTTTGAACCTGAGGGGAACGTGGTGGAGGACGAACTGGAACGTGTGGCAGACTATTATCGACATACCGACAAGTGGAAAAACAGGCTGATACAGGGGGACTCGCTACTGGTGATGAACTCGTTGCTGCGGCGCGAAAACATGGCAGGCAAGGTGCAGTGCATCTATATGGACCCGCCATACGGCATCAAATATGGAAGCAACTGGCAGATGAAGCTAAATAGTCGCGAAGTGAAGGACAACGACCAGAACGTGAGTGGGGAGCCAGAGATGATCAAGGCCTTTCGAGATACATGGGAACTGGGGATTCACAGCTACCTCAGCTATCTGCGCGACCGCCTGGTGCTGGCGCATGAACTCCTTACAGAGAGTGGCAGTGTCTTTGTGCAGATAAGCGACGAGAACGTCCACCTTGTGCGCAACATTATGGACGAGGTGTTTGGGAGTGAGAATTTTGTGAGCCAGATAATATATACGAAAACATCAGGGGCTACTTCCAATACTCTTGGGAGCGTTGTCGATTTCATTCTATGGTATGCAAAAGATATTGACATAATAAAATACAACAAACTTTTTATCCATAAAGAATATGGAGGAGACGGTAGTGATGCATACAAATACCTTGAGTTAGCTAATGGAAAAAGATGTTCAATAAGGGAATGGGAGAAAGAAAATCATCAAGTCTTTAAGTATGAATCTCGACCAAAAGGTTCTAAAGTTTTTAGGTTAAGTGACCTAACATCTCAAACAGGATCAGAATCAATTAGATACCCTATCACTTTTGAAGGAAGAATATATACAATTGCCACTTCTAGAGGTTGGAGAACTAGTAAAGAGGGAATGAACCGTATTATCAAGGCGAATAGAGTAGTAGCGAATAAAAACTCTTTAAATTATGTGCTGTATTTAGAAGATTTTCCTGTACAATATTTAACTAATTTATGGGGTGATACAGGTACTGGTGGCGATGGGAAACTATATGTTGTTCAATCTACAACAAAAGCCATCCAGCGCTGCCTCCTGATGACTACCGACCCTGGCGACTTAGTGCTTGACCCGACTTGTGGCAGTGGCACTACGGCATATGTGGCAGAGCAATGGGGCAGACGGTGGATTACAATTGATACCAGCCGTATAGCACTCAATATCGCAAAGAAGAGGTTGACAACTGCTGTATTCCCATACTATGAATTGTTTGACAAGGGCATACAGCCTGACATTCGACAGGGGTTCGTGTATAAGACTGTGCCGCACATCACTCTTAAGAGCCTTGCCAACAACGAGCCGGCAGAAGAGGAGGTGCTATACGACCAACCCATAGAGGACAAGAAAAGGATGCGGGTGAGCGGGCCGTTTACGGTGGAGACATTGCAGAGCTACGTAGTAACCAATCCTGACGACCTAGAGATGAATAAAGAGGAGGCTGAGGAGAGTATGCATTTTCAGGAACGCATTTTCGACCACCTGACCACCAACGGAATCCGCAACGGCGACCGCACAGAGCAGGCCATCTTTCGCAGTGTGGAGGCCGTGAGCAACCCATACCTCAACGCAAAGGGCATCTATGAGGCAGGTGGGCGGGAACGCCTGGTGTATTTCCACATAGGGCCTAAATTCGGCACGGTGAGCCGGCAGGCGGTGAATATGGCGGTGCGCGAGTTTAGGGAGACAAAGCTACAGGAGGGAGCATCGTGGCTGGTGGTATTGGGATTCTCGTTCGATGACAACATAGAAGGGAAGGAGTACGACCAAGGGCAATTTAAGGTGAGCAAGGTGCGCATGCACGACGACCTGATGCAGGACGGGCTATTGAAGAAGGATAGGAATGCAGGGTCGTTTATCACTATCGGAGAGCCAGATATAGAACTGGTTAAAGATGGGGAGGAGAGCTGCCATGTGGAAATAAGAGGGTTGGACATTTACGACCCGATACTCGACGACGTGAAGGCCCGTTCGGTGGAGGATATAGCCTACTGGGAACTGGACAGCAACTATGACGGGCAGCAGTTTATTGTGAGGAGTATGCACTTTTGCGGGGGCGACCATAAGGAGTTTGCCGCCTGGCGCAAAGGGCTAGAGAATGCAAGCAAAGCAATGACCAAGATAAACGCAGAGCGGACATTGCGGATGGAGTTCAGCGAAGAGCTATGGGACAGGCTGTATGGCTTCAGCAGCGAGTCCATACCCTATGAGGCAGGGAGGAAGATTGCGGTGAGGGTGGTGAGCCAGTTTGGCGAGGAGTCGACAAAAGTGGTTACGATAGAGTAAAAAAGAGCCACGGCCAAGATTCGAACGTTCTTGACTACCGCAGTGTAGCCCAGGAGGGACTATAGAAAGATGGCTTCGCTATTTCTTATTATTTGATTTGTTTATTTCAACTTTTTTTTAACACTTTATTATTGTCAATATGACCAGTATAACTTATATAATATGGCCAACCAGAATGAAACAGTGCCCTCGTCAATACGACGGACACTGACAAGACCGGAACACCCGGACAAAGACCGAATGGGAGCGACATAGTTCACCTGGGTAGTCCAGACGCTTGTCTTTCTCGTGGCCATGGGTATAGCTTCGGCGTGAAGCGCACGCGCCGCCTGATGCACAAGAGGGCAATCGAGCCATTCTATCACAAGCCAAACCTCGGGAGGGCGATATACGTCCATCCCTATCTGCTGCGAGCGATAGCACAACAAATAGAATTGCAGTGGCTTAGAGAAACAAGGCGCTACCTGACTAGGGTTACCGTACCGATGCGAGTGTAGCGTTCGCCGGGATTGACGGTGGTGGTGTAGACTGCACGCCATACATAGGCGGCTTGCGGCATAGGGTGACCATCGACATTGCCATCCCAGAAGCCATCGGTTCCCTCCCAATGATAGACGAAGGCACCTTGGCGGTCGAAAATGTCGACTGAGAGGGTGGCAATGCGTTGACAGTGCATTTGGAAAGTATTATTGATGATTTGTGTGGGAGTGAAGATATTAGGCACATAGAGGCTGGGCTCTTCAAAAAAGAGGGCAGTCTGGGCGGTGTCGTAACAGCCCTGCTCACTTTCAGCCACTAGAAGGACGATGATGGAATCGTTGTCGAGAGGATAGCAGTATTGAAACTGAGTGCGGGTGTCTGTAGCGTCAGGCAAATACCACACGCGAGCCACACTGCCGGAGCTACGGTCGGAAAGCCATATATCGCAACGATTGTCGTTGTCGACATATTGGCGGCTGACACCGATGCGGGCTTTGAGGTCGCGCGAAACATGAAGGTTCATGATAAGCAGACTGTCGGCGCCGTGCGTAGTAGAAATAAGGACGGTGTCGCGGTGGTCGTCGGCGAAGAGAACACCGTTCCAAGTGAGGGGCACATCATAGGGACAGACCACGGAGTCGAGATAGGTTACCTGATTACGGTAGATGAAAAGGGTGTAGTAGATAATGCTGTCGCATCCGTGGCTGTTGGCTCGGGGCAGGAGAATAGCGATAGTGTCGGAGTCGTCGTTGAAGGTATGTCCATTGAAAGTATAGGGCAGTTGGTTTTCAACGATGGTGTCGTTGATAACGGAATAAGTGGTGCCATCGTCCACGATAGCCGTGTGGTAGAACATGCCATCGACATAAGTGTAGGTATCGGGCAGCGTAATCTGGTATTCGTAGAACTGGAAAGTGTCGCCGGGACACAAGTGGGCATATATGGTGTCGTAGACAGGGCATGGCGGCATGACTACAAGGTGCTGAACCATGGTATCGGTGCACTCACCATTGTCAATGCCGACCACCATCGTTACATCATATTCACCCCAACGATAGTTATGCATGGGGTTGGCGACTCTAGACATTGTGCTATCGCCAAAGTACCAAGTGATATCGTCGCACTGGCGATGTGTGTAGGTGGGATTCACGTTGGTGGAACTGACGAAACTGCTATCAATAAAGGCTATTTGCTGAAGGCAGTCGACAGTGTCGCCAAGGCGATAGCCAAAGAGTGCGTTGGGGAAACGGTAGGCCGAACTGCCGAGCATGTCGAAACCGCAGTAGTTGGAGTTGGCACCTACGAAACTGAGGTGGCAGTAGCAATCAATGGTGCTGTCGATAGAGAGGGAGCGTTCGGTAGAAATGAGGCTGTCGGTAACAGCGTCATGCCAAGCATAGTTGAAACCAAGGGGTGCGGTAAGGGTGTTGACACCTTCGCCACAATGGTCGGCGATGAGTTGTTTGCGACCGCAAGAAAAATTGAAATAGGCATAGCCGAAGTGCGAGCCCTCGCCACAGTCGTAGGTGGTGAGCTGCAAGTATATGCGACGCCCGTGTAGAGGGGCCAAGTCGATGCCTACATAAGTCCAATCTTTCCACAGAACGTGGCCATTGACATTCCAACCCAAGGTGGAATCGGCAATAAAGTCGGCGGAATAGCAATTGGCATCGATATCGGCTCCCTGCTCGTCCTTGAGCCTGAAGGTAAATCGGGGCTGGTTGGAGGCATCGTGGAGTGGGTCTTCCAGCACAGCGGCATATTTCATGGTAAGGAGGTCGTAGAAGGAGGTATCGACATCGTAGGCGTACGTGATGCTTTCTCCCTCGCTGGAGCTAAGCCAGTTGCCGAGGCGAACGGTGGCGGTGTCACCACTTGGGATGACGCGCAGCTGCCCTCCGGTGCGAGGGTCGGTGAGGAGCGAGTCAGCACCTCGGTACACAGTGTGGCGAGAGCGGGCATCGGTAGAGCCGTAGTCGATAGGATTGGTACCCCAAAAAGGATAGGAAAATGAGCCGTATGTGGTGGAAACCATGCAAGAATTAAGGTTGGTATACTCGATGCATGGGGAGGGGGAGTCGCAATAAGCATTGAAGCCATAGAAATATTCGCAACCGGAGGCGAAATCCATGTCAGCGTTGTTGTAGATGGCCACTTGATAATAGTCGCCCGGCGTCAGACCTGTGAGGAGACAGTGTGTGCCGCTGCACTGGATAGTGTCGTAGTCGGCACCCCATTCGTGGTTAAGCACTAATTGCCAATGGGTACCGTTGCCATACTCCGTCCATGAGACGTATGCGGTTGTGGTGGTGATGCTGTCGATGCGAATATCACGGCAATCGACGCTGTCTTGGTCACACATAGGGGTGTAGAAGCTGTGCAGACCACAAGCTTGGGCTATGGAGTTGTCGACATTATTGTTGCTGACGTAATAGTCGTACCATTGGTTGTTGGACAGAGGGGCCAGGATGGCTTGTGTGGTGGTACAGGTGTCGATGTTCACAACGGTATCTCCACTTTTCCAATAGTGCACATACCAAACAGTGGCGTTGGTCCTGTCGGCCCACCGTATTTCAGCCGAGTGAGGATGTGTGTAGTAGCAATATATGTTGTAAATTGGGTAAAGCATGCCACAGGACTGTCCTATTTGGGCAGGGGCACCGCTGCAGAGGCCGCCAGCATGATTGTTGAAAACACGGAAATAGTATTGGCTGTGCAGCAGATTCAAGTTGGATATCTGGCAATGTTGCCTGGTGACGGTTACTTGCTGGTTGAGATCATAAGGGTTAGTGCCATAGTATACGGTCCACGAGGTGGCATTGGTCGTATCGTTCCACATAAGCATGGCGGTGGAGAGCCCGTCGAAAGAGACACTGAGGTCGCGGCACTCGAGGTTGGAGTAGTCGCAGACGTGGAGATAGATGCGGTAGCCGCTGGCGGGGAGGTACGAGTCGGCATGGAAGTGGAAAGTGGCGTGATGCCTTAGAAGTGTCAGGTTATATTCCACGCCTTGGCCGTCGAAAGAGTAGGACTGGTGCCACCAACTCACATTGCTGTCGTAGATGTGCAGATAATCACTGTCCTGCTTGATGTCGTAGACTATAGAATCGATGATGATGTCGCCACTTATTGAAACCAGGTTCAGCCAACTGTTGCAAGGCGAAGGATAGTTGCTGTGGCCACCAGGGTCGAGTATAAGATATTGGCGACCGGGCAAAATGGTGTCTACAGCAGTTGCGTCGCGCGTAGTGTTGCAGGCCATAACCAGCGTATCGTGATAGACATTCGTGTCAGGAAAACCAGTAAAGGCCGATTGGGCAATTTGGATGCGAACCTCATCACTGCCCTGTGTCACAGTGATGACTGCAGAACGATTTGAGGAGAATAAGTTTGTGTCGACAGCAACCGTAAGTGTGTCTGCAGGGCCATGGCCAAAGGTTGGAGCAAGGTGTACCCAGCTTTGGGAGCAGCTGGCAGTCCAAGGTTGTGAGGAAGAGGTGTCGGGGAAAATGACAGGCGACACTGAGCCACCCATAAAGGACAGGTTATAGGAATACCTGTCGCTATGCAGCACTCTGTTGGGCTCTACACCCGCCAGCATAGATTGGTGGGTACTGTAGAAAGGCAAGATGTCGATGACGTAGTATCCGTTGCAGTAGCCTTCCCAACCCCAATTGATATGGAACCTGTCCACGGCGTCATATCCGTCAATAAGGAATGTCTGTTGTGAAGCCGAGTCGGCGTTCATTCCAAAGCAGGGTACCACACGGGCATGGTCGAGTTCATATTTCAACGTGTCGCTCCATTGGGTGGCAGTCATGCTGTCGCGATAGAGCACTTGTATGTCGCTGCGATATCCAAAATAGCGCCAGAAGGCATTATGCAGACAATTGGTGGCATTGGTGTCGTTGCAAAAAAAGTGAGAAGTGCTGTTGTTGACACCATATTGTGTTTCGGTGGCCACTCCGCAGTGGAAGAGCAGCTGGGCCACAGCGTTGCGTTGCGCCCAAGTGGCGTACCAATCCAACGCGTCGGGCATGAGGCTCCACTGATAGGTGGTAGCACCAAAGTTGGCGGTAAGCAAGCCGTATGAGGGGTCGACGTAACTATGAGAGCCCATGCCCGTAGAGGGGCGTTGCCAATATCGAAGCACCTGGGCAAGAGCAATAGCCACATCGCCCACACGGGTATAGGTGTTGAACGAGGCATCGTAGGGGCAACTGCTGTTGTAGTAGCCCACCTGCCCCCAAGTGGAAGTGAGCAAAGGGCCGACAGAATGACCGTTAGAGTGCAAGGGCTGCTCGAATTCTTCTATGAGCAGTTCGTCCCACTGCCGGCGCACATCCTCTGTGGCCTCCATGCCGCTATGTAAGGCATAGTTGATGGCTTGGGAATAATGCTCAAGCAAGGCGCGGGTGCTCCCAACCTCGGTATCAAAACTGTTAGAGAACGAATAGCCTAGAATAGGCTGCACCCTATCGTCGCCGGCAATCAACACGAACCCCTTGCTGCCAGAGAGATTGAAGGCGTATATGTGGTCGATATTGAGGATACCCGTTATATCTTCCAACATCTCACCATTAGCGGCGGGCTGCCCCATGCGGCTGGCAAAACGAGAGGCTGCCGTCCGGGCTTGTTCGGGAGTAACAGGCTCAGCATGAAGGAATATAGGTGACAGAAAAAGAAAGGCAACTAATAATGATTGTTTCATTAACAATGTTTTTTTGAGTGAGTGTTTGTCAGTTTAGTATAACAATTAGTATAACAATATGACTTGCACAGTCAAACAACGTAGGTGGGTTTATCATAACGCTTTGACCTCCTTAATGGGTAGAAAACTCTCACCAGCCGGAAGCCATGCTTTCTGATTCTGCAAAATAAAACATTTTTTCTCATTTAGAACAATCTATTTTGCCTTGGCTCCTATATAAAGAGTGGTGCACGATTGATTTACAATATAATAATATGAATCGCAAATCTCATTTGGAAACAATCCAGCTGGGTCTGTATTAGCTGATTTGGACCTATCTGCACATGTTTTAGACAGGTTTGCCCTTGCACTATTACCTATCTGCGCCACTTTCATTGTTAAACACGGTCTTTATCCTATTCCATTATAATCTTATTATAATAGCCAACCTATTTATCTCACCCTGCCTTCGTTCTGTCTTCGTTCTACATTCGCTCAAAAAGCGGACAAAAAACGACTTTACAGGGGCTCAAAAAAGAAGTCAACACGGATTACAGGGGCTCAAAAGAGAGAGAAACAGGGATTTTAGCGTAAGTTGACATGACAAATATGACAACTATTCTTCTCATCCAACATCTCTACTTCGCACAAGCAACAGTCGTTCAGCGTTCACGCTCAAAGCGAAAACGAGAACGAGAACGAGAATGAAACAGAGCCAACACGAAAACACCTTCTTCCTCCACTACACACCAGCTATTATGTCGAAAAAAGCATAAAAAAAGAGGTTCTTCCGAAAAATGCGTAGGTGACATACGAAAAAAGGGTTCATCAACGTTTTGGTAATGAACAAAAAAAACGCGAAGAAGATGAACCCAAGTGATATGTACCATTTGATGGGCATCAGGGAGCAGGTGTGCACCTGTG
>JAFRRK010000020.1 GCA_017428115.1 Bacteroidales bacterium | reverse complement strand
TTTCAAAGTCCTCTAATATCTCTTCGGGTATCAGTATACCCAATATCTGTTGCATTATCTTGTTGTCCATTTCCGGTTTTTTTTACTTTAACGGATCTGAACATTTTTTAGTACTCCATCACATCACTTTTCAATTTGCCCATTTTTTTTGCCATAGCTTATTTTTGCGTTTATGTGTTTGTGTAATTATATTGTTATCAATCAGTAAAATATATGGCGATTTTGTGCTTTGGTGAGGTTATGTTTGCGTTGCAAAAGTACGTAGATATTTTTACTTATTATCTTTTTAATAAAGGTTTAAATATATTTAACTGTATTTGTCGTAGACCTTGATATCCTTTAAGGTGGGCCTATTACGCCAACGATAACTCTCAGTTGGGCTATGGTCAGTGTGTTCTGATAGGGGTGGTAGCCAAGGGCTGTTAGTTTCTCCATCAGTCCAGGGTAGAGTCGCAGCTCGCGGTTCAGCCAGTTCAAGGCACTCCGTGCCGACATGCTGCCGTGGGTATATGCCAACGCCAGCTCTGTTTTGCCATAGGGGCGTAGTACGAATTCTTTTTCCATGATTCTCTTAATATATGTTCTATAAATTGCTTGCAATTATTATCTTAAACTCTTATCTAATTCAATGTGAAATAATAAAATATCTAATTCTCTAATTCTTGATAAGTAGTAGTCCCCATTATTGTTGGTTTGACTAATGCTTTGCTTCATTTGCCAACGATGCGGGTGGCTTGGGGCACAATGCGCCTTACTGCCGCCAGCATCGCCTCGTGGCTATTCCGTTCGTGATAGGGCATACGTTCTAGTATGCTGCGCACCAACTCGTCGTCCAATTGGCGCCGATAGCGCAGGGCCTCATGGCGCA
Source organism: Bacteroidales bacterium (assembly GCA_017428115.1). Classification (GTDB taxonomy): domain Bacteria; phylum Bacteroidota; class Bacteroidia; order Bacteroidales; family P3; genus Colimorpha. Next base: position 13,717 of record JAFRRK010000020.1, on the reverse strand, counting down.
CAAGGCCTATGTCCTCTTGCCTGTAGCCATATTCGCACGCCAACAGTCGTGCTCGTTGTTCCGACATGTCGGCAAACAATAGTTGCCTGTACAGCCCTTTCCCCACCCTAACTAGCAGCAGGGTGTATCGCTTCTCTATTTCTATTGTCATATCGTTGGGTGTTAGATGTTTGTCTTAGTGAATGAATAACTCAGATGCCCGTTCTTGCCACGGTTCTCCTATAACTATCACAGGCTGCCTCATAAGCCTCGTCGCTCCCATAGTTCGCTATGAGGGGATTGTTGCATACTAGGCGTTGTGTCGACAGCAGCAGTGTCTCTTCGCTATTGCGTGTGTGCACCCATGCCATGCCGCCCTCCACCTCCTGGACGGCTGCCAATAGGCCTCCTCGTTGGGCAAAGCCTATGCTGTCGCCAACCACCTCATTCACTGTTCTGTCGTCGGCAAGGTCTAGCACCACCCGTTGGCAGCATATCTTTACCACAGGCATATCGATAGGTTGGCTCCATTGCTGTTCACAACGATAGTAGAGCAGGTGGTCGCCTGGACGATAGTCCAAGTTGTTGTCCACGATGGCTTTTGCCAACTGCCGTATGGTGGTGCCGTTGCCTATAGTCAGCCCTCCCAGCCATATATTGGTGGTGGGTGCGGTGCCATCGTGTTCCACAACAATTTCTGTCAGCGACCCTTGCGACACCATCACGTCGCTCACCACGCAGGCATTGCGCTGCGTCATGGGGCGTGAGAGATAGATAGGGTGTGCCTGCATGGCGTGGGTGACAAACATGTTGTAGTTGCTCACCCCGCTCCGACGATGTTGGAATGCAGGCCTGTACTCTTCGGGAAATGCGCGCCACAGTGCCACTGCGTTGCCCATGCGTGTGCATTGGCGCAACTGCCGTTCGCTAAGCTGACGGCGTCCGTGCGACTCGTTGTAGCGGCTGCGTACTATCAGTTTGTTGTCCCGTAGGTAGATACTGTAGTCGCCTATGCGACCTTTGGTGATTAATGGAATGCCATTTAATTGTGCCATATCTTTTTAGTTTTAAATTTTGTGCAAAATTACTGCCTTCGTCTCTCTTCCTTACCGCTTCTTACCGTCTCTTACCGATTGCTACAACTTCGTACCGATTGCTACCGATTGCTACCTCTTCGGCGCTCCTCGCGCCTTTGTTGATTGGCAAGGGAGGGGTATAAGTGTGGCCACGGAGTGGCATATTGTCGAACCTCGGGCGCGACTCGATGGTGTGAATGTGTGTTGACGAGTGGTTGTGCATAGAGCTTGTTTTTTGATTTCGAGGTGCAAAGGAAGGCACTTTTTCGTTGATTGAAAAACTTTTTTTTGCTGTTATGTGGCACAAACAATGGCGTTAATTATTGTGCAAACATCGTGTTAACTAAAGAGTTGTGTTTGCAACGAAGCATTGTGCGAAAAAAAAAGTCGTATATGTCGATATTATTTCTTATATTTGCAGCAAAATTTACACATAGTCAAGTGACTACCTTTGTACGAACAGAAGCTCCTACTATCCGTTTCAACAATGAACGGGATGGTAGGCTGACTGTCACTGTCGTGGGAAGTGAGATTGTGTATAGCGGTGTTTTTGACAAGGCTCAGATAGAGAGTGCTGTGAGGCAGTTGGGTCTGCGACAGAAGGATAGGGCTAGTCTTTATCTGGATGCTGCCGACCGCTGCCAGGATACTCAGGCGGCCGAGGTGCTGATGGATTTGGCCTCTAGGCATGCTGAGCAAGCCCGTCGCATCGATAATATGCGCCAACAGTTTGACATTCCGTTAGCGCCGATTGGCGATGTAAATATGGGTGTTAATTCCACCACCCGGCATGGGCAAAATGGGGGTGGGTTGGCCACACCGCCGCCTACGGTGGAGACTTTTGTGCAGCGGTTGCCTTTGGTTGTCACCAAGGAGATGCGCGAGCACATGGTGGCTGCTCTCGAAGGGGTCTTTGTTCCGTATAATCGTGGTGAGGTGGCTTTGAGGGCCATGGGGTTGGCGAAGGGTGAGATGGTGTGCTACGTCAATTGGCAGCAGGGACTGAGGTCGTTGGCCGCCACGATATTGTTTTTGACGGGGCGCGCCACCTTTGTGCTGAAGGACGAGCAGGTGGTGAATGGCTGCTGTCTGCCGCCGGGCAGCTATGGCAACGGCACGCCTATCGTGATGCCCTGCGGTGGTGGCGAACGTCATTGGCAGGTGGCTACGGCTCTGTTTCGCGACAGCAGTGGCGGGCAGCTTAATAGCGCGTCGCTGCGCACCATGGGGGCCCGTATAGGCAGTTGCGACGGCAGCGAGTTCCGCAATATCATCTATTTGTTCCGTCCCCTTATTTTCGACATACACAACTGCCCCCGTCAGAACAACCTGTTTGTTGACGGGGGCGGCGAGGCCTTGTCGCCTGACGGTGGCGGGCGTAGTGTCAGCCTTTGCGGAGGGTGATGAGGGTTATTTCGGGCGGAGCGCCGATGCGGGCGGGGAAGATGGTTTCGCCTAGTCCTTGGTTGATGTAGAGGTATTGGTGGTATTTTTGATACAGTCCGCGGTATTGGCGATACCAGTAGCGTGCCGGTGTCCATCCCAGCAGGCTGGTTTGGGCGGCATGGGTGTGGCCCGAGAGGGTGAGGGGGATGTCGCTGCCCACTACTTCAAGGTCCCAATGGGTGGGGTCGTGGCTGAGTAGCACCACGAAGGTGCCTTGTGTGCCGGCAAGGGCTTGCGGTAGTTTGCCGGTGGAGGGGAAGTGGGGCGAGGTGGAGATGTTTTCTACTCCCGCAATGGCTATGGACTCGGCACCGCGGTGCAGCATGATGTGGCTGTTGAGCAGCACCTGCCAACCCATGTCGCGTTCGATGTGCACTACGTTGTTGAGGCCGTTGGGTTCGTGGCCATAGGTGCAGTAGTCGTGGTTGCCTACCACTGCTACCACCCCGTCGGTGGCGTGAAGTTGGCTGAGTAGGGGACGGGTGTCGTCGAGCTCGGACGAGTGTAGGGTGACAATGTCGCCAGTGAATGCTATGAGGTCGGGATTGAGGGCATTGACCTTGTCGATGCAGCGTTGCAGGGCACGGTGGCGTCGTTGGAAGGAGCGGGAGTGGATGTCGGATAGTTGTACTATCTGATAGCCGTCGAAGGCGGCAGGGAGGGTTGGAAAGGTGATTTCGACATGGCGCACCTGGCTGATGTTAGGCTCGATGAATATGCCGTAGGAGAGCAGCAGTGGTGGCAGCAGCAGCGACAGTAGCCCCCACAGAAAGCATCGGCGGAAGGTGAGGTGTAGCAGCCATGTGAGGAGTGCGGCGACAGCTAGGTCGAGGAGCACCAGTAGCAGCCAGCATACTAGCAGGATGATGATGACGGATAGTAGTTCGGTGTTCATGAGGGGCGGGGTTGGTTGGACTTGTCGGTTGGTTATGACTGGGGGGCTACTAGGACTAGTATTACTGGTCGGACAGCTTTTTAGGGCAGGTGTATTGTCCGTGTTTGCGCGAGTTGCGGCCGTATTGTATGGCAAAGGTAGGGCAGTGGTGGAGGCAGGCGAAGCATAGGTTGCAGTGGCCTTTGCGCCATTTGGGCCGGCCGTTGTCGATGGTGATAAAGTGGTCGGGGCATAGCTTGGCACAGAGGCCACAGCCGGTGCAGGCATCGTTGGTGGCGAAGCGTCGTGTGGTGGTGGCGAGGTAGAGGGGATACATGGTGACGGTGGCCAGACGGCCACGGCCATGGTGGGTGTCGTGGTCGCCGGTAGCGTGGGCCTTGATTAGGGCGATGACATTGTCGATTTCGCCTTCGGCACGTTCAAGTACGGCGGCATTTTTGTCGTGGTCGGCACAGTCGAACATGGGTGCGTAGGTGTCGGGCATGAGCACGCAGTAGTGTGCGTCGACGGGTCGACGCAGGGCTTTTTCAAACAGGCCTATGGCATCGCCGCTGGAGCCACTGGGGGTGAGGACGGTGTAGGTGTAGTGGTTGCCCGTTGTTTGCAGCTGTTGGGCGAAACGTTTGACGAGGGTGGGTATGCCCCAGAAGTAGACGGGGAATACAAAGCCTAGGGGCTCACCATTGTCGGGAACGGTGGCGGGGATGTGGTGGGGCATGAAGGCGACGGTGTCGCCAAGGGCTTTGGCCAGGCGTTGGGCTACATAACGGCTGTTGCCGGCACCGGTGAAGTAGTAGATCATATGTTATTGTTTGAGAGGGTTAGTAATACTAGTATTTCTAGTAGGATTAGGATTGCTAGAGGGTTGGTATTACTTGATTTCGTTATTTCCTTTTAATTGGGCTATGAGTCTTAGGGCTAGGGTGAGAGAGATGGGTAGTAGGGCTGCGTTGAGCTGCTGGGGCAGCGGGGCGAGGGTCATGATGCAGGCGGCTAGGAGCATGACTAGCTGCACGGCGATGAGCCATGGGCGGCTGTGTCGTAGCCGTATGGCGAAGTAGAGGAAGAGGGGCGACGCCCAAAGGATGTTGAGGTTGGCCTTGGTGCAATAGTGTGAGGATACGAACCATAGGAAGAGTACCAGCAGCGAGCCGAGGAAGGGTATGAGGAAGAGGGGTATGTCGAGCCAGCGTAGCCGCCAGCTATGTTTCCACCCCAGTAGTGTGAGCAGCAGTACGGCGAGGAAGAGCACCCAAAAGGTGAGGGTGGGCGAGATGCTGTGCGAGGGTGGGGTGCGTGTCTCGGACAGGAGAAGCTCGGCAGGGTAGGCGAGCGGCTGGTGGGTATCGCTGACGGTGAGGGTGTCGAACTGGTGCATCATGGCTATGGGCGAGAACATATACTCGTAGTTGCTACAACGATGGTCGCAGGGTAGGCCTAGGGCCATATCGACGACGAGACGCCACCAGAGGAGTGTGTGGGCGGTGCTGAGGTAGACGTGGTTGCGATAGGTGAGGTTGGTGTCGGTGGTGGTTTCGGGGGCGAGGGTGCGGTGGTCGAGGGCATGGACTATCATGTCGCGTGGACGGGTGGCACAGTTGTCGCGGAAAAAGTCGTACTGGTAGTAGCGATATTGGGGCAGATAGTTGGTTTCGAGCATGAAGAAGAGGTTGTTAACCTCTTGGTTGGTGAGTCGCAGACGCTGTTGCCATACGGCACGACCCTCGTATTGGTATTCGAATATGAAGGCGTAGAATGGAGCACGGCTGAGGCAGTAGTTGAGATAGCCGCGGGCGAACTTCCAATAGAAGTGAGGGGCGTCGAAATCGAAGGTGCCGTAGTTGTAGACATAATCAATGCCCTGAGTGCTGTCGCAGATGCGCAGGGCTGAGTGTCCGAAGGAGGTGTAGAACTCGTCGCCGGCACCGCAGGTGAGGAGTGACGCGAAGGCTGAGTCGCCAAGGTGTGGCAGGCTGTCGGGCACTTGTGCATGCAAGGGGGAGGCGAGGAGAAGTATGAAGTATGAACTAAGAATTATGATTTTTTTCATGTGTTGATAGGTTTAATGGGATTGGTGGGGTTAAAGGGGGAGAGTGGGTTGCCTCGATTTAATTCTTAATTCTGACTGAGATGGACATCCATTTGTGGGAATGGGATGGTGATGTTGTTGGCATAGAAGGTTTTGTAGATGTTTTCGCGGATACGCATCCATACGGTCCAATAGTCGTCGGTCTTGACCCACATCCATAGTGAGAGGTCGACGGAACTGTTGCCCAGTTCGCTGACAGCGACGATGGGTGCTTTGGGTTCGTGGAGGATGAGGGGGTCGTCGTTGATGACCTGCATGAGCACCTCTTTGGCGCGGTCGAGGTCGGTGCCGTAGGCTACGGAGGCGACGATGTCGAGGCGTATGATAGGCTCTTGGGTGTGGTTGATGAGCGATTTGTTGGAGAGCTCGCTGTTTGGGACGATGATGGTGCGTCCGTTGAATGGTTGGATGGTGGTGTTGAAGATGCGTATGGAGCGGACGTAGCCTTTGTAGCTGCCACACTCGATATAGTCGCCTACCTTGAAGGGTTTCATGAGTAGGATGATGACACCGCCGGCGAAGTTTTGGAGGGTGCCTTGGAGGGCCATGCCGATGGCGAGGCCCATGGCACCGAGGAGTGCTATGAAGGAGGTGGCCTTGATGCCTATGACGTCCATGGCCATGATGATGATCATGGCTTTGAGGAGTACGTCGACTAGCGAGCCGAGGAATGTCTGTAAGGAGGGTTCGGCGTTGCGACGTTCGAGGGTGCGGACGATAAGTTTCTTGAGCATCTTGGCCAGTTTCATGCCTACCCATAGGATGAGGATGGCTATGAGGAGCTTGGGTATGAAGCCGACGGTGAGCTCGGTGAGGGCGCGGAGACCGTCTTGGACGATGGTGTTGCGGCCGGTGACCACATCCTTAAGGTCGGTGAGGTTCATGTTGGTGAGGCTGTCGGTGATAGTGCGTGTGATGCTGTCCTGCTCCATGAGGGCTTTGCCGAACTCGTCGGTGGGGACTGGATTGGCGGAGGCTCCTTTTTGTGCCGCGGCGGTGGCGAGCAGGTTGGGGGTGTTGTCGTCTAATAGGATCATAAGTACTATAAAAAATATGGTTTAACAACGTTGAAGGACTGGTTTTATTGCATAAAAAAGTGTGTAATAAAAAAAAAGTGTATTTTTGCATTAGCTATGATGGATATATATCTTTTCTAAATAGCTGAAATGCAGAATTGCCGAAAACTGATTGATAATAGAGTAGGCACGATTTAAAATAAAACTAAATGATGAAATCAAAGATTTTGTTGATGATTGGTGTTGCGGCACTGATGTTCACGGCATGTAAGAAAGACCCTGCCGAAAATGTGTATTTGCAGAAGATGACGATGGAGTCTATCGTTGCTGGAAGGCCCAACGTCATTACGGCCAATTATGTGTGGGACAACGGAAAGATAGTGCAGAGTAACTTTGAAACCGAAGTGATGGGTATTTCAATTAATACTCCATACTTTTACGAGTATGAAGGTGACAAATTGGTGCATTTCTATTCAGTGAATTCAAGGGATACCTCCCACCATTATTGTGTGTATGACGGCGACATGCTGAAGTCGATAGACGATGATGGCACGGTTACAAACGTGATTAGCTATGATAAGAATGGAAACATCACCTGTTTCGAGGTCCTCTTGGTAAGTGGCAGCAAAGTGACCAACGAGATGGAATGGAAGAATGGCAATTTGATAAGCGCTACCGCCAAAAAGTATAATGCTGAAAGAGATAGTACTTCTATCGAACAACATACATACACATACGATGACTCCCCGTCGGCTTTTTCTCACTTCCCGATAGCATTGGCTGTGGAGAATTTTAATTCTCCTGCCACGCGCGGGTCGAAGCATAACGTAGTGGAAGAGGGTGCCACGAACGAGTATAAGAATGGCAGACTGGTACGCTCAACGATGGATGGGGGTGTAACGATGTCGTACTACTATACCGACGGAGTAGGCCCGGATGCGGAATAGTTTTTAATTGCTAAGAAGTAAAAACTAGAAGATCTTGATACAGTCCTTTTTAGTTTTTACTTTTTTTATCAGACATAAAGAATATCCCTATGGTAATTGATTTTGACAAGATTGAAATGGAGGAGATACCGCATTTTAAGGGCGGCGAGGGGGTTACAAAGAGCCGTATGCTGTTTGACGGCACAAACAAGATTATGCGCGGCATGTTAGAGCCGGGCTGCACGATAGGCTACCACTGCCATGATACGAGCAGCGAGATGATATATATTTTGAGCGGCGAGGCACGCTGCCTGTATGACGACGGGGAGGAGCGGCTGGTGCCAGGACAGTGCCATTACTGCCCTAAGGGACATGGCCACAGCCTCATCAACGCGTCAGCCACCGAGACGCTTACATATTTTGCCGTGGTGCCAGAACAATAAAAGTGAATGAGATGGAAAAGGTAGAGAATAGTTCGCAACTGATAGAGGCAATTCAGCAATGGGGGTTCCTGCCATTGTTGGACGGAGGTATAGATGGCTTTTCGGCTGACGAATTGGTGGCACCCGAGTGCCGTTATACGCTGTTGCCCGACGGGGGATGGGAGTGGAGGTTGTGGAAATGGAAAGGGAGCATAGTGACTGAGGGCAACTGCGTGTATGGTAAGTTTTTCGATGGTAAGGCAGGCTTTGTGAGCATGGACTGGTGGGGCGACTTCTGCAACTGGCGTAGGAGTAAGCACTCGATGCCGTCGGAGGATTCTGTTGAAGGGACGATACTGATGGTGTTGAGGACAAACGGGAGTATGATTACTCGCGAGCTGCGAGCCGCCTGCGGCTTTACAGGGCCGAAGATGCGGAGCCGTTTCGACAGCTATGTGACACGTCTGCAGATGGCGTGCCGCGTGGTGACTGAGGATTTTGTGTATCCTCACGACAAGCATGACCGTCCCTATGGGTGGGGATGGTCGCTGCTGACAACTCCTGAGCAGCTGTATGGCAGAGAGGCGTGTGAGTGTGAGCGTTCTCCAAAGGAATCATACGAGCGGATGCTTGGCCATCTTCGCAGGTTGCTACCATACGCTAACGATAATCAGCTGGTACGTGTTTTGGGCTAGCCGTTATTATGGGGCAGTGCGGTGAGACCAGCGAGTGTCATCAGACCGTGCTGCTCGAGGTCGTGGACGCGGGCGATGTTGCGTTCGGTCCAATGGCTGTTGGGGCGACGGGGTGAGATGCGTTGTGCCAGCCGCCCGTCGGGCAGCCGCTTGTTGGTAGAGTCGATCCATCCGAAGCAGAGAGCCTCCTCGACGATGGCGAGATAGGGTAGGGCATCGAGTTTTGGCACCTTGCTGCGATAGGCTGCCACCCAGCAGTGATGCGCGGTGGCATGGTTCTCCTCTAACCACTGACGCAGCTGCTTGCGGTCGCTGTATTCAAGAAGAATGTCTATCTCCATTAATGGCAAATTGTTTATAAAAATTGCTGCAAAAGTACGACTTTTTTGCCAATAACGGACTTTTTATGACAACGAAATTTAGTAGTAACCATAACCGTATGTGGGTGTAGAACTTTCATATAGAAGGCGACATGGTGGTAGTTAACCGCATCCGTCCAGCAAAAACCATCGCAAAATAGCGGAACAATGTGAACATTATATGGCTTTGCCTCTGCAATTTAGTTTGCGGAGGCAAAATTTTTTTTGCCATGTGAAGAAAAAGTTGTATTTTTGCAAATGGTTTTGAGTCAAAGGCTCATGCCGAAAGTTTTTTATTAATAGAAGCGTTATGCTTCCTTGTACTTGAGAACGTCGGAACTTTTCAAGTGAAATAACCAAGGTTGTATAATGGCTTCACGCGTTAGCGTGGGCTGTTACTACATTTGGTTATTCAGGTTTCCGACGACCTTCAAGTACAATGTTAGACATACAGACCCACGCTTCTTTTGTATGATGCTGTTGCGGGTCGGACAGCATAGAAGTTGATCTTTAAACAATGAAAAAACTGTTTTTATTAAGCATGATGTGTCTGATGGCACTATCGATGGTTGTATTGCCCTCCTGTACGAGGGAAGAAGGCGAGGGGTCTGGAAATTATATCGATTTGGGGTTGACTAGTGGAACAAAGTGGAAAGCAGTCAATGAGAAGAATACAGCAGATGCCGAGTTTGATTTATACACATACGACGAGGCAATTGCAGCTTTCGGTAACAATTTGCCGAGTTATGACCAGTGGATGGAACTTGTCAATGAATGTAGTTGGACATGGACAGGTATGGGGTACAAAGTGGTTGGATCTAATGGAAAGAGTATCGTGTTGCCCGCCTCGGGCTACCGCAATTGCGACGGAAGTGTCTACGACGTGGGGTCCTTCGGCTACTATTGGTCGTCTACGCCCGAAGTCTCCGACACCGCGTGTGGCCTCTACTTCCGTTCCGGCGGATTTGTCGTGTACAGCCACTACCGTTGCTACGGTCACTCCGTCCGGCTTGTCCAAGATTAATGATTGCGCACGCAAGAGCGCAATCGCAGGACATACAAAATACTTTATTGTCTCAACTTTAACCCATGCGAGAAGTCATCATCGTTGTGAGAAATTGAGAGATACGATGTAAAAAACATTCCTATTGAAAAAAATGCGTATTTTTGCAAAAATTTTCAGTAGGAAATGTACGAGGTATGGGTGAGGATTAGGCATAGGAGTTGGTTTTGAGCGCGGACTGCATAAATGCTATTTTATTAGACAATGAAAAAAATGTTTATCCTAGGCATGATGTGTCTGATGGCACTATCGATGCAGGCACAGAATAGTAGTGTCGAACGGGACTTCCAATTAGGAACAAACGTCACAGATTGCGGAGGTTCTGCTTTCTCTTCGATTGCTGGCGACAGTACAGGCTATACCGACTTGGGGTTGCCGAGCAGGACAATTTGGAAGAATTTCAATGCCACGGGATTTTACACCTACGACGAGGCTGTTTCGCAGTTTGGCAACAGGCTTCCGACCAAGATGCAGAGGGAAGAACTAATAGCCGAGTGCCAGTGGTCGTGGAATGGAGGTGGGTATAAGGTCACTGGCCCCAACGGCAATTCTATCGTGCTGCCCGCATCCGGCTGGCGCAATTGCGACGGGAGTGTCAGCAAAGCGGGGTCCTACGGCACCTATTGGTCGTCTACGCCCGAAGCCTCTGGCACCGTGTGGGACCTCAACTTCGGTTCTGGCATGGTGAGCGTGGACGACTACTTCAATCGTTGCATCGGTGAATCCGTCCGGCTCGTCCAAGATTAACGATTACGCACGCAAGAGCGCAATCGCAGGAAATTAAGGACTATAGTCTATTGCTGAATAATTTGCATGAGTTTTAATTGCTAATTAAAACCTCCTTTAATTAGCAATTAAAACTATTATCTAAAGTTTGACAAGTCGTTTTTCTTCAAAAAGGGATATATCATTTTTTCACAAATGGGTTTTTCTTAGTATTATTTGCAATAAAAATCAGTGGGTTGCCAACCTGGCTGTTCTAATCCACCCCTCAAACGGGCGGTACATGTATCCATCCCTATTGTCATTGTCATCGTCATCATGTCCCACTATGTGCCACTTTTTTATTTCTAAAAGTGGCACCCTAATTTTTGCTTTTTTCGGTATAATTATATTAGACGGCCGATAGCACACACCTCAATCACACACACCACGCCTTCGTTGAGCCTTCGTCGTGCCTTCGTTTCTGTGAGCGAAGGAAGAACGAAAGGAAGTAATAAGTAAGAGCTAAGAACTACGAAGTGACTGGGCAGTTGCCACTTCAGGCTTCTCAGTTGAAAAGGCACTGTCCCACCAGCACCAAACAACCCGACTAAGGAGCGAGAAAAGGAAAACGAAAGCGTATGGCTAATAATAGACTCGGAATGCATTACTGTTTTTACTTGTCAAACTTTAGCTATTATTATGGACTGTGACATAGTTTGTTTTACAGATAATAGTATGGCGTTTAGTAGAGTGGTTCAAACATTCAGAGTGGGATGCGGTGGGCGTAACCCATCTAGGTGTTCTTTGTGATGGGTTATAATGAGTGCCAAATCGGAAGAAATGTATAAGGATTTGTATGATGTGGTATGTATCGGTATGGGTGCGGGATATGGTTTGAACTTTTGCAATCGGAAAAGGGAAGGTGCCGCATGGAGAGTACTTTGAAATGTTGGGATTAGGTTTATCTTGGAAGTGGAAAAGAAGCCCCGCTGGTGGTGGCGGGGCTTCTTAGATAAGGGGTTGCAGTATGTTTTAGAATACGCTCCAGGGTTGGATGCCGAGGATTTGACACATGGACTGGACGGAATGCATGAGGAAGTAGATGGCACCTGTTTCGTGGGCGGGGATGGCGGGTGAGCTGCCGTAGTCGTCGAGGTCGAGGGTGACGTGAGCGGCTCCATGGGTGGTGAGGTGGTGGTAGAGATTGGTGGTGTTGACTGCTGGAACGGTGATGTCCTGTGTGTTGTGGAAGAGGAAGATGGGTTCGTCGGGGCGGGGTGTCCATCCTTGGCAGAGGTTGTCGGTTTGCATGGCGGAGAGGAAACGTTGGGAGAGGGTGGATTGGAGGTCGAGCATGGTGGGTGTGACGTATTCGGCCACGTAGAGGGAACCCACGAAGGCGTCGATTTCCTCACGAGTGTAGCGTTTGCTGAGCACCCAATCGTCGATATGGCTGAGGAGTGGGTCGATGAAGATGCTGTCGCGGGGGATGTTGAGGTGGAAGAAGTGGTTGTAGGCGAGGAGGACGCTGATGACGGTGGAGGGCATGCCGGCGATGGTGTCGAGGAGGAACTGGCTGTAGGTGGCGGGAATGTCGTAGGAGCCGGCACCTGCATAGGTGCAGTCGAAGTGGATGTCGGGATGTTGCTTGGCAACAAGACGAACGACACCCATGGCGGTTTGTCCTCCTTGGGAGTAGCCGGAGTTGAAGAGGTGGTCTTCCCAGCGGTAGCCCAGGTCGGTGAGAAGCTGGCGTGCGGCGATTAGGGCATCGATGCTGCTTTGGGCGTTGACGCTGGAGATGCAGTAGGCCTGAGGCTGGGCTTCGGTGATGCCGAAGCCGTAGTAGTCGGCAGAGATGGTGATAAGGGGGCTACGTGCCATGATTTTCTGTATGCTGAGTTCACCACGGGTGGGACACTGGTCGGCACGGTAGATGGTGAAGTGGTTGTAGAGTACGAGTCCTTTGGCAGGACGGCCGCGGGTGACGCTGTCACCTAGGGTGATAGTGCCGGAGAGCATGACGGGGTTGCCGTAGGGGTCGGTGGAGGGATAGGCGAAGTTGTAGACCGTCATGTGGTCGGCGGCATAGCGGACGGAGTCGGTGATGTAGGCTTCGTCGGTAGGGGTGACTGGCGTGTCGGGGACGGGCTCTTTTTTGCATGCCGGAAAGAGGCAAAGCAGCGCGACGACAAGAAGGATTGAAAGAATGTGCAGATAGCGTTTCATGGAGGTTGGTGTTTAATGTTTGACTAATCAAGTGGCAGGGAAACAGCGGACCAGCCGAAATCTTGGATCATGGTTACAGGGAGGTTGTGTTCCTGTACGTAATATGCCACCTGTTTGAGTCGCATAGAGTCGCGATGTTCCTGATTGCTGTTCACTTTGTGAAAGGCCTCATAGTAATCGCCGAAGATGCGCTGGGCGCTGGACAGGTTGCGTGAGCCGTCTTCTACTTGGTCGAAGGAGGATACAACCCACTCATGTGTGTTGTTCTGCTTAAGGTACATCAGTCCTGGATGGTTGCCTCCGGAGACGCACTTAAGGGTGTCGCCTACGATAATGTAGTTGAATACCCACCAGTCGCCCCACACACGAGTGTAGTCGGTATCGCTATCATTGATAGCTACGACGGTGTAGCTTGGTATACATACTTCGCCAGGAGTATATTGACTTCCAATTGTCCTAAGATAAGCTTCGATGGATGCCAGATACTCATCATGGTCCTGTTCCATCATGGGAATAGTGTCGGTAGTTGCCTCGGCCTGCTGATTGTCGGAGGCCTTGTTTTTGCAACTTGTTGTCATGCCCACACCAAGGAGAATAAGGGTGTCGAGGGCAAATAATAATTTTGTGTGTTTCATTATTTAAAATTGAAAGTTGAAAATTGAAAATTGAAAATAAATGGCTCTAGTTTAATATATGACTGATTTTTACAGCCTCGAAGAGGCTGAATCTCAATAACACCGTACAAGCGTAGCGCAGTGCGGTGACAGAACATACTCCCTATCAGCGTCTCGAAGAGACGCGACATGGATACTATTTG